>NZ_JBNNVG010000031.1:0-59813 GCF_050280425.1 Lysinibacillus sp. NPDC093190 | reverse complement strand
AAGGCACTTCCTGTTCAAAATCGAACAAGAAGTGCCTTATTTTTATCTGAGAAAGGTTCGCTTTTATGAAAACGTAAGTTTTTCAGTGCCCTCCTCAGAAATGGGTGGTTTTTTGTATTTGTTATTTCATAATCTATGGAAAACAAAGCTAACGGTGAACGTCCAGTTCCTTTCCGTTCGCTCCATATGCATGCGTAAATAGTTTAAATGCGACAGTCGAAAATAAACACAACACAGACATTTTTAAATCCGGAGAAAATATGGAATTCGAAAAAGAATAATTGGAAATCCTTGACTGTAATGAGATATTATGAATCTAAAGGACAAACGAAAGATTTAGGGGGATTATTTTTTGAAAAAGGCATTTAGTTTGCTATTTACAGTTCTTATATGCTGTAGTTTATTGTTTATGTGTAAAAGTGAAGTTAAAGCAACTTTTGTAGGTGTGATTGAAGAGGTGATAAACAATCGGGCAGCTTTTGTTTATGTAACTGAAGCTGAAAATGATGCGGTTTACGGAATTATTTATGTAAATCTAGCGAAGAATCCTGACGAAACATTTAAGATTGGTGATAAAGTAAAAGTCGGTTATGATGGAACAGTCCAATATACAGCACCAATGTGGGTTACTACACTTACTGTTGAATTAGTTGAGTAATATAATAGTACTATGTAACGTTATTGATTCCGGACGCAATCATGCCGAGGCATAATTGATTTTCTGTTAAATAGTTCTTGAATTTGTATTCAAATTCCTTTATATTAAAAGAGACTGAAGGGTATCTTTTTGGAGGTTTAAATGAAAAAAGGTGAATTAACAAGGCGCAATATTATTCAAAAATCTGCTATGATTTTTAACAAAAAAGGTTATATGACAACAACAATGAGTGACATTATTCAGGAAACAAATATTCAAAAGGGGGGGATATATCGACACTTTAAGGATAAAGAGCAGCTGATGGTCGAGTCTTTTCATTTTTCTACCGAAATAATGCAACATCATTTAAAGACGAGTGTTTCACAACACGAAAATGCAACGGACAAATTAATCGCATTTGTGGAGGCCTTTTTACAATTAAGTGAAGGAAAACCGATCGTAGGTGGGTGTCCTATTTTTAACGCAGCTATAGAAATGGATGATTTAGAAGAGAGTGCGTTACTGCCATCGATTAATGAAGCAATGGATATGATGATAAAGTGGATGATGAAAATTATAGAGGATGGAATTAAGCATCAAGAGTTGAAGCAGTCAGTACAGCCATACGACACTGCGATATATATTGTGTCAACACTTGAAGGTGGACTCGTATTAGATCGATTAAAGAATGATGGGCAATTAACAAAGATCATCATAAATAATTTGAGGCAATATATTTCAATGATTGCTACCGAGCGGCCATAAAGCCGTCTTTTTTACAATTTAAAAGAGACCGTTTGGTATCTTTTTGGGGGATTATTATGAAATATTTATTATTCGTTGCTTTCATAGCAATTATTTTATTTCTAAGGAGATATATCATTCTTCATATTTTTACACCGAAAATGAAAGAGGTTAAAAAATACCCGAATGCGACTTATGAAAACATTGAAATAGAACGAAGTACTGGGACAATTCGAGGGTGGCTTATTAAAAGCGAGAGGGCAAGAGGTTGCTTTCTGCTGATTCACGGATGGAGCTCTAATAAATCAGACATGTTACGTTATGTGGATCCCTTATTAGCTAGCGATTATGACGTAATAATTGTGGATGTTCTTGGTCATGGGCAAAGTGATTCAATACAAAAACAAGTGAGTATTGCATCGTTTGTCCAAAGCATAACATCAACGATTGATTATGTGTTGGAGAGGCCAGATATTAATAGTAATGCAATCTATGTTTTAGGGCATTCGATGGGGGGGATCGCTGCAAGTATTGTGAATTCCACAGATTTGAGGTTACAAGCACTTATTACTGATTCTATGCCTACATCATTAAAACGTATTAGCAAATCAATGGCTGAAAAAGTAACAATACCTTACATTCCTTTTGGGTGGCTATTTGTCAGTTGGTTTTTAATACGAGGAGGTGTTTTTATAAAAGCTAGGAGAGAATGGTGTCTAGAAAATATTTTAAAAAACCAACAGTCCCCAGCTCTAGCCATACATTCAATTGAGGATAAAAAAGTGCCGATTTCAAATGTGGATGTTCTAATAAATAATAGCAACTTTAAACAGGTAATTAAAGTTGTAACAAAAGGTCACCATAATTGTGTGAAAGATAATTTTTTTTGGGATAACGTTTTTCACTTTATAGCAAGCAATGAGGGGGAAGTAGTAGATGAAGTATATTGATACACTTGTGATTGGTGCAGGTCCAGGAGGATATGTGGCGGCTATTCGCGCTACTCAAATGAAGCAAAACGTAACAATTGTAGAGAGAGAGTATTTAGGAGGAGTTTGCTCAAATGTCGGTTGTATCCCATCTAAAGTGCTGATTTCAGTAGGTCACCGTTTTGAACAAGCAAAGCATTCAGATGATATGGGTGTTGTTGCACAAGAAGTAAAACTTGACTGGACAAAAGTGCAAGAATTCAAAAAAAGCGTAGTTTCTAAATTAGTAGGCGGTGTTGAAGGTCTATTAAAAGGCAACAAAATCGACATTGTGAAAGGTGAGGCATACTTCATAGACGCAAACACTGTACGTGTAATCAATGGCGACAACGCACAAACTTACACATTCAAAAATGCTATCCTTGCAACAGGTTCTCGACCGGTTGAAATTCCAACATTCAAATTCACTAAACGCGTAATCAACTCAACTGATGCACTTTCTTTATCAGAAGTACCGGAAAAATTAGTTGTCATTGGTGGGGGTTACATCGGTATTGAGCTAGGTTCTGCTTACGCTAACTTAGGCTCTCAAGTAACAATCATTGAAAGCAGCAAAGACATTTTAGCTGGATTTGAAAAGCAAATGACACAAGTTGTGAAAAAAGGCTTAAAGAAAAAAGGCGTAGAAGTTGTTGTTGACGCATCAGCTAAAGGTGTGGAAGAAAATGAAAACGGCGTAGTTGTAACGTATGAAGCTGGCGGAGAAGAAAAAACAATTGAAGCTAACTATGTATTAGTAACTGTAGGCCGTCTTCCAAATACAGATGAAATGGGACTTGAAGCAGTAGGCATCGAATTCGCAGAACGAGGTTTACTAAAAGTAGACAAACAATGCCGTACTTCAGTACCAAACATTTATGCAATTGGTGATATCGTACCTGGTCCACAGCTTGCTCATAAAGCATCTTATGAGGGTAAAGTAGCTGCAGAAGTAATCGCTGGTGAAAAATCAATCGTAGATTACTTAGCAATCCCAGCTGTATGCTTCACAGATCCAGAACTTGCAACTGTTGGTTACAATGAAGAGCAAGCAAAAGCAGAAGGGATCGAGGTGAAAGTAGCGAAATTCCCATTCGCAACAAACGGTCGTGCGCTTGCATTAAACCAAGCAGAAGGTTTCGTGAAGCTTGTTGCGCGTAAAGAAGATGGCATATTAATCGGTGCTCAAATTGTTGGTGCTGGTGCATCTGATATGATTGCTGAATTAAGTCTTGCGATCGAAGCGGGTATGACTGCAGAAGATATAGCATTAACAATCCATGCTCACCCAACTTTAGGTGAGATTACAATGGATGCTGCTGAGGTACTTATGGGGAGGCCAATTCATATTGTGAAAGCATAGTGGATATACTTCGAATACCGATATGATGAAACTATCTTATAGGTTTTTTATTTACTATAATTCATCGAATAAAGCACCTGCCTGAGCCTTTTGTTCGTGGGTAGGTGTTTACTTGATTACAGGTAAACGGTGTTGAAACACGATATCATTCTAGTGTTTGTACTTTTGATACAAAGCCATGTAAAAAGTGTATATGAGCGTCCCTATGAATATGTGATAGCATAACAAAAGGACTTGTGTGTATGAATACACACAAGTCCTAGAATATTGGATATATCAAACTTCATTTATTGTTTCGTCGGATTAAATGTGTAACATTCGCACACCATTAATTCATTTTTGCAAAAGCTACAAGTGTTCCTTTGTCACAAGATTGGAAACCGTTCTTTTCATAAAAATGACGGACATCAGGGGCTTCTTCTGTTAATAGAACCTTTTGGCGAACATCTTTAAATTTTTCTAAAATATGATTCATCATATCAGTCGCGATGCCTCGATTTTGATGGCTATTCAATACTAAAATATCCTGTATATAAAGGATTGTAAGACCATCACCCACAACTCTTGTTAAACCAATTAATTGATCATTTTCCCATGAAGATAATACATAGATAGAGTTTAACAATGCTTGCTGTAATTGGTCTAAATTTTTTGTATATGCATACCATTCTACATTCTCATACAGTGCCTTTAAATCGTTCTTATCAATATACTTTTCTTCTTTAAATACAATTGTCATTTTACTTCCTCCTCAAAATTTTATTTTGAAGAGTGTGAACGTAATTTATCCACTGCCTTATACCTCCTTTCAAACTACTTCAACGTTCTTGAATGAGTTATTTGAATTATACCAAAATTATAAATATACAGCAACTCTACAACTCTTTAATCCTACTTATGATAATTCTTTCAATGAACATTAGAACACTAAACCGACCCAATTTATGTGTCATATTGTGGGGGGGAGAAGGGCATGGCAATCTAAGAAATATCAAAAGATTCTATAGGGTTCAAATTTCATTTAAAACATAAAACCTCTTACGCACATTTTTTTACCACTTATTAGGTGGAAAGGGGATGTCATAAAATTAAATGTTACAGTATGGACAGGAAAGAAATCATACATAACAAAATAAGCACAAATTAAATAGCATATAGGTGTAGAAGTAGTGAGGGTATTCTTTTATGTAAGAAGAACGCAAAAGCCGACAATAAAAAATAGGAGGTAGAAAGATGCATAAAAAAACTTGGCTTATATTTAGTTGTTTAGCTATTTTAATATCTGGTTATGCCGTTGTTCAATATTTTTTCATGGATGCGCATCAAGCAGGGTTCGTTAAATTGAAGCTTTTGTTAAATTCAACATTGAGTTCGTTTTGGTACATAATGCTTTATTTGCATATTGTATTTAGTATAGTAGCTTTAGTTATTGGTCCCTTTACATTATTTTCGAGATTTAGAGAAAAAAATATTAAACGTCATCGTATGATCGGGAAAATTTATATGATAGGTATTTTATTAGGCGGTGTTTCGGGGCTTTATTTAGCCTTTTATGCTACTGGAGGTTTGATGTCTCAGTTGGGGTTTGGTTTCTTATCTATATTTTGGCTGATAACAGCATTTCAAGCTCTTATTAAAATTAAATATAAAAAAGTTCTTGATCATCAAAAGTGGATGATAAGAAATTATTCTTTAACCTTTGCAGCTGTCACATTAAGAATTTGGCTAGTCTTGTTTACTGTACTGTTTGGATTTGAACATTTTAATATTAGCTACTCTATAATCGCTTGGTTATGTTGGGTACCCAATTTAATCGTTGCAGAATGGTTTATACAACGAAAACTTAATATGATGAAGCATCAGGAAAATGCGAATTTACAATTTTAACTTCTTTCAGCAAATGTTTTTTGTAGCGAAAGCAAAGCGTGGAGGGAGTGGCTAGACGCTTGCCGGCAGTGGAAGTCAATAAAATTTGTCTGATGCTCCAATTTCAAGAACACAAAAAACATCCATTGTGTTTTATAACTAGCTAAAAAAATGAAATAAACCAGCTCAATTTATACGTATTAGATTGAACATAGGAAAAATAGTTGGAATGGTGATTGTTCTTTTGTTTGTAGGTATGAAGAGGAGGCAATTTGACTAGCATATAGGCATTTGCGTAGACTGTTAATGCTTTTATAGCATAACCTATATCGAAATCGAAAGGAGGAAAAATTATGCGATACGATTACAGACATGATGGTTATGGAGGACAACATGGTGGGAGACATCCATATTACCCGGTTACTTCTCCAACCCATTTTTATCCGACTCAACACTATCCAACCCACCATTATCCAACCCACCATTACTACCCAATGCATTACTACCCAACACATACATCATATCCAACCCACCATCGCCATCCGCACCACCACCATCACCAGAACCCACGCTATTATTAATATACCTATTAAAAAAGAAACGACAATATCTTTATAAAAGTCGGTCGTTCCAGTTCATATAAATTTCATATAAATAATTATTTTAGCTGGGAACAAATGGCTTGCTTTACCTAATAAAAGTGTAAAAAGATGATTAAATAAACTTACAATATCCAGAAGCGACTATTTTTCATGAAGGTTTATATATAGAAAGGGTCATCGGAGGAAAGTGATCCTTGACTTATAATTTTTGGAGGTAGGGATAACTTAGTTTTCCTATAAATGAGCATCAAAGCGTATTATTGGTATTATTTATTAATAACATGAAGCTAGTGCCGACAATACTTATGGGTAAAAACTATAAGATATTAAGAAAGAATTATTGTTGGTACTAGTTTATGATAAGATTTCATTTGATGTTTTGTTGGAAAATTTTAAAGAGGGCTGGGCAAGGTCATATTCTAAAGGGCGGCGTACTATCTCATTACTTAAAAAAGGTCACTCTATGGAAGTGACCTTGAATGAACTGGTGTAAGACAAAAAATTTCGCCCAGTTTATTAATTTCTAATAGCTACAAAGAGTTTTTCTTATAAAGATTAATATATGAAAGTAGCGCCGACAATAATTAATAGAATGAACAGAACAACAATTAGAACAAATGTTGAACCGTTATTGCCACCTCCATAGCTATAACCTCCGTAGTAACAATTGTTGTTGTAATTGCCCACATTTCCGAAGCATCCCATGAAATATTCCTCCTTTCTACACCTATAATATGTATCGTTATAGAAAGTGAGAAAGGTGTTTATCCAACAAAAAGTACTTTAGAATTAGAAATTTTGGAAAATAATTAATACCTTAACGTACTTTGAGAAATGAAAAAGGGCCACTGTATGGAAGTGACCCTTAGTAACAATTCAAGGCGGTGTAAGCTAAAAAATTAGCTTAATATATATTATGATAAGATCACTACTTTTGTAGAGTGGAATGTCTTAGTAAAGAATTTATAAATAATATAAAATACCTTCAATCAGTGATTTAACTTATTTTAGCAAATGTCCTTTGTACCGAAAGCGTAGCGACAGGTACAGAAGTCTCCCGCCTCTATATGTGGTGAGATGAATGCGATTTTAAGTCACTTTTCAGCGGGTGTCCAAACATCCGCTGAAAGAAGTTAAAGCCTCCGGCAGATGTCACGGAAATCGGAAAGAAGTTCTTTGTGCAAGCACAAAGTCGATTCCGGACGCAATTATGCCGAGGCATAATTGATATATTTAGGACCAAGATAGCTAAATTGCCGTCTTGGTTATTTTGTGTTACGAAAGTGAAAATTCTACATAATAAATTCAATCAACTTAAAAAGTGATTTTAAACTAAAAGTATAAAAAATTTCCCTTGGTGCATCATAAAAAAGTATTATGGATGTTTTGTATCGATTGACAGTAAGTAGAATGAAATAAAGGATTTAGAGAGGTGAAAGGTTTAAGAAATGGACATCATCCTAGCAATATTACCAGCTCTCTTTTGGGGAAGTATTGTATTATTTAACGTCAAACTCGGTGGTGGACCCTATAGTCAAGTACTTGGAACAACATTTGGTGCACTTATTTTCTCTATAGGTGTTTACTTCTTTGTAAAGCCTGAGTTATCACCTATTGTGATTGGAGTCGGAATTGTATCAGGCCTTTTTTGGGCATTGGGGCAAGTAAACCAATTGAAAAGTATTGATTTAATAGGTGTTTCCAAAACAATGCCCATTTCGACAGGGCTACAATTGGTAGCAACAACTTTATTTGGAGTAATCGTCTTTCATGAATGGTCGACAATGATGTCGGTTATATTAGGTGTTCTTGCACTTATTAGTATCATTGTGGGTATCGTTCTTACATCTCTTCCAAATCCTGAAGAGAAACAAAAAGAACACGGAAGCAATTTGAAAAAAGGAATTTTAATTTTACTTGTTTCAACTTTTGGATATTTAGTTTATGTGGTTGTTATACGTTTATTTAACGTAAGTGGATGGTCTGCTTTATTGCCACAAGCATTGGGGATGGTAATAGGTGGGGTTTTATTAACATTTAAGCATAAACCATTTAATAAATATGCATTTCGAAATATTATCCCAGGTTTGATCTGGGCTGCCGGAAACATGTTTTTATTTATATCTCAGCCACGTGTAGGAGTCGCAACCAGTTTTTCTCTTTCCCAAATGGGGATAGTCATCGCTACTTTAGGTGGAATTTTTATATTAGGTGAGAAAAAAACAAAAAAGCAACTCATAGCAATTATCATTGGGATTGTTTTTATAGTAGCTGCTGGAATAATGTTAGGGATTGCGAAAAGATAAAAAGGAGGGCCTTGTATGTATCCAGATTTAGAAGGAAAAGTTGTTGTGATTACAGGTGCTGCAACGGGACTAGGTAAAGCGATGGGCATTCGCTTTGGAGCAGAAAAAGCGAAAGTAGTGATTAATTATCGTTCAAATGAAGCGGATGTAAATGCTGTAGTGGAAGAGGTTAAAAAAGCTGGTGGGGAGGCCATAGCTGTACAAGGTGATGTTACAGTTGAAGCGGATGTCATCAATCTTGTTCAGACAGCTGTAAAACAGTTTGGGACCCTCGATGTCATGATTAATAATGCAGGGATAGAAAATCCAGTAGCTTCTCATGAAATGCCGTTAAGTGATTGGAATAGAGTGATCAATACAAATTTAACGGGTGCGTTTTTAGGAAGTCGAGAAGCCATTAAATATTACGTAGAAAATGATATTAAAGGTACAGTAATCAATATGTCCAGTGTTCACCAGGTAATCCCTTGGCCGTTGTTTGTGCATTATGCCGCTAGTAAAGGGGGCATTAAGTTAATGACAGAAACATTAGCGTTAGAATATGCTCCAAAGGGAATTCGTGTCAATAATATCGGACCCGGAGCGATCAATACGCCAATAAATGCTGAAAAATTTGCAGATCCAGCAAAACGGGCAGATGTGGAAAGTATGGTTCCAATGGGGTATATCGGAAAACCAGAAGAAATTGCCGCAGTCGCAGTATGGCTTGCTTCTTCACAGGCTAGTTATGTAACAGGAACTACTCTATTTGCGGATGGTGGAATGACTTTATATCCTGAATTCCAAGCTGGTCGTGGATAAGTAAAGGTGTTAGCTAATGACTAGGACTCATTTTTAATGTTTACAAACAAGCATAACCCGGTCCTAAAGAACGGGGTATGCTTGTTTGAGCTTCTTTTAATTTTTTGTAAGTTGGAAATTAGGCTTTTTCTACAAAATGCCAGTCCAGTGGTCGGTGTATTTTATCATATACTATAGTTTAACTTTAACCTCAGTTCCGTCCTTAGCTTTGACATCTACTAACACGATACCCTTATAATTTCTCAGTTCCTTGACAATAGGCTTTAGCGTTTTTTTGTCTATTAGTGGAAAAGTAAAGTCCAGTTTTTTTCTTTCGAACTGCTCTTTTGTCCATTTATTTATATTTCGCTGTAAAAATTTCGAAGACAAAATTGAAATCGCAATGTTTAAAAAAGTATATGGAATTGGGATTGTAAACCGAACGTCTTTTGCTTTCACTTTTACATGCATCATAAGCTAATCACTATTCAATGATGACCGAAACGGTATCCCCGTTTGCCGATTTAATATCAACAATTTGACCATCTAATTCGTTTTCGATTGCTTCAATAATAAGGTTTATGTCTATATCTTTAACGTATTTTTCCGATTGAGGAATACTCGCTGCGATGCTGTGTCCAGCCATTAATACTACCTTGACAAGTTTTAAAGGCAAATTGACTGTGACGTTATCATTTTCGGCTGATACAACACGAATTTTTAAAGTTTTATCTAAATATTTAGTTGGTTCTTCAGAAAGCATATTACCTGTTTCTTCTTTCTCTTTTAATACTTGAATCAGTTCGGATGCCTTATCTGCATCAATCTTTCCTTCTTGAACCATTGTTAACACTCTTGAAATTTCCTCTTTCATGATAAATTCCTCCCTATTCCTCTTTTAAGAGCTTAATCGCTTCTTCTGGTGTGATTTCGCCATTTTCCAACATAGTGACAACTTTTTTCTCGTCTACTTCATTTTTCTTCTTCTGCACATATCCGAGGGATGAAATGATGTCTGTTAGCTTGCCTCGAACTGTTGGATACGAAATCCCCAGTTCCTTTTCAACTTCTTTAATATTCCCTCGGCATGTTAAAAATACTTCCACAAAATGAAGCTGATCCTTTGATAAGGATGCCAGCTTAGATAATTCAAACTCATTTTCAATCGTAGTGTGACAATGAGAACACTGTAACTTTGTAATTTTCAATGTTTTACTGCAGACAGGGCAATTTGTGATTACTTTATAAGCCATAATGAAATCCCTTCCTTTTAGTTGATTCGATTATATAACGAGGAATTGAAAATGTAAATAATAAAAATTAAATTTATTGAATGTGAAAATCAATAATGTTAATTCTGTGTTTAATATTATTAATCATTAGTTTTCGTTATTCATTCAAGTATTCTATTTACAATAATGATTGGGGATTTGAAAATGAATCGTTTGACTATGTCGTTGTAAGTTTAATCCTTCCGCTAGTACCTGATGCAACTAAATGTTTTCAAGAGATGACAATATTCATAAGAAGAATAGGGTGGAATAAGTTAAATGCACTTAGAGGAAGCATATCCAGACGATAAAGTGGAAAACGACATATGATGATACAAAGTTCATATTAAATAGTACTTGGTATAGTGAAAGTAAGTCTCCATTCATCTTAGAGTCTACTAAAAAATAGGGAAATAAAAAACCCAACTCATTAGAGCATCGTGAAAAAAGAGCTATCACTTCCATAACTGGAATATCATACTATAATCCATTGTTTGTCTGTATAATAAGAGGAGAAATTTCTTGATTTTTGTAAAGTATGGATATGAGGGGGCTAAAATGATGACAATCGAGGTTTGTATCGCAACAGAGGAAGATTATTTTGCTGTGAATGAGATAGTAAAAGAAGGGCATGAAGAGCATGTGATGGAGGAACCAACGATATTTAAAAGTGTGGAGTCTGTAATGCCCGAATCCTATTATAAAGAATTATTGAACAACGAAGAGAGTGATATTCTAATAGCGAAGGAAGATGAAATTGTAGTGGGTTTTACAGTCATAAGTGTTGAAGCTTCTTCACCTTTCGAGTCGCTTGTTCAACGGAAATATGCTTACATACACGATTTTGGTGTAAAAGTAGATTTACAAAGAAAAGGAATTGGAAAAATGTTATTTAATGCTTGTATAACTTGGGCTAAAGAAAAGGAAGTTGACTCAGTCGAATTAAATGTTTGGGAATTTAATACGAAAGCAATTGATTTTTATAAACATTTTGATATGAAAAGCGTAAGTAGAAAAATGAAATTAAATATCTAACGAAGTATCTTGAAATGAAGAGGCGGGATAGTGAAATAAAGTATTAACGAAATATAAACATGAAAAAAGGACTTCCGTTAATATACGCAAGCCCTAGAATGGAGTCCAAACATATCATCTATGATCAGGTAGCCCTTTCTATATCTTGAGCATTTGGAAATTACTACACACCGCTCCATACTAAAGTTCTTAATAAATAAAACAAGCCAAGACCGGCAATAATCAAAAGAACGAATAAAACAATAGCAAAGGCAAAATTCGTACCTGTTCCATAAGCAGGATAACTCAAAACAGTTTTCCTCCTTTCTAAAATTTATAGCAGGATTAGATAGAAAGAAAAGGTAGTATGATTTTATAAAAAGCTGTAGCATTACGCCACAATCTTTAACTTCTTTCAGCGGATGTCACAGAATCGGAAAGGAGTGCTTTGTGCAAGCACAAAGCCGTTTTCCGACGCAATTATGCCGAGGCATAATTGATTGTATATTTACTTTTTATAATACTTTTATCTTTATACTATGTTGTACAAAGTAAAGAATTCAGGGCAATTACCTTAAGAATGGGGATTTAACCCTGAATTATTGATAAATTGATTCAGCACTGTAAGTTGGTAATGACAATTTGTTAAAAGTTGATTGGAAAAGACCATTACATTCCAAATATACCGTCTAAACAAAGGACTCGAACTCACTTTATGAATGAGTGCCAGGTCTTTTTCTATTTCTAAAAATAATAAAGATCTATAAAATTAATGATTTCTTATTATTTATAATGCCAAAAGAGAAATGAGGGAATGATAATGAAGCTTCAGCCACAAATTAGTAATGCAACTCTTCCTCTTTTAAGATAGAATCTAACATATACCTTATTTGGAAGTGGAGTGAAGAAGATGTTTCCTATTTTAGATACTGAACGATTAGTGTTAAGAGAACTTACTGAACATGACGCCCAAGATGTTTTAAATTGCTTTTCTAATGCAGATGTATTACGCCATTATGGGCAGAATCCATTAACAAGTTTAGAGCAGGTTAAACAAATAATTAAAAATTTTTCAAAGAATTATGATGAAAAACGTGGGATTAAATGGGGAATTTCATTAAAAGGCCAAGAAGGTATTATTGGTACGATTGGTTTTCAAGAGTGGTCCACTGAGCATAAAAGAGCTGACATCAGCTATGCACTTTTTCCTAAGAGCTGGGGAAAGGGGTATGCAGAGGAGGCCGTTAATAGAGTGATATCATTTGGTTTTCAAGAGATGGATTTAATGCGTATTGGAGCTATTGTCTTTACTGAAAATGAAGCTTCAAACAAACTATTAACAAAATTAGGATTTGAAAAAGAAGGGATATTAAAAAATTATATGCACCAAAATGGTGTTCCATATGATACTAATATTTTTTCTTTAATAAAAGTTAAAACATCATAAAATGCCAAGACCAAGATAGTTCAATTACTTTCTTGGTTTTTTAGTTAAAACGATGAAATAAAAGGAATTCTCTTTAAACTCCCTTATTATCCCTTAAATTGATATGATAGTAATGTTTTGACAATAAAATGATGGAGGATAAGGAAATGAAAATTGCAATTGTTTGTTTTGATGATTTCACAGATATAGATGTTTTTTTACCATGGGATTTATTAAATCGTGTACGTTTAGTGGGTAATATTTCAGATTGGGAAGTCCAACTATTGGGAACAGAAAAAACACATGTATCTATGTCAGGCTTACGAATTCCGATGACAGGAAACCTATCTGATATCCCTTCTGCTGACGCTGTAATATTTGCTAGTGGAAAGGGTGTACAAGATTTATATAAAAATCAAGAATATCTTAATAAAATTCATTTAGATCCAAAAAGACAATTAATAGGTTCTATGTGTTCAGGTGCGCTACTACTAGGAGCAAAAAATTTATTAACTGGTAAAAAAGCTACAACATATCCATCTGTAGTAGAGCAACTTAAAGAATTTGGTGTAGATGTAATTGAACAAAGTTTCGTCAACGAAGGAAATATTTCGACTGCTGCGGGATGTTATGCTGCGCAAAATTTAGTAGCTTGGATAATAAGAAATCTAGTTAATGGAAAAATGGTTGATATTGTACTAGAAACTGTTCAGCCAGTGGGTAAGGGTTTATATTTCCAAACAAATTGAATTGGAAAATTGGAAAAAGTAATCGAATATTTTAGTGTTATACCTGTTTCTACAACAAACAACGATCTAGTACCTATATACGCTAAAGAAACTAATTAGTTATTTCAAAATCAAATAAGATAATATCTGTATACACTTTAGATGATGATACATTATCTAAAGTGTATTGCTACAACTCGGCTTCCTATTCAATTAGAGCTTGTAAAGGAAATTTTCTGCAGATAGATGTTGACTCTACCTTATCGATTAATGAAACGGTGACTTTACAAACTAATAGTTGTATATTTAACCGATTAATTCATTTTTGAAGAACAGGGGGAAGAGAAAATGGATGAAATTATGAAGAGTATAAAAAAGTATGGATTTGCAATATTTACAATTGTCATAATCACAATTGGATTTTTAACAATAATAAATGGTGTTGAAAATGGTGTTGATTCTGCAAATGAGTACTTAACATCAATGGGTGGCAGCATGGATACAGATAGTTTCCTAGTAATAATGAAAGGGTACATTTTATCGAATTTCATATTTGGTGGGATTCTGCTATTAGTTGGACTTTCATTTTTTTGTATGTATTTATATAAATTTTTAAAGGAAATGGATTTAGGGAACGAATGATAAGGATTTGATTCCAAAAAAATAATATATGATGATTTAGTCATAAAACTAATTTATATTATGTGCTTATTTATTTTTATTGTTCGTTTTAGCTCTGATAAAAGTGACTCCGAATTGAGGAAGTATTCGTATAAAATAATTTTACTTATACTATTTCAACAAATATTAAAAGTATTATAGTAGAGGAAGGAATAAAAATGGAAAAAGAGAAATTACCAAAGGTTGGCGTGGGAGCAGTTATCCTAGATAAGTCCAACAAAATTTTACTCGTTTTACGTAAAAAAGCACCTGAAGCAGGCTGTTGGAGCTTACCTGGGGGCAAGGTTGACTACATGGAAACAATAGAAAACGCAATCATACGAGAAATTAAGGAAGAGCTTGGTGTGGATATCGAAATTACACAATTAGTATGTGTGACCAACCATATTATTCAAACAGAAGATATTCATTATGTTGCACCTACTTTCACTGCTCGTATTACAAATGGAGAAGTACAAAATAGAGAACCGCATGCTTTAGAGAAAGTGAAGTGGTTCTCAATTGATGAAATACCAGAAAACATTACAATGACAACAGATTATGCTTTGAAACAGTTGAAGCTATTATAATATTAGGAGGAAATATGGAGACGATTTTGTTTGATCTGGATGGTACACTGCATAACAGTGAAAGCTGTTACATTCAAGCTTGCTGTGCTAGTCTAGAAACATTTAAAAAGAATAAACTTACTGATGCAGAAAAAAGTTATTTAGTTGGGAAACCGATTACTAGAATTATTGATGAGTGGTTTAGTAATCAAAAGAAAGAAGTGCTAGAATCATTTTTTGAACACTATGAAATGTTTAATAATAAAGTGGAGAAATATAACGGTATTTACGATGTTTTAACTACATTAAAGGATAGAAAGGTGACTATCGGTATTGTATCGTCCAAATATAAAAAATATATTGTCCAAGAATTATTAAATACAGAACTCTATCCTTTTTTCGATGTTATTGTTGGGCTTGACGATTGTAAAAAGCATAAGCCCAACCCTGAACCTTTATTCAAAGCCGTAAATGAATTACAGATTGAACCGAAAAATTGTATTTATATTGGGGATCAGCCAACAGATATTTTAGCTGCTAATGCGGCTGGTATAATGAGCTTTGGTGCATTATGGGGAGAAGGCAATAAAGATAAATTAGTAGGTGCATTTCCTACAGGTTTATTACATAAGCCGGAGGATATATTAGCTGTTAGTAGACTTTATAGCATTTGATAAATATTAAAATCACCAGGTACTCCAATTTGAGTTCTGGTGATTTTTAATGATTAATTAAATTTAGTTAGACTCTTATTTTTTTCTGCTTTTTTTGAACTAAGTTTTTTCTCAGAAATAAAAAGACCAGATAATGTTAGAACTATACCGAACGCCGCCAAATAAGTTATTTGTTCATGTAAAACAATTATAGATGTAAGTACTGTAATGACTGGAACCGCGTAAATATAAATACTACTTTTAATGGTTCCTAGCATTTTAACAGCATAGTTCCATGTAATAAAACAAAGAGCAGAAGTGCCAAGACCTAAGAATAATATATTGAATAAAGAAACAGGATTTGTAAAACGATTCAGTTCCAATTCAAAATCAAACAGAAAAAGGGCAGCCATCATAAATAGAATCCCGTAAAAAAACACCCCCTTGTCAGTTGAATTGTATGATATCCGTAACTACTTATTTTTCTAGTCAATACAGAATAAGTAGCCTAAACGAGCGTAGCAGTTACAGCTAATAAATCTCCTAATGGGTTAAGTTGCAACTTTGTAGCACCGTTAAAGCTGATGAGGTAGATACCAGTAATCGCAACAACAAATCCAATGAAAAAATTGATCCGTAATGGTTCCTCCTTCAAAAATAGGTAGGTAAGAATTGCTGTGAAAAAGGGAACGATGGAACTGATAACGCCAACATTAGAAGCCATTGTAAAGGTTATGGCAATATTCTCTAAAAGGTAATACAACGTAACACCACATAAACTAGCACTAGGAAAAATAAATTCATTTTTTTTATTAGTCACTTTTAGTCGGTACGGGTAGATTATCATTAACGCAATGAAACCTATGACAAAACGAAAAAATGTATCTGAAGCAATCGCCCCCTTGAAACCGAATAGGAGAGCAACATTTCAAATAATGTTCCATGATATAACTATCTATGTAATATAACTATGTTTGAACAAGGAGATGGAAGCATGAGTAAGTTAGTAGGCAAAATAGCTTTAGTTACAGGATCAAGTCGAGGAATTGGCCGCAGTATTGCATTGCGTCTGGCACAAGAGGGAGCCTTTGTCGTCGTTCATTACGGGAAAAGACGTAATGAGGCAGAAGCAGTTGTTCACCAGATCGAGCAAAGCGGAGGAAATGCTTGCGCGATTGGTGCTGACCTTAGTACTCTAGATGGTATTCAAGATTTATTTACTACTTTGGATGATACTATTCGGGAATATATGGGTGGTGACGGATTCGATATTCTTGTCAACAATGCTGGAATTGGTCAAATTATCAGTTTAGAAGAGACGACGGAAGAAACATTTGACGAGGTAATGAAGATTAATGTCAAAGCACCACTTTTTGTTACTCAACAAGCTTTGCCACGTTTAAAAGATGGAGGACGCATTATTAATATTTCATCTTTTGTGACACGTGCAGCTTCTCCAAGTGTCTTCACGTACAGTATGTCCAAAGGTGCTATCGACACGTTTACGCGTCTTCTAGCCAAACAACTAGGGAGCCGTAATATTACGGTAAACGCCATCCAGCCTGGAATTATTAATACAGAGATGAATGCTGAGACTTTGGAAAACCTTGATGGACAAAAATATGCGGCTGGTCTTTCAATCTTCAATAGATGGGGAGAACCCGAGGATGTGGCAGATATTGCCGCCTTTCTCGCTTCCTCAGACAGCCGTTGGGTAACTGGTCAATTGCTCGATGCAAGTGGCGGATCTCATCTATAGAACCTGTAAGATAACGAATTTATAAGGATCTTCAAATGAAGTGACCCCAAAAAGTTAGACACATATTTTAAGCAGTTACTGAGGAATGAACTCTGTATTGGACAGGGCTCATTCCTTTTTATTTTCCTTTAATTCATTTGTTATTGTAACTAGGGGTCCTGCCGCATTGCTATCAAGTTAAAAAATCTGTTGTTCCCCAAAACGATAAAAAAAATGCTCGTACTAAAGAGTATTTATTCATATTTGCCATTCTTGCTAAATCATCTAAAGTAATTCGATCTTTATAATGTGCTTCTATATACTGACAGATATTTTGAATCATATCTTTTTTTGGACCATTATCTTCTTCCTGGGGAGGCTCTAAATATTCGTCAATTAATTGCTTGATAAAAAAAAATGTTTCTTGCTTTTCATTATTTGGTGATTTGTTCATGATCATCTGAGGAAGATTATGTAATATGCTTGTTTGTTCACATAGATAAACAACCGGAGTTTTAAACTGGGGAAGATAATCTTTTCCAGTAATCTCTTTGGTCACTTTTCGTATGATTTCAGTCTTAATATTTAAACAACGATAATCTAATGTTTTGTTGTCAATTTGTTCACAAGCATGATTATCTAGTGGATTAAAACATATTAAATCACCGGTATTGATGATATATTCTTTGTTCTTACAAGTTAAACGTCTTTGTGCACTCTCTATAAACCTAATCACATAATAATCATGGAAGTGATTTGGGGATTTTTGTGTGATTCCATAGAAACGCTAGGCTTCAATCTGTAAATCATAATCGAAGTGAACGGTTCTTTCTTCTAACATCACATGAACACCTTTTCTTTAGTAATATGAAAGTAAGTGTAGCACATATTTTTTAGCAATTATTGTATGATATTGACTACTTAAAATCGGATTTACTATGAAAATCTTAAATGTCTTTTTTTCTGTTATATAAAAGGTTGTTTAATATTATTTTTTGAAAATTGAAATATTAATACATTGTAAAATTTAGGTTTTTAGTTTAAGAAATAGATTTAAAAGTAATGGTAACTCTGTTAGGATAATATATCGTAGGAGGTGTGATTTTGCCTAAGGAGCTTGTGTTATAACAGAAAAACACAAACTACCTTTTGACAATTATTTTTAATGAAAAAGAGAAAAATTGCACTCATCATTAGCTTGTTTATTATATTTCTGACAGGGTCACGAATTTTATGGCTGAAGGTATTTAATAATACAGATCAACCACATGCCGAAAAAGGTCAACTGGATTTAAGAAACTGGAATTTTAATGATGGTCATGCTATTACATTAGATGGAGAGTGGGAATTTTATCCTTACAATTGGTTGATTAGTGAAGAAAAGCATTTAGAATCCACGAAGAATGCTAAATACATACAGGTTCCTAAAGGGTGGAGTTCATCTTTACAAGAGGGAGAGATGAGCCCTTATGGTTACGGTTCTTATCGCTTAAAATTACTCGTCAATCCTGAAGACAATATAACTTACAGTATTCGAGTACCGAGTGTTCGGAGTTCCTCAGAAATATATGTAAATGGTAGACTGTTGAAAAAATCAGGTGAAATAGGGGAAAGTGCAGAAAAAACAGTCGCCAATAATGTTCCGTATACTGCTTCTTTTGAAGCTAACGGTCACAAAGAAATCGAAATTATTGTTCAGGCTTCTAACTTTAAGGACCCTCGCGATGGTGGAATTGTTCGCTCCATTAAATTAGGGAAAGAAGATATATTAGCACGGGAAACTCAGTTGTCGATAAATATGCAACAACTAGTAGCAGTGGTTTTTTTAATACATGCTATTTATTCCATCATTTTATTTTTTGTAGGAAACATGGAAGAAAGAAGATTACTCTACTTTTCTCTGTTATCGATTAGCAGTATGGTTTATTTCCTATTAGGAAGCGATGACAAATTATTATCTTATTGGTTTCCGATAAATTACGACTGGGCCTTTAAATTAGTTCATCTTTCTATGGTCGGCATAGGCTTTTCACTGCTTCAATGCATAAAACATTGGTTACCTCAACATATGAGAAAATATACATGTTGGTTTAGTATTTTCTGTGGTATAACATCATTGTTGACATTCGTACTACCTACTCGCTATATAGTAACCAATCAAGGCATTTACATTATGATTTTAGGAATCCCGATTGTTATAACGATTCTAACAGTTATGCGAAAATCTATTAAAGAGATTAAAAGTAATATTTTTTTACTTCTTGCCATTTTAGCATTTGGTAATAATCTTATTTGGGATGGCCTGCTTCTCATATTTGGAATCAAAGTGATCATGTATCCATTTGATCTTATTATAACAGTGGCTAGTTTGGCTATTTTATGGTTTAAAGGATATGCTAAAGTACATTCGGATACGAAAGAACTTGCTATTAAGCTTCAAAAGACAGATAAGTTAAAGGATGAATTTCTTGCCAATACGTCTCATGAATTAAGAAATCCACTTCATGGGATCCTTAACATTTCAAAAGTTGTTTTGGAAAGAGAAGGACGTGTACTTAGTGACAAAAGTGTCAAGGATTTAGAAACAGTACTCTCTGTAGGACGTCGTATGTCACTAATGTTAAATGATTTACTGGATGTTATGAGCTTAAAAGACAATAACCCCAAACTGAAGCTTAAAACTTTTTCGATTCACTCAATTGTATCGGGTGTATTAGATATGCTCTATGTTATGAAAGAAGGAAAGCAGATTCAGTTAATTAATCAAATCCCTGAAAATTTTCCAAAAGTAGTTGCTGATGAAAATAGAGTTATTCAAATTGTTTTCAATTTACTTCATAATGCAGTGAAATTCACGAATGAAGGTGAAGTGACAATATCAGGTCATGTGAAAAATGGTATGGCAAAAATTGTCATTTCGGATACTGGTATTGGTATTGATGAGGACACCATTCAACGTATATTTGAACCTTATAAGCAGGGTACCCTTAGTAAGGCAATAATTGAAGGTGGATTTGGCCTAGGACTTAGTATTAGTAAACGATTAGTTGAACTACATGGGGGAACATTACAGGCAAATTCAGTTGTAGGGAAAGGGTCTGAATTTACTTTTACCTTACCAATATCAAACTTACCTGATGAGGAAAATGCTACAGAAAATGAGGCTCTGCTATCAAGTGCGAAGGAAGAATCAACAGTAGCGACTTCTACAGAGCTATTCCATGATAAAACTGAAAACCATCCAATCATTGATGCAAATCGACCTAGAGTTTTGGTCGTCGATGATGATCCAGTTAACTTAAGAGTAATCGAAACAATACTTTCAATAGAAAAATACGACTTAGTAACGGTTACAAGTGGAAGTAAGGCTCTCGAAATACTAATGTCTCAAGAGTGGGATTTAGTCATTTCAGACGTGATGATGCCAATTATGTCTGGGTACGAATTAGTACGTACAATTCGTCAGCAATTTTCAATAACAGAACTTCCCGTGTTACTTCTTACGGCAAGAAGTCAGTCTCAAGACATTGAAAATGGATTTTTATCTGGTGCCAATGATTACGTCACAAAGCCAGTTGATGCTCTAGAGTTAAGGTCAAGAGTAAAAGCACTTACTGACGTTAAACAATCTGCACAAGAAAGGCTTCGAATGGAGGCAGCTTGGCTTCAGGCACAAATACAGCCCCATTTTCTATTCAATACATTAAATGCCATTATCACGTTAAGTGACATTGATATCGAGCGTACAAGTAAGCTACTTGAAGCACTGAGTGATTTCTTAAGGGAATCATTTAAGTTCCAAAATATTGATGAGCTTGTTCCAATTGAGGATGAGTTAAATCTTGTTCGATCCTATTTATATATTCATAAAGAGCGTTTTGGGGAGCGGATCAATGTAACTTGGGATGTGGAAGTTTCTACAGACGTCATGATACCATCACTGACCATCCAACCATTAATTGAAAATGCTTTGAAACATGGTATTTTGCCTCGTGAAAATGGCGGGAATATTCATCTTCGCATTGTAAATTACGACAAGTACATTGAGATCACTGTGTCGGATGATGGTATTGGCATGGATGAAGCGACGATGGAACGATTACTTGTAAGAAAATCGGAGACATCAACGGGAATTGGATTGCTTAATACAGATCTTCGCTTAAAACAACATTACGGTGAGGGACTTCAAATTAAAAGTAAACCAAACCAAGGGACAGCAATATCGTTTGTTGTTCTTAAAAAGAAAGAAAAATCAAAGCAATTTAAGCGTGAATTGATGGTAAAATAAGAACATTCATATTGAGCTGCACCTCCATTTAATAATGGGGGTGTAGTTTTTAAATTAAGGGGTTTGTTGGAGTCTTATAATAAAGATTGATCATTTAAAATAAAGTTTGATTATAATCCTGTTTATGCAGGATTTTTTTCTTTAACTATCGAAGCCATTTAGTTTAATAAGGAATGATAAAATAAATTAAGCGAATAAGAAGCAGAGGAGCATTAATTATGGGTATTATCACATTCGGTGAGAATATTCCACGAACATCAAAGCTGGGCAGTTAATGAAGCATTATTACAGTTATAAAGTTAACAACAGCCATGAAACATGAGCACAAGATACGCATATGATTGATCAAATTCCACATGATAAGACTGATTTTATTGGTTCTTGAATCATTAGAAGTCTCCAAAACGTTTAACCATGACGTATCGTTTTTAAACGAAGAGATTTCAGTGATGGAATGTATTTGGAAAGACACAATAAAGAACAGATAACCTAAATTAGTTATCTGTCTTTTCAATCACTTTGTAAATGGATCTTCCGATTCATATAGAAAACTTTTCTCAAGATTTTCTTTTGTTTCAGCATTGACTGTTTTTTCTTTTGCTTCTGCTTGTTCACTAGCTGGAGCTTCGTCATGAGAAGAACAAGCAGTTAGTAAGAATGCTGCCATTGCTCCGATATATAAGAATTTTTTCATTGCTATAACCTCCGTTATTGTTAGTTACAGTTTAGATTGCGCAATTACACTTAGAATATAACGGAAATGACAATGATAAATTTTGCTTTTGTAACAAAAAATGAAAAATAGTCGTTACACAATAAAAAGGGGGAAATAAGCGTGAAAAGAATTTTAGGTTTCATCATAATTTGTGGATTGGTATTAGTAGGTTGCTCACATAAAGAATCTAACGGCACAATACAACATGATAATAGTTCGAGATTTGTTGAAGAGGTACTAGCGAAGGAAAATGAGTGGAAAGAAAGCGAGTACTTTACATCTGAAAACTTAAGCTTCATTGGTGAACCACAATTATTAGGATTTACGCATAGTAAAGAAGGGAAAATAGTTGTGAGCAAAACAGGAAAATACGGCTGGCACTTTTGGGGAGAGAGCGTCAAAACAGGAAAGTTCCTAAGCGTAAAGGGTACTAACCAAATAACGCATAAAGAAATTGAATTGGTTACAGATGCTAAGTTACTTGGAGCGAACAGTGGCGCAGATAACCATGCCCCAACTAATATGACTTTCCCAAAAGGCGGCATGTGGAAGTTGGATGCCTATATTGATGGGAAGTTATTCGGTAGCGTTTATGTAAAAGTGGAAAATTGAAAGAAATTGAAAAATACTAGGCTCTCCATGGAGAGTGCCTAGTATCCTTACTATTTACTAATGACAATAGACAGTTTATAGTTTGCATGCTTATTTAAATCGACTAAAAATTGATCTAATACTTCGTTTGATGGGAATCTGCATTCAAGAAGATAGCAACTATCTCCACTGATTTTAAAGTTATTAACAATAAAATGCTGCTGCGTTTTTATAAATGACAGATAAGGTTCATGGTACGGACTTTTTGTATAAATATTAATAAATGCATGAACATTGCTGCCTAATTTTATATGATTCACATTAATAGTATAGCTTTCAATAACCCCATTTTCTTCAAGTCTTGCCACCCTCGATGACGCTGCTTGCCCTGTCAAATGAACCTTCTCACCCAATTCCTTCATCGTAATACGGCTATTTTTAGAAAGCTCATCAATAATACTCAGGTCTGTATTATCTAACATGTAGTAACTCCTTTCATTATTCAAGTCAAATCGCTAAAAGACTTGATTTCATCTATGTAATTACTATTTGGACATAGTATAAACTAAATGTAATTTAAAGAAAAGGAGTTATAAAAATGAAAATCCAACAAATTCGTAATGCCACTTTAGTACTCGAATACGCAGGGAAAAGATTTTTAATCGACCCACTTTTGGCAAATAAAGGTACTTACCCTCCTTATCCAAACTCTTTGAGACAAGATCAAAATAACCCATTAGTTCAATTACCGACATCCATTGACAATCTCCTCGATGTCGATGCTGTGATCGTAACTCATTTACATTTAGATCACTTTGATCCAATCGCAAAAGAAGTACTACCGAAAGATCTTAAAATGTTTGTTCAAAATGAAGAGGATGCTAAAGAAGTTAAAAACGCTGGTTTTTTCAATGTGGAAATTTTACAAGAAGATACAGTTTTTGAAGGTATTCAATTAAGCAAAACAAAAGGCCAACACGGCAGGGGAGAAATTTTAAAATTGACTGGTCAAGTGTGTGGTGTTGTCTTTAACCATTTAAATGAGAAAAAATTATATATCGCTGGAGATACTGTATGGTATGACGGGGTTCAAGAAGTGCTTGAAAAAAATCAACCAGAAATTATTGTCGTTAATGGGGGAGACAATCAATTTTTGGAGGGAGGCTCTCTCATAATGGGGAAAGATGATATTTATGAAGTTCACAAAGCTGCTCCAAACGCAAAAATGATCGTTAGTCATATGGAAGCGGTCAATCATTGGACATTATCAAGAGTTGATTTAAGAAGCTTTATTAATGAAAAAGGAATTGCTGCACATGTATTCGTGCCGGAAGATGGTGAAGAATACACATTTTAAATAACGGAAGTAATTAATACAAATATTTATATATTAGTAATAATACTAGATGTCATTTTATACAACAGTAATTGGTGTAAGTGTATTTAGTTTGACAAAGTATTTTATTTATGCTATAATTTACAATTATTAATTTAAAGTGTAAAATAGGATTCTCCTGGCCAGGAGAGTCCTATTTTTTTTGCATCAATTGAGCTACTGAACTAGAGAATCCAAATTATGAAGGAATTTTAACACTTGCTTTTTCTGGGAGATGATTGTTTATGGAAGATTTGCCTTGTAAAGGTTGCAGAGGAATGTGTTGTGGGCCTGTTCCAATTACAGAACAAGAGTTAAAGAAAATAAAAAAGAAAATCACAGCGATGCCTAAAAAAATGCGCCTCGATTTAAAAAATCAACAACGTTTTTATGGAACCTGTATTTTTTATGACGAAATAAATGACCAGTGTGGTATTCATTCGGTACGTCCGTCTATTTGCCGAGCTTTCGGTTATTATAATAATCTTGTGTGTTTCCGCAAACCAACAGTGGCCGTTGGAAAAAAATATATAGCTAACGAGCTTCCAATTGGTATTTTAAGTATTGATTTTACGTGGAAAGATTTTATTGGAGTTGGGAGGTTGTAAGTTAACATAAACAGGAGAAATGTTAACATTCGACCTAATATAAAAGAGCCTGCTTTATTTACTGCAGGCTCTAATTCATACATACTTTTAAAGTTCTAAGCGCATAGTACGGCTCGTTTCATTAAATCCATGTTTGTCATACAAGTTAATAGCGCCAATATTTTCTGCTAAGACACTTAGCTCCAAGTAATCTAAATTACGTTCTTCTGCCCATTTTTTTGCCTCTCGTAACAAAAGTGAACCAATGCCTTTACTCTGGTATTGACCTCCAACAATTACATCCGTAATATATGCATAATTATGCTGGACGATACAAGAATATAGAGGAGTAGCTAATTCTTGAATTAATAAAAATCCGGCAATGTTGTTATCTAATTCAGCAACAAAAATGTCTGATTTTTCTTCCGAAATTATGTTTTTAAGAAACTCTACATCCTGCTTTGCGGGTGCTATGTATTTAGGTTGTAGTTTTGACATTTCTAAAAACAGTTCTTCATATAATATTTCTATTTGTGGAATTTCTTCTAATGAAGCAATTTTAATATTCATGTACTACCTCCATTCGAATTTTATACTATTTTATTTTACTATATTCAGTTATTTTTACAAATATTCTGTAAAATGGACAAAAACCCTTTTAGCTAACGCAGTATAAACCGCATAGGATTTCTAATACTAAAGCTGTTTTAAAAAATCCGGTATGAGAAAGGAGGCTTTCATCAGTGAGATTTTTAGCATGGGGGATTATAGGCGGCGCGGCTATTTTTGGTGTATTGAAACGCTTTGGGCTAATGAACAATGCACAACAAATGACACAGTCCGCTCAGCAAGGCACGACACCAGTACAATTAGTAGCAAACAGTAATCCACTAACCGCAAATACACCTAAACAATAAATAAAATAGGCAACATCAAGCT
This sequence comes from Lysinibacillus sp. NPDC093190, assembly GCF_050280425.1. Lineage (NCBI taxonomy): Bacteria > Bacillati > Bacillota > Bacilli > Caryophanales > Bacillaceae > Lysinibacillus > Lysinibacillus sp. NPDC093190. The sequence continues at coordinate 33,993 of NZ_JBNNVG010000031.1, read as the reverse complement.
TATAGACTTTTTGGTCTATAAGCATGTACATAAAACCCGTATAAATACGGCAATGAGCAAATAATTTAAATCTTATTTTATCATTTTCCAACAGAAGACTCCCACTTCAAGGAATGAGAAGGACTTAGCTAATAAGTAAGTATGAGATAATGTCGGTAGGCGATAGTTTAATTACTTTGCTTTGAGTAACAAAATAAAGTAATGAGGCGTAATTATGACAAATTATCAATTAGTATTTGCTTACAAGGACAATATAGAGAAAGTTTCAATGAATTAGCAAAGTTAATTTTTGATTCAGCTGGTTTAGTTAAATAAGTGAAATCGTTTTAAAATTTTACGATTTTGCAATAAAGTATTAAGTAATTAATTTCTTAAAACTAACAATTACTAGCTAAATATTTACCTACGAAAATACCACTAGCTGCTGCTTGTGATAATGAATGTGTAACTCCTGAACAATCTCCAATTACATATAATCCTTGAATATTTGTTTGGAAATTTCGGTCAGTTTCTATTATTGGCGAATAAAACTTTCCATCCATACCATAAAGCAATGTATCCTCATCAATGGCTTCACCAATAAATTTTTCCAAATGGTTTAAAAATCCCTGCAAGATTTGAATATATAGTAAAGGGATTTCTTTAGTTAAGTCCCCAAATTCAGCTTTTAATGAAGGCTGAATTCGATTATTATACATATTTTCTTTTGTTGTAGACTGTCCCTCCCTTAAATCTCCAAAACGTTGTACTACAATACGATCTGTCCCTTTATTTATTTCACCGATAACCTTATGTGCATACGTATTTGCTTCTTTAAGAGTAGAAAAATACGTTGGAGTGAACAAAGTAAAATTTAAGTTAGTAGTTCCATTCTTTTGCTCTCGAAAGTTTTGACCATCTGGCATGACTAAACCTTCTTGATATTTACGAATGATTCTTCCTTTAGGATTCATGCAATAAGTACTTGAAATGATATCTTCATGCGCATAAGCAAGTTTTGTTTCAAAGGTATCTTCCAAAATTAAACGTAGCTGTTGTTCTGCCATTTCAACTCTAATACCCAAATCTAAACGAGTTTTGCCTTGCTTAACTCCAAGACTAGAACATTGTTTTTTTAACCAATCTGTTCCGGATCGACCTGTTGCAAACACTACTTGCTGAGATTGGATATCACCTTTATTTGTAATTAAAGTGAAAGAATTATTATCTTTTTTTATATCTTGCACATCTACCTCAAATTGAATATCTATCTTGCTTGATAAAACTTTATAAATTTGTTGGAAAATCTTTGTTGAAAGAGACGTACCTAGGTGCCTCACCTCAGTAGTTAACATCTGTAAGTTACATAATTGGGCTCTTTTTGAGAGTTCTGTATTAGCTGTGGAATATTTGATAACCGAGTCTCCACCGAAACGGCATAAAATTTCGTCAACTTCATCCATTAATTGTAGAAGATTCTCTCTACCTACTTTTTGCTCTAATTCGCCACCAAAATCACTTGTATAATTAAACTTTCCTTCTGATTTACCCAAACCGGCAAAACCAAAATATTTCTCACAAATATTACAATTGCATGTTTCGCCTCGATCTAAAGGGCAATTTCTCTCCTCTAGAGATTTTCCTTTTTCAAGAATTAATATCTTTTGATTACTTTGAGATAAGGTATATGCTAAAAAAACACTACTTACACCTGAACCGATAACTGTAATATCATACATCCATTTACACCTTCTTTAATTAATAAGTAATAAGAGTATTTTATAATACGTGGATTGTCTACACAAAACTAAATAGCTTTTTTAAGGTGTACAAGTTTACACTGAATAGAACTCATGTATTCAAGTGTTACAAGAATCCGAATGTGGTTGTGAATATAATCAGCTAATTCAAGTTGTAAATCTTCTAATTTGTTTACAGTTATATCCATGTGCAATAATATTATCTAAAGAACTATTTTAAAGAAAGGGAGATTAAAGTTGTTACAAATAAAAAGGGTATATAAAGAACACTTTCCTAACGGTAAAAAAATTATCTATCAATACAGCTCCGACAACTATTATGATGTTTCCTATAAACAACGGGAAAATGGCTGGACAATTGATTTTACGTTAAAACATCTCGACACACCGTTTCACAAATATTTAGAAGTAGAAATTTTCGAAGATCATATTGAGGATATTGAATGTTATATTGCAGAGTTAAATGGAGAAGAAGCAGGAATTGTTAGCTTTAGCCATGAGAAGTGGCATAATGTTTTAAGAATTAATGATATTCATATTGATCAATCTCATCAACATAAAGGCATTGGTAGTAAACTCATGGCTTTGGTCAAAAATCGAGCAGCAGAAATAGGAGTAAGGGCGATCGTTTTAGAAACACAAACTTCTAATTATCCTGCTATACAATTTTATAGAAAGCATGGATTTCAACTTATTGGCTGTGACCTATTAAGTTACTCAAATAAAGATATTGAAAAAAAAGAAGTAAGAGTTGAAATGGGACTTGTTCTTGAAATATAAAAAGGAGAGCACGATTTTTATCGTGTTCTCCTAAGAAACTATATATTATCTACTTTGAGTTTGAAGTGCTAATTTAACACCTAGACCTATATAAACGAAACCAACAGCCTTTTCAATCCAACGCGAACCATTGTTTGATGTCTTCGTAAAGATTTTTTCACCAATAAAGCTTGTAATAATAGCTAACAATATAGTATACAAAGCGCTCATCACAACAAAAGTAATTCCTAAAATCAATAATTGTACAGTGATAGATTGGCCATTATGTTGAACAAACTGTGGTAAGAACGCTAAGAAAAATAGTGCAGTTTTTGGGTTTAAAATTTCCGCTAAAAAACCTTGTCGGAACGAAGTACTTGGCGGACTTTGTTCAACAGTTGGTTTTTCTATTTTTTGTGGTTTTGTTAGGAGCATTTGAATACCTAAATAAACAAGATATGCAACACCTATATATTTCACCACTTCAAAGGCAGTGGCAGAGTTCATTAAAATTGCTGATAACCCTAATACAGCTGCTAACGTATGAACTAAATCACCTAGGCCAATGCCTAATGCAGTGAAAATACCGTTCTTTTTTCCACCTTTCAGCGTTTGCGTAATGGTAATGATAACTGCAGGACCAGGAATTAAAAATAATAGAAGAACTATTGCAATAAAAGATAACATGTTTACCCATCCTATTCTAATAAACTAAACATTCAGTAATGAGAATAATAAAATTGACTTAATGAATGCAAGAAATATTATATTCTATCTTCTATATACCTGTCGATAATGAAATGCTGAAAAGAAGTGAAAATAACTATTTATAAAAATCAGAAAAATGGTTTGGTTATATTTATATAATGTTGTATGTTATTGAATTATAGTGAAGGAATTGAGGTGGCCTGTTAAAAGTCACATCTAAGCTAATGTGGCTTTTATTTTGTAATTCAAATTTAAAAATAGTACCAACTACTAATATTTAATGATAGAATTAGGTAATAATATTTTTGGAGGTTTTTTTGATGCTAGATATTCAACAAATACAAGAAGTTATTAGACATCGTTATCCTTTTTTGTTAGTAGATAGAGTATTGGAATTAGAAGAAGGGAAGAGAGCAGTAGCCATTAAAAATGTAACGATCAATGAAGAATTTTTTAATGGACATTTTCCTAATTATCCAGTGATGCCAGGTGTGTTAATTGTTGAAGCGTTAGCTCAAGTAAGTGCAATTATTATGCTCACAAAAGAAGGAAATCAAGGGAGACTTGGATTACTGGCAGGTATTGATAATTGTCGCTTTAAAAAACAAGTTAAACCTGGTGATCAACTGCGTCTTGAAGTGGAAATTACACGCTTAAAGGGTGCCATTGGAAAGGGACGTGGAATAGCAACGGTTGATGGAGAAATAGCTTGTGAGACAGAGCTTATTTTTGCATTTGGAAACTAAGCCAATTCGATTTAAGAGTACTGTAAAAAATCATTGCAGTACTCTTGTTCTGTATTTAAGGATTTTTAAAATATTTCTTGAATAATATAATAAATGGAATACTTTGAAATGGAGGTGGTTACATGAACTATTCCTTAGCTCTATATTTAGCAACTTGTGTCATGCAGTTTATCATCCTTATAAATATTACAATATTCAACAGTCAATGGAATGGAATAACAATGTGGCTATGTACAGGTATATTCATCTTCTCAACGGCGGTTTTCATCTTAAGTAGATCAAATAAAAGAAGTTCTAATGAATAAAAATCCTAAATAAAATAAGGCATAAGAGTTGATCATCACAAAATCAACTCTATTTTTTAGCGTAAATATATAAGGTGTTATGTAATCCTATATTGAGATTTAATTTATGTTGTTACAGAATATACATAATAACCCAAAAATAAAAAATTTAAGTGGAATATTTGAATGTATACTTAAATTACAATAACGAGAGCTAATTATTAAGGGGGAATTTTATATGTCGGAAAGCACACCATTTATAAAAGATGTTCCTGAAGGAGATGTGAAATTTTCTATTATAATACCTGCTCATAACGAAGAAAATTATATTGGTGGGTGTCTAGAGTCTATTACAAAGTCTGCACAACCTTATAAAGATCAAGTAGAAGTTATCGTGGTGTTAAATCGTTGTACCGATAAAACGAAAGAAATTGCACAGTCCTACAATTGCGTGACATTGGAAAATAACGATAAAAATTTATCCAAAATTAGAAATGCTGGAGCTGCGGTAGCAAAAGGCGATATTTTGATTACAATTGATGCTGATACTCGAATGACAGAACACATGCTTTGTGAGGTTGAAAAGCATTTAGCTTCCAATCAATTCATTGGAGGAGGCGTGAACGGAAATTTTGAAAGAATGTCCTTGGGTATAGTAATATCAACCATGCTATTAATTGTCCCTATATTGATTAAGTATGGTTTTATTTCTGTAGGAATCTTTTGGTGCTATAAAAAGGACTTTCGGGCGATAAAAGGTTTTAACGAGAATATGCTAATGGCAGAAGATGCTGAATTTGCTAAGCGTTTAAAACAATGGGGCAAGAAGAACGGTAAAAAATACGGAACGATTAAAAATGGAATGATTACTTCGTGCAGACGATTTGACCATTATGGAGACTGGCTTTTACTAAAACGACCAGATATGATTTTAGCTTATTTAAAGGGCACTAATGAAAAGGCGGCTAATGAAGCCTATTATGATGATCAAGCAAGATAATGATACCACCTTAATGGCTTATATTTCAGCATAATATTTCTTTAGTCCACTTCGTTGTCAAACGAGTGGTTTTTTTATGTGTAATTCTTTAGATTTTCTTAAATAATAAGACTTTGCATGACAGTAAGTTTAACGGAATGATATGATGTTGGGTGATTAGTAGAACCTCTGGGAATATTGTTAAATCAAGGTTTTGAACAGATGAAGCTATTTGAATAAAAGGTGGTTATGAGCATGGATATAAATATTCTTGTAGTTGATGACGAAAAGGAAATTGCGGATTTAATTGAGCTTTATTTAAAAAATGAAAATTTTAATGTTTATAAATTTTATGATGCTCAGGAAGCATTAGAGTGTATACACTCTATCAAATTGGATCTTGCTATTCTTGATGTAATGATGCCTGAAATCGATGGCTTTGAAATTTGCCGGAAAATTCGGGAACAATATCATTTTCCGGTGATTATGTTAACAGCGAAAGAAGAGGAAATAGATAAAATAACGGGGCTTACATTAGGGGCTGATGACTACATAACAAAGCCATTTCGTCCATTGGAGGTTATTGCAAGGGTTAAGGCTCAAATTCGCAGATCTACAAAGTACAATCATCAGGGGACATTACAAAATGATCCGATTATTGATTTTTCAGGCTTAATTTTAGAGCAAAAAACTCGGAAATGTATGTTAAATGAAAAACAACTGTCTCTGACTCCTACAGAGTTCTCCATATTGTGGTTTTTATGTGTAAATCGAGGGCGTGTCGTTTCATCAGAAGAATTATTTCAAGAAGTATGGGGCGAGAAATATTATAGCAGTAACAATACGGTAATGGTTCACATTAGGCATTTACGAGAAAAGATGAATGATTCCGCAGAGAACCCTAAATTCATTAAAACTGTCTGGGGAGTGGGGTATACCATTGAAAAATGACTTTGGAAAATTAAAAAGAACTATAATGCTTCAAATTTTGCTGATTTTAGTAATAGCATTGTTGGTTGGCTATTTCATAAGCTATGTGTTTATCGATGGTGTCTTACAAGCCCCTTTCGCTGATTGGTTTATTCGATTTTGTGAAAACGTGCTACAACTTGACTATTATTCGGCACAGAGAGCCTATGGAATATTATTTCAACAAAATAAGTCCCTTTGGTTAGCGATAGGCTTAATTATTTTGCTTTTAGTAATTTTTTATTTTGCGCTTTCTCGGTTTACGAAGTATTTTAACCACATTGCCATAGGTGTTAATATGCTTTCAGAGGAATCAGATCAGGAAATACGTCTTCCTTCTGAGCTAGATTTTATGGAGAAAAAACTAAATGATGTTAAAAATAAATTAGAAAAACGTGCAAGGGATGCACAGGATGCTGAACAGCGCAAAAATGATCTTGTTGTTTACTTAGCACATGATATTAAAACACCGCTGACATCTATGATTGGTTACTTAAGTTTGTTGGATGAGGCAAAGGACATGCCTGTTGACCAAAAAGAAAAGTATGTGAGGATTTCATTAGAAAAATCATATAGGCTAGAACAGTTGATTAATGAATTTTTTGAAATCACTAGATTTAACTTACAGTCCATTATTTTAGATAAAGAATCCATTAATTTGAATTATATGTTAATGCAATTGGCAGATGAATTTTATCCCTTATTGACCCCTAAAGGACAGCAAGCGATTGTGAGTATCGAGGGGGAAATGAAGGTTTTTGGGGATGCCAATAAATTAGCAAGGGTGTTTAATAATATTTTAAAAAATGCCATTGCATATAGCGATGATAACAGTATAATTCAAATTAGCGCACACCATCAAAATGACCAGACATTTATTTCATTTACAAATCAGGGAAAAACAATTCCACCGCAAAAATTAAAGATGATTTTTGAAAAATTCTATCGTTTAGATTCTGCCAGATCGACTCAATCAGGTGGAGCGGGGCTTGGTCTTGCAATTGCCAATGAAATAGTCCATGCTCATGGAGGAACGATATCAGCTTCAAGTAATGATGAAAAAACAGTTTTCACTGTTATACTTCCAACACTTTCTTAAGAAACCTTAAGAATTCTATAATAGATTATTAAAAAAGAGCTCCTTCTTTTATGTTTCAATAGAGGCATAGAGAGAAGGAGTTGTTTTTATGTTGAAAAGAAAAGGATTTTATAGCCTAATATTACTGATTATTATTTTTCTGGTGTACATGTTTATAAAAGAATATCCATTTTTACATTCAAAGCTAGAAATTGATAATCCTCAGTTGGAAATGCCAAAGAAAAGTGAAATAAATCTTGATGTAAATTTACATAGCTCAAATGCTATTTTAGTGAACTTAGACACAAATAAGATTTTATTGGACAAAGGGAGCGATGAAATTATTTATCCTGCTTCTTTGACAAAGATTATGACGGTTCTAGTTGCAATTGAAAATATCCCGAATTTACAGGAAAAGATTTTGCTTCCTAAAAGTATATTTAAGGATTTGTATGAAGAAAATGCTTCTATGGCAGGCTTTCTTCCTAATGAGGAGGTAACGGCAGAGGATTTACTTTATGGTTCAATGCTACCTTCTGGTGCAGATGCTTCTATTGGTTTAGCCGATTACATTGCTGGGTCGGAGAGTAAATATGTAAAGTTAATGAACGAAAAAGCTAAACAGCTAGGGATGAAAAACACACATTTTAAGAATACAACAGGACTCCATCATCCTGATCATTATACGAGTGTGAAAGATATTTCGATACTTTTACAATATGCTTTAACCAATAACACCTTTAGGGATATCTATACGGCGGAAAGATACTTAATAAAGTCAACGAATCTTCATCCAGAGGGAATGACGGTGACGAGTCGAATGTTTAAAAATTTGAATGCTAATGAAAAAACGAGAGGTGAAATAATTGGCGGCAAAACTGGCTACACAGAGCAAGCAGGCTTATGTTTAGCAAGTCTAGCGACAATTAATGGCGAGGAGTATATTCTAGTAACTGTAGGTGCGGAGGGTGACTCACGAACAGAGCAGTTCAATATTACAGATGCAATAGCTGTCTATCGACAACTAAACTAATTAAGTCTTTATAAATGTAAATCAGATTACAATAAAATTTTGTCGATAATAACATACAACCTTTCTGTTCCTTCATATACTTATATTGTCTGAAAGATTTAAAGGTGACTATGTTTTGACTATAAATAAGCTTTCTATTCATAATACGGTCATTAAATCAGGTAAACCAGTATGAGAGGATGAGGGGTTTGAAGCATCCCGGCACAAATGTTTTTGAAAATAAAGAGGAACTATTCATACCTGAAAAAGCATTAGATAAAGATTTTTGTGATCGATTAGTGAAAAAAATTCATAAAAATATACTGAATGAAAATATAACAAACGATGTTTATATGTCCTATTTCGTGATTTTCGATCAACAATATCAATTGAAAGAAATTCGATATTTACTAGATGTGTTAAAATTACAAGCAAATGAAATTATTAGATCTAAGCCAGTTTTTATTACATTGTGTGGTGTAATCTTATCATTGATTACAATAATTGCCTCTGCCATCAATACTAAACTGATGATTGGGATCTCACTTGTCCAAATCGTTGCTCTAGCAGTTTTGAGTTTTAATGTAGCTGTATTGTTTATTTCTTATAAAATAGAAAAAGAATATAAAAAAATATACGAAGTCATTAAATTAATTGACTATTATTTAAGTTTTTATAAATAGCTAATTTCACATATCAATTCCTAGGGGTGTGAAAAATGTGCAAAGTATTATAGATCAATTATACTTTTGGATAAATAAGGTACCGGAAGAGTTTCGTCAAATGTCTGAAATAGAGATTTCACAACGACCAACACCTCAAAAGTGGTCAAAAAAAGAGGTTTTAGGCCATTTATGTGACTCCGCTATTAATAATCTGGAAAGGTTCATAAAAATACAATACGATCAGCAACCCTTTGTATTAACTCCATATGACCAAGTTCATTGGGTGGAAATCCAAGGGTATCAAGAGTTACCTTTTGATGAAGTAATGAATCTATGGGTGAGCTTAAATAAAAAAATTATACATGTTATTAAAAATATCCCCAATGAAAAGCTTGCTCTTCAATGTGACATTGGAAATAATCAACTAATGACTCTACAGTGGCTTATCCAAGACTACCTTGAACATATGGAACATCATTTGAACAAACAGATTTTGGGCAGTTTGAATAGTAAGTAACATGAATTGCAAATCAATTGTTGAAAGGAAGTAGCCTACGTTTTAATCCCAAAATCACTAAAAGGAAAACCTCTAAATTTTTTTACTTCAAAGAACACTGCAACAAAAAATCAAAAAAGAGCATTTTTTTTAACATTCCTCAAATAATAAGGTACTAAATATTTTTTTGAGGAAGTGAAGAGTTGAAAAAAATTTTGTTTTTATTACCAATTTTCCTATTAACTGTCTTCTTTTTTTATGTAAAAGTCAGCGCTGAAACATATGAACATAAAGGAAGAAAGTATTATGAAGAAGCAGGACAAATTGTTTGGGAAATTAATACAGATGAAAAAATTATAGCCCTTACCTTTGATGATGGTCCACATCGAAAGTACACATCTCAGATTTTAGATGTGTTAGCCAAATACAAAGCGAAAGCAACTTTTTTTATTGTTGGTCAAAATGCGAAAAAAAATCCCGAGGTAATAGCAAGAATGTATGAGGAAGGCCATGAACTAGCTAATCATACATTTACGCATCCTCTAAGGACGAATGTCCCGAATTTAATAAAAGAAATAAATCAAACGAATGACGTCATTCAGAACATTACAGGATTTAAACCTACTTTATTCCGACCTGTTGAAGGACAATATTCAGATGCAATGATTGAAGCGATTGTTAAAGAAGGATATAAAGTGGTTATGTGGTCATGGCATTTAGATACATTAGATTGGAAAAGTCCAGGTACGAATAGAATTGTTGACACTGTGTTAAACGGTGTCAAAGAAGGAAATATCGTTCTTTTTCATGATGGAGGCGGAAATCGCCATCAAACTGTGCAAGCAATGGAAAAAATTATACCTGAACTTGAAAAGCAAGGATATCGATTTGTCACAGTTTCTGAATTACTCGAAGTACAGAGTAAAAAAGACAAAAACAATCCGTAATGTATGAACTACAATAAATGTGTCATTCATTTAAAATTCTATTTGTTGTGTTACCATAACGTGGGGTTGATTTCCGTTCCGGCCGGGCGCTTTCCTGAGGGCGTCCGATGAACCACTTTGGCCGGCAAATGTTTTTTGTGCGAAAGCGAAGCGACAGCAACAGCGCGATGTTGGTCACGGAGACATTATCACAGGACGTGACGCTCCTAGCCTCCGTTCCTCTGCCGGCTCGCTCCAAGGTCTCATTTGTGACGCTTAATCCCCAAGAAGTCGCTCAGCCTCCACTCCAATCAACTTATGCACGGCATAGCAAATGTCATCTTCAGCTTTTGATAATAAGGAAAAAAATACTTTTTTCAGTTTTACTAATTTAGCTCTACTTTTGGTGCACAAAATTTAATGAATTATTTTTCATTTATGAAAATCAGACTAAAATGTAATTAGTCTGATTTTTTTATTTCTATAAATGAAGTTTCCATTTTCACTTTATTTAATTTTACAGATCTTACTTCTTAAACGACTTAAAATCTAGAACAAAAAAAAGTATAATTACCTTAATAAATAGGGGGGGTTGGCAATGTGTAACGTTGAAATAGTTGAATTTAATAATGAGCTTTTAGAGGGAATTGGGAGCTATTGTTTTAGAAGTAAGAAGAAATCAAGTGGATATTTAAATGAGAACAAATGGCTGAACAATAGATTTGAAGAAGGCTTGAAATATGTGCAAGTAATCGACAATAAAAAACAAGTAGGGTTTATTGAATATACAGAAGCAGAATATTCCTCGAGAGCGGTTCATGCTGATGGTTATTTAGTGATTCATTGTTTATGGGTGAGTGAAGTTGGGAAAGGTTACGGTACTAGATTAATCAATATATGTATAGAAGATGCCAAAAAGCAAGCCAAAAAAGGTGTCGTTGTTATTTCTAATTCAAAAACGTCTTGGGCGCCAAGTAAAGAGATTTTTTTGAAAAACGATTTTCAACTTATTGACACTGCACCATATGATTTTGAATTACTTGTCTACCAATTGTGCAACGAAGCAGAACATCCATATTTTCCGAATGATTGGGAGGACAGATTGAAAAAATTTAACAACCTAACGATTTTACGTTCGTTCCAATGCCCATATGTTGATATTGCAACAGAAAATATTATAGCTGGTGCAAATAAATTGAATATACCAGTTAAGCTTATTGATTTTAAAGATAGAGAAGAGTTGATGGAATTATCACCAACCCCGTACGGTATTTTTTCTGTCATTTATAAGGGGTAGCTTCTTACTTTTCATAGACTAACAGTACATTCTGTTATAAAAAAATTAGAGAATGTACTTAAAAACAGCTCAGCACAGACCTAAATAAACCTTAGTAAATTTATAAGGGTAAATATGTGGTAATTAATGCTTATAAAAACATAGATTGAAGTTACAAAAGGTACATAATATAGAGTGAACTCAATATCTATCTTTGAATTACGAATGTTAAGATAGTATGATTGTGTTCAAAAATCCAACCTTTTATATTAGGACAAAAAGAAGGGGGGGAAACCTTTGGTAACAATTCGCCAAAAACTAGTATCAGTTTCGCAAGCAATCAAAATGACAAATGGTAAAAATAATGCAAAAAAGTATATTGTCGTTCATGAAACCGATAATACGAACATTGGAGCTGATGCTGACGCACATGCTCGTCTACAGATAAATGGCAATAGTAGGGAAGCTAGCTGGCATTGGCAAGTAGATGATACGGAAGCTGTACAATCATTTGAACATTTTTGGGAATGCTGGGGAACAGGAACCTACGTTGGTAATAGTCAAGGAATTCAAGTGGAAATTTGCGTAAATAGTGATGGGAATTATTTAAAAGCTGTGGAAAATGCGGCTAGTCTTATCGCAAAAATTATAAAAGATGAAAATATAGCCATTCAGAATATTGTTCAACACAATTATTTTAGTGGGAAAAATTGCCCTCGTAATATCCGAGCTGGAAAAGTACCTTGGTCACAATTTATTGACATGGTAAAAAACACTGGAGATATTCAAAACCCTCCAGTAGAAACACAAAAATATCGAATTTTCACGGGAACGTATAGTACCCTTAAAGCAGCAGAAAGCGCAGCACAGGTAATGAAAACAACGTTCGGCTGGCTTGTTTACATTGAGCAAGACGGTCCAAATTATCGAATTAAAACAGGAACTTTTACAGGGATTATTACAGCGAAAAACGCAGAAATTAAAATAAAAAATGCTAAATTGGCGCAAGTTACGTATATTAAAGATGCATAAGCAAAAAAGAATTTCTACTATTCTATGAGGATTTTAGTTGACTGCTTCGAGGAAACGGGTAAAATAGAAAAGCAGTACCATTATATACCTACAACTTAGCAGATAACAGAGGTGCCTTAGAAAGTGCTTCTCGGGCACCTTTACTTTGACAAAATCTAAAGCAATAACACCTACATAGAATAAAGTAACAATATAGCGATTAAGAAATACTGGATTTTATGAAGATTGTTGTAGGACAAGATTTGTCGTGAAATTTTGACAGTCTTTTCTTTTCGTCTTCTCTATAAACTGTTAAGATGGTAATAGTGTGACAACAAGTTAGTGTATATGAGAGTGGTGACAATCAAGATGGATGAACAGAAAAAAGATAGTATAGAACAGCAGCCAGAACAAACACCCCCTGCTGAAGTAAAACCAGCAGGACAATTCATACAAATGAAACCGTTTAAATTTATCATGCTGATGTTCTTTACAATCCTTATTACTGCAGGCTTAACGATATTTGCCTTAACATTCGGAGAAAAGAAAGTAGTTGAAGTGAAAGTACCGACTGGACGTGCGGAATTTTCAAAATTATACGAAGCCTATGATTTGCTTAAAAACAACTATTACAAAGATATCGACGATTCAAAAGTTGTCGATGGCGCTATTAACGGCATGTTCGACGCTTTAGGTGATCCATATTCTGATTTTATGGTGAAAGAAGAAGCAGATCAATTTAAGTCTGGATTGTCTTCTAGTTTCCAAGGAATTGGTGCGGAAATTCAAGAGCGTAACGGTTCTATTACAGTTGTGTCACCTATTAAAAATTCACCTGCTGAAAAGGCAGGGCTATTACCGAAAGATATTATCTTAACTGTTGATGGAAAAAGCATTCATGGGTTAAGTGCATCTGAAGCGGTAGCTCTTATTCGCGGTGAAAAAGGAACACCTGTAAAATTAACTGTGAAACGAGAAGGAAACGCTGAGCCTCTTAATATGACGATTGTCCGTGATGAAATTCCGGTTGAAACGGTTTACGGTGAAATGCTTGCAGGGGATATTGCCCATATTCAAATAACGTCATTTAGTGAAAATACAGCAAAAGAATTTGAGAAGATTCTTGCAGATTACGAAGGTAAAAACTTGAAAGGTATCGTAGTAGATGTCCGTCAAAATCCAGGTGGCTACCTAGATGCTGCAATAGAAATTTCGAATTTATTTGTTCCAGAAGGTAAACCGATTGTCCAAGTGCAACAAAAAAATGAAGAGCCGAAAATTACCAATGCTATTGCTGGTAAAAAATATAATGTTCCAGTGACAGTGCTAGTCGATAGTGGCAGTGCTTCTGCTTCTGAAATATTAGCTGGTGCATTAAAAGAATCTATCGGTGCTAAAATTGTTGGAGAAACATCGTTTGGTAAAGGTACAGTGCAAAATGTCACACCATTAAAAGATGGCTCTAACCTTAAATTCACAACAGGTAAATGGTTAACACCAAATGGTAACTGGATTCATGAAAAAGGGATTGTTCCAGATGTTAAAGTGTCATACCCACCTTATGCATCATTACCATACTTAGATCCATCTATGGAGATGAAAAAGGGCGTGCAGTCTAACTCAGTAAAAGCGGCACAAGAGATGCTAGAAGTTCTAGGATATGAGCCTGGTAAAGCAAACGGTATTTTTGATCAATATACAGAACGTGCAGTGGAAAAACTGCAAGCTGCAAATGGTCTTGAAGAAACTGGTGTTTTAACTGGCGATACAACGTATGCTTTAATGGAAGCATTACGTGCTAAAATAAAAGCAGAAGATCCTCAATTGTTAAAAGCAAAAGAACTGCTTACGGGTACACCAGCAAAAACTGAGTAAACTACAAACTAACAAAGTAGCTGTCGCAGCAGGCGTCTTTAATGGCCTTTTGCGACAGCTTTTTTTATGGAGGGAATAATTATGAAGGACGTATACTTATTTAGTGGATTTTTAGGTAGCGGAAAAACATCTATGCTAACAGATGTTATTCGACAACTAAAGGAAAAAAATTTAAAGCCTGCTGTCATTATGAATGAGCTTGGAAAGCTACCATTTGACTCACAGGCTGTGGAAAAGGATATCCCGCTAAAGGAAATGCTAGAGGGTTGTATTTGCTGTTCTGGCGCCGAAAAAACAGAGGCGCAAATTCAATCTCTTCTATTAGATAGTGACTTTGACGTCCTAATTATTGAAACAACTGGTGCTGCACATCCTGTTGAAGCATTAGATGCTGTTTATTCACCGTTATTTGCGGAACAGTTAGACGTCAAAGGGATTGTCACGGTTGCTGACTCAAAGCTGTGGCTAAATCGAGAAACATTAACTCCGCAAGTGCGCTCCTTATTTATGGAACAAATCCGTCACGCTCATTTATTACTGGCTAACAAAACGGATTTAATAACAGAGGCAGAGCAAGCACAGGTTGTTTATGAGCTACAAGGCTTTAATCCTCATGCCTTTATTTTGCAAACTACAAATGGGCGAGTGCCGTTACGTTTGTTAGAAGATTTAAAGGCAACAGCTCAGGTGGATAAACAAGATGTTGTGAAAGCCCCTATTGCATCCATGCATCTTGGCTCACGATTAGTTGAATTTAAGGACGTTGACTTTACACAGGAGCAATTTGAGGATTGGGTACGTACATTACCTGAAACTGTGTATCGAATGAAAGGCTATGTGCCAATTGAAGGTGTAAAAAATCCTATGCTGTTTCAATATGCATATGGCATGGTCCAATGGCTTCCAGAGTACGTAAAAATGCCCCCAAAACTCGTTATCATTGGTGAAGATGTAAGTAGCTTAAACGTTATAGGTCTTGATTAAATTGCTTGGCTTCTCTATATAGACGATCTTAAATCTGCTGATTCCTACTAGTAAGACACGAAAGTTCTGTTTCTGTTATTTTACTTTAAGTAGAAATCGTGCAGATTTTTTTGTGTATTTGTAAAATGAAGGAATCTTGTTTCGGTATTTAAGACTTTATTTCGTGTGTCGCTCTATTTAAATATTGAAAATATTTAATAGTTTTTTAGGGATGTCAACCCTATTTAAAACGTAAGTATTTCATAGGCTGGCGAAACTTGCTAAAAATAATTGATAAAAACCCTCTATTTGATGCGAATCCATTTCTATCATGGTGTTGTTAGCAGATGTTGGTAAGAAATTTATTAAAATCGTACTTTACCATTGGTTGCAGAGAAGGAGGAATTGCAAAAATGAAAAAAACACTAACTGCAATTTGTGCAACATTTCTATTAGCAGCTCCAATTCAAATGGCTTCCGCTGCAGCAAATACTACAGAGGGGAATACAACATCAGACTGTAATAAAGTTTCTTATCATAAATGGTCAAATAATCAATGGTCAAACCAATGGTCAAATCATAAGTGGCATGTGAGTGTGCCACAAACACAAGCACCATCAAAAAAAGTACAAGTACCAGAAAATAATCAAACACCAAACAACAATACACAAGCAACAAATAACAATACACAAGCAACAAATAACAATACACAAGCAACAAACAACAATACACAAACAACAAACAACAATACACAAACAACTCAAAAAGATAATACAGCAACTGCACCATCACAGTCTACACCATCAACAACTACTTCAGATGTGAATGCTTTTGAACAAGAGGTAGTAAAATTAACGAATGCTGAACGTACAAAAGCTGGTTTAGCACCATTTAAAACGGATGATCAACTGATGGCAGCTGCTCGTGAAAAATCTCAAGATATGCAATCTAAAAACTATTTTTCACATACAAGCCCAACATTCGGTTCACCATTTGATCGTATGAAAGCTTTAGGTATTACGTATAAGAGTGCAGGTGAAAATATTGCACAAGGTCAACGTACACCTCAAGAAGTAGTACAAGCTTGGATGGATTCACCAGGTCACCGCGCGAATATTTTAAATGAGAAATTTACGCATATTGGTGTTGGCTATGTGAAATCAGGTAACTACTGGACACAACAATTTATCCAAAAATAATAGTATAAATTGAATAGCTACATTGAATAAAAGGATGTTCACTAAGTCGTAATGCTTAGTGAACATCCTTTTTTAATTTTCTAATGATAATTTGAAAGGATATATAATGTCGTATAAAGTGACAAATCTTTTGACTTAAAAACAAATGAGTGCATTTCAAGGGATATCTGAATACATTAGAAATGTAGACAAAAATGGCTTCACAATGCGATTTAGCACTTAGTCGAATGAGCATAAGTTTGTGAAACTTTACTGTAGCGGTGAAACAAAATTCATATTTTAGAGGCCATTTGGGATCGTTAATTAACCGAAAAAGGAGAACGATGTATTATATTAATAAAATATGGAAAATAAGGAAAATCAATACAAAATAGAGCGATAAGTATTTATAACAATCAAGCCGATAAGTTTTACTGTAATGAAAGCTGCGAAAGAAAGGATATAGAAGACATGAACAGTTGAGTTACTACTATAAAAAATAAAAATAATGGTCAATTGTAATGGGATTTTAAATAGAGAATCAGAGCTTATAGCTTTTATCAATTCATGTAGAACTTGACGACTCATTAGATGATGTTGTTGAAAAAATTAATCTAACGGGTGGTATATCTATAGGCGATTTAAATTTTAGCACAGAAGAATAACTACACAATGGGGCTGCGGTTGCAAGAATACTCCTAGTGGCTTTAGCCTTAGTCGTTGAATCATTTTTCCAAACTGCAATAGCAAAATCTCTACAGTAAAAATATTTTGTCATAAAGAAATTGATAAAAAAGTAAGGATTTTTTCATATTATACATACCCTAAATGTCATTAAAGGATCGATCTAGTTTAATAAAGGAGGTTTTGAAGATGTTAATGTTCATTGGATTAATAATTACATTTTTGTTGAAAAGAAAAAGATGAATTTAAATAAAGGATGGGGGAGCCTTGTTAATGTAAAAGAGGGTTTATTAGATGCTGATGGATTCTTGGTATTTTTAACTTCCATAATGAAAAAAGCAAACTAGAACAAAGTCTAGTTTGCTATTGCTGTTTTGGCGTTCTTGCATATCTTTTGAACAAGTAATAAACGTATTAATAAAGTAATTGCACCTGTTGTCAGGCCTGCAACTAGCCCAATCCAGTAACCAAATGGCCCGAAGTCTGTACGAGTGGCCAGTACATATCCGACAGGCAAGCCGATAATCCAATATGAAATGATGGCCATGATAAAGGTCATGGTAACATCCTTGTAACCTCTCAAAGCTCCTTGTACTGGCGCTTGGATAGCATCAGATAGCTGGAAAATAGCTGCGTATATTAAAAAATGACCGGCGTATTCTAGCACTTTTCCATCAGTCGTATACAGATTGGCAACAGGTTCACGAAGGACAAAAAGAATACAAGCCGAAACAAAACTAAATAAAATCGCGGTCCCAACACATAAATAGCTATATAGTTTAGCATCGTGCAAACGGCCAGCACCTATTTCAAAACCTACTAATATCGTAACACCCATCGAAATGCTAAGAGGTACCATATAAAGCAAAGAGGTGAAATTTAAAGCTATTTGATGGGCTGCGATAATTTCTGTACTAAAACTACTCATCATCATCGTGACAGCAGAAAAAATACTCGTTTCTGCAAATAAGGATATTCCAATCGGTACACCAATGATTAAAATTTCTTTCCATCGAAGCCATTCTAATTTTGGCCAGTCATGGAATAGGCGGAAGCGTTCAAAAGGCACGCGTTTTGCAATAATCCATACTGTGATTAAGAAAACAAGCCAGTATGCAATCGCTGTTGCAACGCCTGCACCGATTCCGCCAAGTTCAGGTGCTCCAAACTTGCCAAAAATAAAAATATAATTCAATACAATATTAATAGGCGTTGTAAGTAATGTGATAATCATAGTGACGCGAGTTTGTCCAAGCGCATCGATAAAACAGCGCATGACAAAAAATAAAAAGAGTGGTATAAGACCAGCGCACATCGCATGAATATAAGATTTTGCAATAGTATGTACAGAGGCTTCTAAATTCATATTGCCAAGAATCCAATCAATACCGACGAATAATCCAATGAAAATAAGTACCGATAATACGATGGCCACATAGATTCCTTGCTGAACAGTCTTCTTTGCGGCCAACTCTTTTTTAGCTCCAACAAGCTGTGAGACAATAGGTGTGATTGCAAGGAGAATCCCAGATAACCCAGTGTAAATAGGCATCCAAATAGAGGAGCCGATTGACACGCCAGCTAGGTCAGCAGTACCGTACCGACTCGACATTAAAATATCGAAGAAAGAGATAAGATAAATAGCTACTTGCGTGACTAAAATGGGTACGATAATTTTTAATATTAATGCATATTTATCTTTTAACGTAGTTGTCTGATTCAAAGTGTATATCATCCTCCATTAACATATTTAATTAATGAGTATAGCATAAAAAAATAGAGGTAAGCTGAAAATTTGATTTCTTTCAGCAGGTGTTTGGACATCTGTAGCTGACGCTTCGCTTTCGGTACAAAAGACATCTACTGAAAGAAATTAAAAGCTTCATCTATATCTTTTTGTTCGCATATAGTAAAATAAAAGACTGTAAACAAAAAGTAGTGATGGCTATGCTTTTAAGGAATAGGAGAATTTATGTGAAACAACAAACAATCATTTTAACCGGTGGAGGGACAGCTGGTCATGTATCGCTCAATCAAGCGATACTCCCGTCTTTACAAGAACTAGGTTATGATGTCCACTATATTGGCTCAGAACAGGGCATTGAAAAAGAATTAATAGGCGAGGCGTTTCCTAATGTTCCGTTTTACGGTATTTCAAGTGGAAAATTGCGTCGTTATTTCTCGATGAAAAATTTTACAGATCCATTTAAAGTGCTTGCTGGAATTATGCAGGCTTTTCGTATTATCAAAAAAGTAAAGCCCCAAGTAATTTTTTCAAAGGGTGGCTTTGTTTCTGTACCTGTTGTCATGGCTGCAAAACTTGCTGGTGTTCCAGTAGTCATTCATGAATCAGATGTTACACCTGGCTTGGCCAATAAAATTGCGCTGCCATTTGCATCACACATCTTTACGATTTTTGAAGAAACATTACAGCACTTACCGAAAGAAAAGGCAACATGCACAGGCTCCATTATTCGCCAAGAGTTATTTATGGGAGATCGAGCAAAAGGGTTATTGTTATGTGGCTTTACAACATTAAAACCTGTTCTTCTTGTTATGGGAGGGAGTTTAGGATCAGTAGTATTGAATGATGCGCTTCGTCAAAATTTACCAGAGCTTGTCAAACAGTTTCAGATCATTCATTTGTGCGGTAAAGGAAATTACGACAAATCATTTGAATCTACGCCTGGTTACGAGCAATTTGAATATGTGACAACAGAGTTACCGGATTTATTACATGCGGCAGACTTTATCGTCTCACGTGCTGGCTCTAACTCGATTTTTGAATTTTTAGCACTTCACAAACCTATGTTATTAGTGCCATTATCTGCACAAAAAAGTCGTGGTGACCAAATATTAAATGCCAACCTGTTTAAAAGACAGGGTTACGCGGAAGTATTAGAAGAGGAAGAGTTAACAAAGGAATCCTTTAAAAAATCGGTTCATGTGTTAACAGAGCGTAAAGCAGAAATGGTTGCGACTATGGAGAAAACTCAAAGACCGAAAACGCCAGATGAAATGGCGAAAATGATTTTACAATATAAAAAGTAGGCTCTGTACTCGTAGTCGATGCCTTCTGAATAGCTTGTACTAAATCACAATTACTGCAATTATATGTAGCCAAGCCAGAAAAAAGCTATGTGCCTGTCATGACAGAACACATAGCTTTTTTTAGATTACATCGCTTGTTCTTCGCCTTCTGCCATTTGATTGGCTGTTGTAAGATAGAACAAGTCTTTAGGGATTTTATATAAATTAAATTGCGCCTCGCCGCTGTTAACCTGTGTTAATAAGGTTGGGTGACTTTCATTCGCACTCATAACATAGGGTAGCTTTAAGGCTGCACGCTGTGATTTAATATTTTCAACACGAATACGGAGAAATACCGTATGGAAGTTATAGTCAAAAAAAAGTTCATTCAAAAAAAGCATTTTCGCCTTTTGGTTATAACCTTGCCCTTGATAAGGGAGTCCAAGCCACGTTCCTAAAAAGCCTGCACCATCCTCCACATCATGAATGCTAATGGTGCCGATTGGTTGACCCCAATCATCAGTAATTGTTCTAGAAATAGCGAGTCCCTCCGCTTCTTCTTCAATCAGTTGTTTTGTCATAAACCAATATTCATCAGCTGATGTGGCTTTTTGACGGACAAATGGGAAAACAGAAGGGTGTGATAATAGCTCATAAAGCTCTGTACATTCATGTAGGTCTCGATGTTTAAGCATACGAAACGCCTCCTTTACTAGGGTAGTTAAAACAATTCCTTTAAAACATAAAGAAGAAAACTAAAATTCGTACTGGAATTAAAACCCAAAGAACTAGACGTTAAAACTATGATATCCATAATCTCCCGCTGTCTTACTGATTTTTCGACCATACCGAAAAAAGGCTAGTTTTTTTAATATAATATAACAATCATACTGCTTTATGCAATCGTTTTACTCGCTAAAACAAAAATTAAATTTATCAGTCAGTAAATTCTGAAAAATAAATAATTGCATAGATAGTTAAATTTTGTTTATATATTTTTTTAGGAGCATTAAGTCTAAAATATCAGTTTTTTAAGCAAAAATATTTGGATAGTGTTTCTTTAGAATTACGTTATTTCTTCAAAAGAGGCAAATTAACAAATTATATCCTAAAAAGGATATAATTTTTCTAAATCAAGAAGAGTGATTTATTTAAATTATGTTATAATAGTAGTATTGATTTTTTTGTATAAACAGAAACTATATAAAAATTCTATTTAAATAGTAACAATAACGACTTATGGGGGTGACAGCATGGAATATCTTTTAAGCGAAGACTTATTTAATGACTTGTTTATAGGAAAAGATTTTGTCTTTTTAATGAAAAAAGTGGGAGACGATTTTCAATATATTCGCTTAAATCAAGCAGCTCGAGCTTTGTTATCACATGAGGCGATTGGGAAAATGCTTTCTACCCTTACCTCAAGTCGCAATTTTTTTTTAATTCAAAAAAATTACAATCAAGCAATTACGAAGCATAGTCAGGTTGACTATGTGGATTATGCCTATTATAAAGCAGAAGTTCGTAAATATGAGACTTCTGTTCGGCCGTTTAGACATAATAAAGAAGACTATATTTTAGCCATAACAAAAGAGATTCTCTATGATCGTAGCATCGAAGATAAGTTTTTATTTCTGCGCTCAATGTTTGATCATGCTTTTTTCTCAACGGTCATCTTATCGGCTGAAGGGTCTATTTATGAGGTGAATTCCAGCTTCACGGAAGACTTTGAATTAGATACAGAAACGGTTAAACAGCAATCATTCGTCGATTTACCAATTGTTCCTGAAGATGAAGTAGAAAACATACAAAACTATTTACAAAAAGCAGCTATGGGCGAAAATATTGGTGAAAAATTCATCAAGCTTCATACACTGGATAAAAAAGAGCGCACGTATTTAGTATCATTATCTCCTGTTATGCAGGGGGATAACTCTTTTGCTATTTTTCTTCTCATGCAGGATTGCACACAATTCACTGAACAAAAAGCAGAGTTACGCTCAAAATCACATGGTTTTGAGGTTTTTAAGGCTGCTCTAAATTCTACAGCGTACATTGCTGTATTGGATAGTGATTCTAAAATTCTAGAAATTAATGATTTGTTTTTAACTGCAACTGGTTTTACGGCTGAAGAGCTAATAGATCAACCTTATAAATTAATAGAGCCTCGTAACAATACTGCGGACTTAATACAATTAATTTATAAAACGCTTAAAGCGGGAAATATTTGGCGAGGGGAGTTATGCTACCGTACAAAATTCCATGCTGATTTTTGGGTAGAAGCATCTATAGTTCCATTAAAAAATGAATTTGGCGAGACAGAACAATATTTATCCATTAACTATGATATTACGGACAAGAAAAGAATGTTAACAGAATTGAAAAATATTGAACGTACATTCCGTCTCATTACAGAAAATACAAATGATTTGATTGTCATAACTAACGAAGATGGCATCATTATTTATACTTCGCCTTCCTATGAGATTTTCTTAGGCTACGAAAATGTAGAATTACAAGGTCAGTTTTACAGCAACATTGTGGATGAACAAAGTAAGAAGGCTTGGCAAACGTTTCTAAATAATTTTTCGGGTCAAACGGAAACACAGTTTGAGCTACTGCTAAGGGCAAAGGACGGTACGCCTGTTTGGACTGAGGGAAACGTAACGGTTGTTCATGATCCAGAGCGCGAAAAAGTTTCACAAATTATGATGGTATCTCGTGAAATAACTCATCGTAAGGAACGAGAGAATGACCTATTATATTTAGCTTATCACGATACGTTAACACAACTACCAAATCGTCGTTTTTTACACAAGGAGTTTCCGAAACTATTGGCAGAAGCAAAAGAACGTAATGAGTGTTTAGCTATGCTCTATATAGATGGGGATGACTTTAAGAATGTTAATGATCAGCACGGCCATGACACGGGGGATGATTTTATCCGAAAGTTTGGCCAAGTTTTAATTACTGCAGTACGTAACCACGATTTAGTGATTCGTATGGGTGGCGATGAATTTATTGTCGTCCTAACAGGTTTAACTCAATATGATAAGAAGAGACATACGCAAATCATGGATATTATTAATCGCATCCGTAATGAACTAAAAAAGGGTTGGACGATCGAAAGTCATCACTTTGCTCCAACTGCTTCCATTGGTATCGCTTATTATCCGGATCACGGTCAAACATTAAATGAATTGCTAGAATTAGCAGATCAAGCTTTATATAAAGCGAAGGAAATTGGAAAAAATAATCTTTATATTACTGACACCTAATCAATTATGCCTCGGCATAATTGTTGCTGTCGCTTCGCTTTCGCACAGATAAACAATGCGTACGGAATCGGCTTTGTGCTTAGGCCTGCATGAGGGCCGACACGATGTCGGTCATTTCGGTAATGCCACAGGACGTGGCGTTCTTAGACTGAGTTCCTCTATTTCAGCGGTTGTTTGGACATCCACTGAAAATGACTTAAAAACAGTATTCATCTTACCACCTATAGATGTGAGAAAGTTCTGAACATGTCGCTTTACTTTCGGTACAAAGAACATTTGTAGCTGACGTTTCGCTTTCGCTACAAAAAACATTTGCTAAAAGAAGTTAAAAAAGTCTGTACAAACAAGTAGCTACTTGTGGTACAGACTTTTTGTTTGATGTTATGCTATAACAGTATTAAAGAGGAAACCCCTCATAGTTATTTTAGAATAGAAGGTGAAGAAATGCCTAAAAAAATACTTTTGGTGGAAGATGAGAAGCATATCGCTCGCTTTGTGGAGCTAGAATTAAAGCATGAAGGCTACGATGTATTAGTCGCTTTTGATGGACGTGAAGGACTTGCGCTAGCTTCATCTGAAAATTTTGATGTGCTGTTATTAGATGTTATGCTTCCGGGGATAAATGGAATTGAAATTTGTCGTCGAATACGTACGCAGTCAAAGGTACCTATTATATTGTTAACGGCACGAGATGCTGTGATGGATCGTGTAGCTGGCTTAGATGCTGGTGCAGATGATTACATAGTAAAACCATTCGCTATCGAAGAACTACTAGCTAGAATTCGTACTATTATACGTCGGGTGGCACCTGATGAAAAAATTGGGGGTTCATTATATTTTCGTGATATCGAAATGGATGTAGCTGCCTATGAAGTATTTGTTCAAGGGAAAAAGCTTGATTTAACGAAAACAGAATATGATTTACTTAAATTATTAATAGAGCATAAAAATAAAGTTTGTACACGAGAGCTAATTTTAACCTCTGTTTGGGGGTATGATACGGATATAGAGACAAATGTCGTAGATGTATATATCCGGCATTTGCGAACAAAACTGCCGGGTGATATGAATGCCTATATCGAAACCGTTCGTGGGGTTGGGTACGTGATGCGTGAATGAAAAAATTGAGAGATTATTTAATCAATCAGTCATTACAAAGAAAATGGATGCTAACATCAAGTGCTGTTATATTTTTTAGCTATACGATTATTTGTATTGTCGTTTATATTTCGCTACATACATGGCTACTAAATGACGAGGCAAGTAAAATCAAACGGACAAGCGATGATTTGGTGTATTTTTTAGAGTCACAGGGACCCAATCTTACAATTCAGGAAATTCAGCAAAATAAAGGTCTTATAGATTCTATTGCGGATCGTGATCAAACGATTAGAATGTTTAATTCAGATGGCGTTCAGATTCTTCGTATTAATAATACTGCACAGGCTGCACCACTTACCTCGATAGGTGAAATTATTGAAATGACGATTGATAAAAAGGATGTTTATGTCATAAATCAACGGATTCAGCTCGGTTTCTTTCAAGGGTATATTCAAGTGATTCATCCATTATCAAAGTTCCAGTCTTTGATGCATTATTTATTGACTACCATGCTAATAGCTGGCTTAGGAGCATTATTGTTGTCGGCATCTATTGGCTATTATCTTGCCAATTATTTGATGAAACCATTACGTGCGCTACGTTCATCCATGAAAACCGTTATGGATAAAGGATTTAATGAACCAATTCAATTAACTTACACGTCTCACGATGAGATTGGTGATCTATTGAAAATGTACAATGCGATGATGAATGAATTGCAAATTTCATTTGCACAGCAGCAACAATTTGTTGCGGATGCTTCTCATGAGTTACGAACACCTATTCAGGCAATTGAAGGACATCTCTCTCTTTTAAAAAGATGGGGAAAGGATGATCCAGAAATTTTAGAGGAATCTATTGATACTTCTCTATCGGAAATTGCACGGATGCGTAAAATGATTGAAGAATTATTAGAACTTGCGCGCCGTGAAGAAAAGGACATCAAAAGTGAGGCTGATGCAGTAGCTGTTATAGAAGCTGTTATAGAGGAAACAAGACGCCTTCATCCAGAAGCTCGAATAACGCTGTCGAAAGATGAAGAAATAGGGCGATTATTTATAACAGAAAATGCACTTAGCCAAATTATTCGTAATATAATAGAAAATGCAATTCGTTATTGTGAAAAAATTCCTGAGGTTCAAATTTCACTTTCTGTCTCTGGGAATGAGGTACTTTTAAAAATAGAAGATAATGGGATTGGTATAGCGGAAGAAAACATTCCGTTCATTTTCGATCGTTTTTATCGGGTTGATGAGGCTAGAAATCGTCAAATAGGCGGTACAGGCTTAGGACTTAGTATTACAAAAATGTTACTTGAAAAATATAATAGCTCTGTGGAAGTCAAGAGTGTCAAAAATGTTGGAACCGTTTTCTTGATGAAATTCCCGCTGAAATATTGAGGAAAATACATGCTTTATTTAATTATTCTATCCTTTGGGAGAAAAATTGCTTAATTTGATAAAAAGAGTTGTATTTTTTGTGAAGAGTAGTAAGATTGAGATGGAAAAAACGTTCTTTAAATTTGGGGTATGTTGTGTTAAACATCCTTTTAAAGAGCGGAGAAATATTATATAATTAATTGTAATTTAATTAATGGAACTGCCGAAAGGCAAAATTTGGAGGTCATTTTTCATGTCGAACAACGTTACAACTGTAAGTTCTCCATGGTCAGCTTTCTCTGGTCCTAACTTAGGATATGTGATGGAGCAATACGACTTATTCTTACAGTCTCCTGAAGAAGTAGAACCGGAGTTAGTATTATTATTCCAACAATTTGGTGCACCAGTAGTAGTAGAAGGTGAAGTAGCTGTAGCTAGTAATGCAGCAGCTCCTGCTGGCGATTATAAGAAAGTGTTAGCAGCTGTGAAACTAGCAGATACAATTCGTACACACGGTCATTTAGCGGCAAATATTTACCCTTTGAATAACCGTGAACTACAAACAGCTCAAATTGAAGAAAGCGCGTTCAACTTAAGCGCTGCAGATTTAGCTGAAATTCCTGCAGCTATCTTCTTCAAAGATGTGCCAGCAAACGTGAAAAATGGTAAAGATGCAATCGATTACTTAAAATCTGTTTATACAGAAAAAGTAGCATTTGAATATAATCACGTGGTAACAACAGAAGAACGTGATTGGATTCAAGCACAAATTGAAACAGGTTCATTTAAACAAGCATTAGCTTCTAATGAGAAAAAAGCTTTATTAGATCGCTTAACTCGTGTTGAAAATTTCGAGAAGTTTATTCATAAAACTTTTGTAGGTCAAAAGCGTTTCTCTGGTGAAGGTTTAGATACTCAAATCGTCCTATTCGATGAAATTTTAAAAACAGCTGAAGCAAATAACGTTGAAAATGTACGTATTGGTATGGCTCACCGTGGTCGTTTAAATGTGTTAACACACATTTTAAATAAACCATATGACATGATGTTCTCTGACTTTGCACATGTATCTAATGATTTATTTATGCCAGAAAATGGTCGCCTTGAAATTACTAAAGGTTGGACTGGTGATGTGAAGTACCACATGGGTGCTTCTTACAACCGTGAAACTGGTATGAATGTTAAACTTGCATACAACCCATCTCACTTAGAAGTAGGAAATCCTGTTGTTTTAGGTACTGCACGTGCAGCACAAGACGACACTTCTAAACCAGGGCAAGCTATTCATAACCGTACAAAAGGCTTAGGTATTCTTGTGCATGGTGATGCTGCGTTCCCAGGTCAAGGGATCGTAACAGAAGTATTAAACTTTGCAAAAACTGAAGGGTTCACTACTGGTGGTACAATCCACATCATTGCTAACAATATGATTGGATTTACAACTGAACTACAAGACTCTCGTTCATCTGTTTACTCTTCTGACCCTGCAAAAGGTTACGAAGTACCAGTTGTACATGTAAACGCAGATAGCCCTGAGTCTGTAGCTTTAGTAGGTCGTTTCGCAGCTAGCTACCGTCAAAAATTCGGTAAGGATATCGTTGTTGACTTAATTGGTTACCGCCGTCATGGTCACAATGAAACTGATGATCCAACTGTTACAAACCCTGAAACATATAAGTTAGTTTCTAAACATGAACCTGTTCGTGCTTTATACGGTGCTCAATTAGCAGCTGAGGGTGTAGTTTCAACTGATGAAGTAGCAGCATTAGATACAGCTATTTATGCAGAAATGCAAGCTGCTTATGATCATGTAAAAGAAATGGCAGATAAAGATGAGCACAAGCATTTAGAAATGCCAGAAGAATTAAAAGTAGAATTCCCACAAATTGATACAGCAGTTGGTGCGGAACGTCTAGAAAAAATTAACGAAGAACTTTTAGTGTTTGAAGATAACTTTGAACCACAGAAAAAACTTGGCAAAATTTTAGAAAAACGCCGTGATGCATTTGCTTCTGCAAAAATCGACTGGGGTCATGCAGAAACATTAGCTTATGCAACAATTATTCAAGATGGCACACCAGTTCGTTTTACAGGTCAAGATGCACAACGTGGTACGTTCTCACAACGCCATTTAGTGTTACATGACAAAAACAATGGCAAGTTATTCACGCCACTTCACCATATTTCAGGTGCAAATGCATCATTTACAGTACACAACTCTCCACTTACAGAAGCTGGGGTAGTGGGCTTTGAATATGGTTACAATTTAGAAAATGGCCATGTACTATCAGTTTGGGAAGCTCAATTTGGTGACTTTGCTAACATGGCACAAGTTATGTTCGATAACTTTATTTCAGGTGCACGTGCTAAATGGGGTCAAAAATCTGGTTTAGTTATTCTTTTACCACATGGTTATGAAGGTCAAGGTCCAGAACACTCTTCAAGCCGTATGGAACGTTACTTACAAATGTCTGCAGAAAATAACTGGTTCGTAGCAAACTGCTCAAACGCAGGTAACTATTACCACTTATTACGTCGTCAAGCAGCATTGTTAGGAACAGAAGGCGTACGACCACTTGTAGTTGTATCACCTAAGTACTTACTTCGTCACCCATTAGCTGCAGCAAATGCTGATCAATTAGCAAATGGTTCATTCCAAGAAGTAATTGAACAACCAGGCCTGGGTTCAAAAACTGAAGCTGTAGAACGCATTGTATTAGGTTCAGGTAAAGTAATGATCGATATTGCAGACCGTATTAAAGATGGTGAAGGCTTCGATCACTTACACATTGTTCGTGTAGAACAACTTTACCCATTCCCAAAAGAGCAAGTTGCTGGTATTATTGCTAAGTATCCAAATGTAAAAGAAGTTGTTTGGGTACAAGAAGAACCTAAAAACCAAGGTTCTTGGAATTATGCATTAGAAACATTACACGACCTTTCAGAAGGTAAAAAGCTACGTTATGTAGGCCGTCCTGCAATGAGCTCGACTTCTGAAGGTGATGCAGATTCTCATAAAGCAGCTCAAGCCGCAGTTGTAGAAGAAGCAGTTGCTGAGCTTGTAAAGGTTAAATAATCACATAATAATTTTTGAGAGCTGGGCTACTTGCTTAGGCAGTAGCCCTTTTATGTGCACAATGCACGTTAATTAAAGGAGGAAATGAAAGTGGCTGAAATTAAAGTCCCTGAATTAGCAGAATCGATTACAGAAGGTAGTATCGCACAGTGGGTAAAAAAAGTGGGCGATCGCGTTGAAAAAGGTGAATTCATCGTTGAACTTGAGACAGACAAAGTAAACGCTGAAATCATTTCTGAAGAAGCGGGAGTTTTAACTCAAATTTTAGCTGAAGAAGGCGATACTGTACTTGTAGGTCAAGTAATCGCAGTAGTAGAAGCTGGCGAAGGTGCAGCACCTGCTCCAGCGGCACCAGTTGCAGCAGCTCCAGCTCCAGCAGCGCTACAAGCGGCACCTGCTCCAGTTGCAGCAGCTCCAGTTGTAGAAGAAACTTCTGGTGAGCGTGTAATCGCATCTCCAGCAGCTCGTAAACTTGCTCGTGAAAAAGGTATTGACCTTGCTGCTGTATCTCCAGTAGATCCACAAGGCCGTGTACGTGTACAAGACGTAGCAGCTCATGGAACAGCTCCAGTGGCAGCACCACAAGCAGCTCCAGCAGCACCTAAAGCAGTTGCAGCTGTAGATGAATCACGTGTAACAGTTGAAAAAATGAGCCGTCGTCGCCAAACAATTGCAAAACGCTTACTTGAAGTAAAACAATCTACTGCAATGTTAACAACATTCAACGAAGTAGATATGACAAACGTTATGGCTTTACGTTCTCGTAAAAAAGACCAATTCTTCGAGTCAACTGGCTCAAAACTTGGTTTCATGTCATTCTTCACAAAAGCTGTAGTTGCAGCACTTAAAAAATATCCATATGTGAACGCACAAATCGCTGGTGATGAAATTCACTTAAACAACTTCTTTGATATCGGTGTAGCTGTATCAACAGAAGAAGGTTTAGTAGTACCAGTTGTACGTGACGCTGACCGCAAAAACTTTGCAGAAATTGAAGATTCAATTGCAGACCTAGCGAAAAAAGCACGCGACAAAAAATTAGGTTTAGCAGATCTTCAAGGTGGCTCATTCACAATTACAAATGGTGGGGTATTCGGTTCATTAATGTCTACACCTATCATGAATGGTACACAAGCTGGTATTCTTGGTATGCATACTATCAAAAAACGTCCAGTTGAAGTGAATGGTGAAGTAGAAATCCGCCCAATGATGTACTTAGCTCTTTCTTATGACCACCGTATTATCGATGGTAAAGATTCTGTAGGTTTCCTTAAAACTGTTAAAGAACTACTTGAAAACCCAGAAGATTTATTATTAAATTCTTAATTCCTGAATTTGTTAAAACCCTGCGAACATTGTTTTGCAGGGTTTTTTGCTTGTCATAAAACATTCCTCATTTTCAGAAAATTTTTTAAGAAAGCTTCACGTAGTAATAAAGTTATAGAATAAAAGAATTTAATTTTGTGGAATAACAGATTCTTTTGAATTACTAGTGTAGAGCTTTTATGATAAAAATTTGCGAATTTTCTAAAATGTTCAAAGTCATATTAACACGTAAACACGTAACACGTATATATGTTGATTGGAGTGAGGCTGGATGTTCCCAGGAAAGCGCAAAGCCGGAACGGAAATCAACCCCTACGTTATCAAATCTAAACACCATTTTCTACTTTGCAAAATTGTATATAAGGATTATAAAAGAATAAAACCCTAATATTGTAATTAGTCAGAAAAGTAATAAAATTATCTTGACGGATAACTTAGTTTTATAGTAATATCTTAATATCAATTAAATATACAAACCTCACATTTATCCTATTGTGAGGTAGAGGCGCGGTATTTATTAGTTCATTGTTGAGTTCAAGCAAGCGAAGACGCAATGGAGAAGGAACTATCGCCGAAGTATAAAAGGAGCTCGTACTTTTATGCTGGGTCTGCAGTGAATAAGTGCAGGACTGTCCTAGTAAATTACTTTCCAGGTTTACTAGGTTGTGCTATCTCGGAATGTTGGAAATTATTGTGAGGATTTGGGCAACTGTTAAAAAAGATAAGACCTAAGTTCAGAACTTAGGTCTTTTTTTGTACAGTTGTCTTATTTTTTTACAGAAAAGGGGAGTTTTACATGAAAAGAAAATGGTTGGTATTAATGTTGACCGTCATGACTGCAATTTTGTTAGCAGCTTGTGGTACTGGTGGTAAAAAGGATGGGACGTCGTCTAGTGATGGGGGAGCAAATACTGATAAGGGTGAAAGCGGAGGCCAATTCCGTATCGGGATGGAAGCAGGTTATGCTCCGTTTAACTGGACACAGCAAAATGATACAAATGGCGCAGTAAAAATTGCCGATAATGCAGAATATGCAGGCGGATATGATGTGCAAATGGCGAAAAAAATTGCTGAAGGCTTAGGAAAAGAATTAGTTATCGTAAAATTGGAATGGGATGGTTTAGTTCCAGCACTACAATCAAACAAAATCGATGCAATCATTGCAGGAATGTCACCTACTAAAGAGCGTAAGCAAACAATTGATTTCACCGAAAACTACTATACGTCTGATTTTGTAATGGTCATCAAAAAAGGCAGTAAATATGAAAAAGCAAAATCCATCCAAGATTTTTCTGGTGCAAAAATTACATCACAATTAAATACGTCTAACTACAATGTTATTGATCAAATCAAAGATGTAAAAAAACAAACAGCAATGGATAACTTCCCAGCAATGCGTGTAGCATTAGAAGCTGGAAAAATTGACGGCTATGTAGCAGAGCGACCAGAAGGTATTTCCGCTGCTGCTGCAAATGATAAGTTTACGTATGTAAAGTTTGAAAAAGGTTTCGATACCGATATTTCAAATACATCTATTGCAGTTGGTTTACGTAAAGGTGATGCCGATCTTGAAAAAATCAATGAAATCTTAAAAGGTATTTCTGAAGATAATCGTCAAAAAATTATGGAAGAAGCAATCCACCAGCAACCAGCAGCACAATAACATGAATGCACGGGCTATCTGCTAGCTCGTGCAATCCCAATACAAGTTATACAATAAGAATCTCTCTAAAAAAATAATGTCTTAGCTAAAAGTTTCATAAGATAAAAGAAACAAAAGGCCCAGCTAAGACACGATACTGTAACGAACAAGCAACACAACGTTGTTAGGAGGAACATCATGAGTTTTGAATGGATTATTTCTATTGTTGAGAACAACTGGCAAATGTTTTTACGAGGTGCGTATTATACATTACTTATTTCGATTATTAGTACAATTATTGGTGCACTTATCGGATTTTTTATCGGAATTATGCATACCATCAAGGTTCGTAAAAAGGGTTTAAAATTCTATAGCTTAAAACTCATTAATTTTATACTAACATGCTATGTCGAATTCTTCCGTGGTACACCAATGATTGTACAAGCAATGGTTGTATTTTACGGATTAGATATTGCATTTGGTATTGATATGAACTTTATTACGGCAGGTATTTTAGTTGTTGCACTAAACACAGGTGCTTATATGACTGAAATTGTGCGTGGCGGTATTGTTTCCGTTGATAAGGGGCAGTACGAGGCCGCATCGGCCATTGGTATGAATCATTTTCAAATCATGCTACATGTTGTATTACCACAAGTTGCGCGAAATATATTACCTGCAACAGGTAATCAATTAATTATGAATATTAAAGATACAGCAGTTTTAAACGTTATCGGGGTTACGGAATTATACTTCCAAACAAAGTCGATTGCAGGTAATAACTTCCGCTATTTTGAATCCTTCTTTGTAGCTTGTGTCCTTTATTTCATCATGACATTCACAGCATCAAGAATTTTACTGTATGTAGAAAAACGCCTGGATGGACCAGATGCCTACCAAAAAGAACAGAAAGAAGCAGTATAGGGGGACGAACAGATGACAGTTATTAAAATAGAGCATTTAAGTAAATCATTTGGGCGTAACCAAGTG
Organism: Lysinibacillus sp. NPDC093190; assembly: GCF_050280425.1. NCBI lineage: Bacteria > Bacillati > Bacillota > Bacilli > Caryophanales > Bacillaceae > Lysinibacillus > Lysinibacillus sp. NPDC093190. The sequence goes on along the minus strand of NZ_JBNNVG010000031.1, from coordinate 823 downwards.
TTAAAGGATGTAAATTTCCAAGTAGAAAAGGGCGAGGTTGTCTGCTTAATCGGTTCTTCCGGATCAGGTAAATCAACACTACTACGCTGCATTAATTTACTAGAAACACCAAGTGGCGGTCAAATTATTTACAAAGGTGACAACATTTTAGACGAAAAGCATAATATCCAAGAATACCGTACACATTTAGGTATGGTATTCCAGCAATTTAACTTATTTAACAATCATAATGTGTTAAAAAATTGTACAGTTGGTCAAATGAAAGTATTAAAGCGTTCGAAGGAAGAAGCCGACGAAGTTGCTCTAAAATATTTGCAAATTGTTGGTATGGATCAATACGTCAATGCGAAGCCAAGGCAGCTATCTGGCGGTCAAAAACAGCGAGTAGCGATTGCGCGAGCATTGTCAATGAGCCCAGAAGTAATGCTGTTTGATGAACCGACGTCAGCCCTTGACCCAGAAATGGTCGGTGAAGTATTGAAGGTAATGCGTCAGCTAGCGAATGCCGGGAATACGATGTTAATTGTTACACATGAAATGGAATTTGCTAAAGAAGTAGCAGACCGCGTTGTATTTATGGATAAAGGTGTTATTGTAGAGGAAGGACCACCATCACAGGTTTTAGTAAAACCTCAGCATGAACGGACAAAAGAGTTTTTAAAACGAACATTAAAATAATAAGTTTACGCATTCGGTTACAACAACTAAAAAAAGTGAGTCCATATTAAGAGGGCACTGAAAAAGTCTATACCTTCTCACATCGCGAGGTATTTAACGAGTAAATCGTTGAATACCTCGCTTTTTTCATTTGGCACTGTGACTC
>NZ_JBNNVG010000030.1:0-60510 GCF_050280425.1 Lysinibacillus sp. NPDC093190 | reverse complement strand
CGAAAGCGAAGCGTCAGCAACAATGTTTTATCTGTGCGAAAGCGAAGCGTCAGCAACAATGTTTTATCTGTGCGAAAGCGAAGCGTCAGCAACAATGTTTTATCTGTGCGAAAGCGAAGCGTCAGCAACAAAGCGCCCAGTCAGAACGGAAATCAACCCCACGTTAAGGTGATGGGCCAGTTTTATCTTCATTAATAAATGTTTTTATGCGCAAAAGCATAGCGGCATGTATATCTGAAGATAAATCCTCCGGCTGATGTCGAAAAAAATTTTATTACGTAGGTGACGGGATGAATCAGGAGATTTTCGAAAAAAACTATACAATGTCATCGCTGCACAAAGCTATTAAAGTGTTAAAAGCTTTCTCAAAAGATGAACCTAGCCTTTCCCTAACTGAGTTAAGTAAAAAAACAGGGATAAGCATTTCCAGTTTACAGCGCTTTGTTTCTACCTTTGTGTACGAAGGCTTTCTACACAAAGATGAACGTACTAAGCGCTATCAATTAGGTCATTCACTTCTGTATTTAGGGAATTTAGTAAAAGAAGAATCAAGTCTTATTATTGTCGCAGAACCTATTTTAAAAAAGTTAAACGAAGAAATCGGCGAAAGTGTTTCCATGAATATTATTGATGGATTGGAGAGACGGTGTATTTTAAACTATGATTCAACATACCCGCTTTCAACGAAAATGTTTGTAGGTGACACCTCTCCCCTTTATGCAGGTGCATCTTCTAAAATATTGCTCGCATTTATGCCAAATGTTGAAGAATATGTAGAGAATATAAGTCTTGAACCTATCACTGATAAGACAATACTTTCAAGAGAGCAACTGTTAACGGAATTAAAACATATCCGTTTACAACGGTTTGCGAAAAGTAATAGCGAACGTGTGCGTGGCGCATGCTCTATATCTGCACCGATTTTAAATGCATCTCAACAAATCATCGCTTCCGTAACGCTGGTCATACCAGAAGTACGCTACAGCGACTACGATGAAAATTTATTAATCGAAACTATACAAAACGTTGCATTAGAAATTGAAAAGCAATTGTATTGATCGAAACAAAGAATAAACCCGAATAGATTCACTTTTTTAAGTGCTATCTATTCGGGTTTAGTGCTTTAATTATTTGACTCATCAACAAAAGTTATGGATGACATTTGTTAAAACGTATGGCCTTGATACAAGTTGATTGAAGCGGAGACCGGGCGACTCCTTCGGGATTAGCGATAGAGGAACGAAGGCTAAAACTATCACGTCCTGTGATAACGCCTTCGTGACCAACATCGGTGCCGCTGCCGCTTCGGTTTCGCGCAAAAAACATCTGTTGGCTCGAGACCCTGCAGCGAAGCGGATGTTTTCTGTGCGAAAGCGTAGTGCTAACGTAGCGGCAGCGACTAGGTTTTGTCTGTGCGAAAGCGCAGTGTCAGCAACAACGAAGCGGCTCATCGGACGCCCCCAGGAAGCTTTGCTCTGCGCGAAAGCGAAGCGTCAGCAACAAATGTTTTATCTGTGCGAAAGCGAAGCGTCAGCAACAAATGTTTTATCTGTGCGAAAGCGAAGCGTCAGCAACAAAGCGCCCGGTCGGAACGGAAATCAATCACACGTTATGGTGATGAGTTAATTATTTACCAATCTTAAGAAATCTCGCCAATGACTTAAGCGTGGCAGTTCAACATGATTGTTATAAGATTGATCTTTTAAAATTACTTTTGTATTCACACCTTGAAGTGTTTCTAATACAGCTGGTTTATCATCTACATAAACATCTAAAGCTAGCTCTTTGATGATCGCCACTTTCTCTGTATCCTGCATTCCACAGTAAAAGTGACCATCTGTGATTGGAAAACCTTGCGCTTCCATCCATGCTTTTGTTTGCTCACAATATTGTTTAGGACGTGAAGTAATATAATAAATGTCATGTCCCTGCTGTGCCAAAGCTTGGAGCGTCTCTAATGCTCCCTCAAAAGAAGGACAATCCGTAAAATAAATTTCCTCTAATGAACTATTCCACATCGCGGTTCCCTCAGCATCTGTTAAGCCAAAAGGTTCGTGAATTTCAACTCTTTGCAAAGCTTGAAATGCTTCTAGCGCAACATTTTTACCAAGTTTTTTATTATAGAGCACAAAGGCGTGTGCTCGTAAATCGATGAGTGTGTCATCTATATCAAAGCCAAATTTCATGTTGTTTTTCTTCCCTTCAAGAAGCCTTGTCGATGAAGTTAGCCGCAAATGTTTGCTCTTTTTCAATTTGCGTCGCTAATACTTCTTCAATGGCTTGCTCGCGCATTTGTTGAAAATCTTGTACGTTAAAATGAACAAGCGTATCTTTATTTATTAGTGACGCAAGACAATCTGCATCCTTTAGAGCACTATTTAGCCCAAATGCCCCAGTTGGTGTCATCGTGTGAACTGCATCCCCTAATAGCACAAGCCCCTTTGTCCCCCAGCAGTCACAATGACTACTGAATACATCAAGCAAGACAAAATCTTGCCAAGATCTAATATGCTCCTTAACCGTATCAGATAGTTCCGGAAATTGATCTGAAAGCTGTTGGATAAATGGAGTAAATGCTTTTTTTCTAAGCTGAGGAAAACTTCCTTGTTCAATGTTCCAGCCGATTTGAATAAACCCACCCACTTGTGTAAACAATGATAGCTGTTTATCGGCTATTAATGCCATTTTAATCGATGGCTCCCATCCCTGAGGGGCAGGAATTTTTGCCCACAATAAATCAAAGCCATGTTTATGCTTTTGAATCTCAATGTGCGCTTGTTTACGAATAGTAGAGTAACGACCGTCAGCACCGATAATTAACTGACTACTAATTTCAATCGTTTCCCCATCTCTTGATGCAATGACACCCGTATATCTTCCCGAAGAGTCAACTATGAGCTTTGTCACCTTCGTATTTAGGAAACAAGAAAAGTGCGGAAAATGCTGTGTTTCTTGTAATATTCCCTTTAATAGGTTGGCTTGCGGCACATGAATTCCTAAATGTCCTACAGTTTCATCAGGAAGAATAGTTTTTATTGCTCTACCATCTGCGTAATATTCAAGCTTTCCCATACGTAATAAGCCGAGTGCCTCGACTGCTTCAAAAAGCTGATGACTTTTTAAAACAGCCTCACCCTCCTCATTTAAATGCTCACCGCGAAATGCCTGCCCAAGTTCTGCGTTTTGTTCCAGTAATATCACGGAAAGACCTTTTTTCGCTAATAAATGCGAAAGAAGTGCTCCACCTGGACCAGCCCCTACAATACAAACATCTGCTTGATAATTCACTTTTCTTCACCTATCTTTGGATAAGCAATAATACGTAAATCTTGCCCAACCTGCTCAAACGAAGCAAATTCTACATCCCATGCTTCATCCATGGTAGATGGATTTTGACCAGCAAAAGGTGTTAATGATAAACGACCACCGAGAATCTTCGGCGCTACGTAAATCACATATTTATTAATAGCACTTTGCTGTAAAAATGAAGAGTTGATCGTACTTCCACCCTCTACTAAAATATCCGTAATGCCAGTTTGATATAGTTTTTCAAGCATATCATCAACAACAAGCCCCTCAGAATCATGTCGAACTGGCAATACAGTTACGCCTTTTCCCTCAAATGCTGTTATTTTTTCTTGACTGGCATTCTCACTACATACAATAATTGTTTTCGCTTCTTCTACATTCAGAACATTGGTATGAGCTGGTGTACGAAGTGAGCTATCCATAATAATGCGTACTGGATTTTTTCCGTAATCTTCTTTTAATCTTGTCGTTAAGGATGGATTGTCAGCTAAAACAGTACCAACACCAACTAAAATACCATCCACCTCATGACGAATTCGGTGAACATCCTCACGCGCTGCCTCACTAGTTACCCACTTGGAATGTCCTGTATGGGCAGCTATTTTTCCATCTAAAGTCATCGCATATTTTGAAATAATAAATGGACGTTTTGTTAGCATATTGTGAATAAAGCGTTCATTTAAACGGCGAGCTTGAGCTTCTAAAATACCCACCTCTACCTCTATGCCCGCATCTCGTAACAGTTGAATACCACGTCCAGCTACAGTAGGATTTGGATCTTGCATAGCTACAACTACGCGACTAACTGCTGATTCTTTCACTAAATTCGCACAAGGAGGTGTTTTTCCATAATGCGAACATGGCTCAAGAGTTACATAAAGTGTCGCACCTTTAGCATGTTCTCCAGCCATACGGAATGCATGCACCTCTGCATGCGGTTCACCTGCTTTTCTGTGTAAACCTGTTCCAACAATGACACCGTCTTTGACGATTACAGCCCCGACTAGTGGATTGGGATTCGTATTTCCTTTTGCACTAGCGGCTAAATCAAGTGCTAACTGCATATATTTTTCATCTGCTGTCATCTTCATGTCCTCCACTCACTTCTTCTCGCGCAAATGTCCAGATTTCTCTATTTTCGTGTCTAAATAAAAACGATTTGTCTCCGTTAATCCTCCCCATAATGGGACATGCCCTTCTACTGCTAAACCATGTGCCTGTAATGCGGCGAGCTTCTTCGGATTATTGGTAATTAGTGTAACTGGTTTTGAACGAAGTGCTCCTAACACAGTAATGGCATCTTCGTAAGAACGAGTATCGTCTGGGAAGCCAAGAGCATGGTTTGCTTCAACCGTATCTAAGCCCTCTTCTTGTAATAAATAAGCAAGAGATTTCGAGAATAACCCGATGCCACGCCCTTCATGATCTGCTAAATAGAAAATGGCACCACAGCCATGCTCCACAATCATTTTCATCGATTCATGTAATTGATAACCACAGTCACAGCGCTGGCTTCCAAAAATATCACCTGTATGACAAATGCTATGCATGCGAATTAAAGCATCCTCTGCATGTGCAAAATCTCCATAAACAAGTACTGATGACTGTTGTAAAAAAGCTAAATTTGCAGATGCTAATCCATCAATAATTTCCTCTTTTGACGGATTGGCGCCTACTTTTAACCAGTTATACCATTGAAATGTTGCTGAAAATTCACCCTGTTTTACCGGTAATTTCACTGGACCAACTAGGCAAATACTCTCAGTTTCTGATTGCTTCACGATCGTCATTTTGTCTTTCACTATATCCAAAACTTTAGTAGTAATTGTCATATTTTCTCCAACCTTCTATTGTTAACAGCTAGCTAGACCTACTAACTGAGCACTTGTATTTTCATATCACTTACATAACGTAACTTAGTTTATAATAATAACTAAGACCTGTCAAACTACAGCTCCTACTCTATGAAAAAAATAAATTAGAAACCAAAACTGCTATATTACGTTTTTATCATATACTAATAGCTTATGGAGATGCTATTTTTTCTGTGCAGGCTAGTCTATAATAGGCTGAGGGAACTGTAATGACGAAAGGAAGTTTAGAATGCAATTAGAAAAAAATGTGCAGGTGAAACAGCCAAAATACCAGCAAATAGCTGTTGATCTAGCCTCAAAAATCGTGGAAAGAAAATATCGAATTGGCGATAAAATTTACGCAAGATCATCCCTAGCAAGCCAATACAATGTCTCTGCTGAAACTGCAAGAAGAGCGATTGCTGTTTTGCAAGACTTGGAAATTGTGGAGGCCACTAAAGGTAGTGGGGTTATAATCATCTCATATGAAAAGGCTGCACATTTTGTCCGCCAATTCCATGATGTTCAATCAGTCCATGAACTACAACATGAGCTTATGTCTAGCATTCAGAAGCAGCACCAAGAATTAATAAATCTACAGGAAAAAACCAAACAACTTATTAGTCGAACTGAACATTTCAGATCCGTCAATCCGTTTATTCCTTATCAATTAGAGATGACAGTTGAAAGCCCTTGTATCCACCAAACCGTACAGGAATTGAATTTTTGGCAAAATACATCTAGCACGATTGTCGGAATTCGTCGTAAAAATGAATTATTACTATCACCTGGTCCATATGTGTCCTTGGAAGAAGGAGATATCATTTACTTTATCGGCAATGATGAAAGTTTCGCTCGAGTTCAGAGCTTTTTATATCCAAATTAAAATCCGCATAAACGCTGATATAACAGCGTTTATGCGGATTTTTTCTATTTTGTCGATTTGACAGAAGTAACAACTTTTTGTTAGGGTTAAGTTGTTACTTGTTTATATTTGGGTATCATTTTCCTCAAATAGTATTTTTCTTCATTCAGTGAGTGTCCAAACACCTACTGAAATAGAGGAACTCAGCCTAAGAACGCCACGTCAGTGGCAATTTATCTGTGCGTAAGTGAAGCACCACCCATTACGCCAAGGCGAAATTGATCTACGAAAGGAGTGGTTCTATTGGAAAAAATAAAAGTGGAACATGTTTCTAAAGTTTTCGGGAAACATATTCCCCAAGCATTAGAACTCGTCAAGCAACAAAAAAGCAAGACTGATATCTTAAAAGAAACAGGTGCAACAGTTGGTGTATACGATGCAAGTTTTACCGTAAATGAAGGTGAAATCTTCGTTATCATGGGATTATCAGGGAGTGGAAAGTCGACACTTATACGGCTTTTAAACCGTCTCATAGAACCTACAAGTGGGAATATTTACATCGATGAAGAAAATATTTCTAAAATGGGCAAAGAGAGTTTACGTAATGTAAGAAGAAACAAAATGAGTATGGTCTTTCAAAACTTCGGTTTATTCCCCCATCGTACACTTCTTCAAAATACTGAATATGGCCTTGAAATCAGAGGCATCTCAAAGGAAGAACGACAAGCAAAAGCAGAGCAGGCTCTCGAAAATGCAGGCTTACTTGCTTATAAGGACCAATATCCGAGCCAATTATCAGGTGGTATGCAACAGCGTGTTGGATTAGCACGTGCACTTGCAAACGACCCTGAAATATTACTAATGGATGAGGCTTTTTCTGCACTCGATCCATTAATTCGTAAAGAAATGCAAGATGAGTTACTCGATTTACAAAGCACATTGAAAAAAACAATTATATTTATCACCCACGATTTGAATGAAGCATTACGTATTGGTGATCGTATCGCCATTATGAAAGATGGCTCAATCATTCAAATTGGTACTGGAGAAGAAATTTTAACAAATCCTGCAAATGATTATGTTAAAACCTTCGTAGAAGACGTCGATCGCTCTAAAGTATTAACTGCTGAAAATGCAATGGTTCGACCTGTATCTGTCAATGTAGATGTAGATGGACCGACCGTAGCACTTAAAAGAATGCGCGAAGAAACGGTTAGTTTACTAATGGCTGTTGATAAAAACCGACATTTAAAAGGCTATATTACTGCTGACGACGCGCGGGCTGCAGCTAAAAGACAAGAACAAACGGTACATTCAATTGTTCAATCAGATATGTTAACCGTTCCACCAGATATGCTTTTACAGGATATATTAGGTTTGATTCATAATTGTCCTACTCCTATTGCAGTTGTAAAAGATGAGCGCTTGCTTGGTGTTCTTATCCGGGGCGTTGTCATCGAAGCACTTTCAACTAGCGATGAGGAGGCAGCTGAACATGAATAAATTTTTAGACAATATCCCAGTTATACCATTGGGACCATGGGTAGAATCAGTTATGGACTGGTTGACGAGTAATTTTTCAGTGTTTTTTAACTTGATTCAAAAAAATGGAAAACTACTCATGAATCAGGTCACTGATTTATTAGTGAGCATTCCCCCGATTATTCTTATTTTACTTATTGTCATTTTTGCCTTTTTCGTTACCGGCAAGAAATTCGGGCTCGCAACGTTTTCATTAATTGGTTTGTTATTTATCTATAATCAAGGCTTATGGACACATCTTATGGAAACAACTACGCTCGTGCTCTTTTCAAGTATCATCTCCATCATTTTAGGTATTCCACTTGGCATTCTAATGTCCAAGTCAACTGTAGCAGAAAATGTGATTAAGCCGATACTCGATTTCATGCAAACAATGCCTGGCTTCGTCTATTTGATTCCTGCCGTTGCCTTTTTTGGTATCGGGATAGTACCTGGCGTATTTGCATCCGTTATTTTCGCCTTACCACCAACTGTACGTATGACGAACCTAGGAATTCGCCAAGTACCAAAAGAATTGGTAGAAGCAGCGGATTCATATGGTAGTACTTCAAACCAAAAACTATTTAAAGTAGAAATCCCTCTTGCCAAATCAACTATAATGGCGGGGATTAACCAGACTGTTATGCTATCACTGTCAATGGTTGTAACTGCCTCAATGATTGGTGCACCTGGTCTAGGACGCGAAGTATTAACTGCACTACAACGTACACAGGTTGGGAATGGCTTTGTTGCAGGTTTAGGTTTAGTAATTTTCGCCATTATTATAGATCGCTTAACGCAAAGCTTTAATAAGAAGAAAGCTGTTTAGAAAAGAACAATTTGTGAAATTTTAGTTTTTCACTTTCACAGCTGAGATTTACATTTTGTAGTTTGATACAAAACTATTAATATTCGAAAGGAAGATTCAATGAAACTGAAAACATTAACTAAATTAGGAATGGCTTTAGGGCTTGGCTTTTTGCTAGCCGCATGTAGTGGTGATGATTCAAGTAAGAGTAGTGGTAACTCAAAGGACGTCAATCTAGCCTACGTTGAATGGGATACAGAAATTGCTTCAACTAATGTAGTCGGTCAGGTGCTTGAGGATTTAGGCTACAATGTAACATTAACACCACTTGATAATGCAATTATGTGGGAGGCTGTTTCAAAAGGTGAAGCAGATGGTATGGTCGCTGCATGGTTACCAAATACTCATGCCCCACAGTACGAAAAATATAAGAACGACCTTGATGAGCTAGGTGAAAACCTTGCTGGTGCCAAAATAGGTCTAGTAGTACCAAGCTATATGGACGTTAATTCGATTGAGGATTTAAAAAAGCAAGCAGATCGCACAATTACGGGTATTGAACCTGGTGCTGGGATCACAGCAGCTACTGAAAAAGCTTTAGATGAATATGATAATTTAGCAGATTGGCAGCTATTAACTTCTTCATCTGGTGCTATGACAACTTCTCTTGCTAAAGCAATTAAAAATAAAGAAGACATTATCGTGACAGGCTGGTCTCCTCACTGGAAATTCGCTAAATACGATCTTAAATATTTAGATGATCCAAAAGGCGTTTATGGTGGCGAAGAAACGATTAACACATTCGCTCGTAAAGGTTTAAAAGAAGATCAACCAGATGTATATTCTGTACTAGATAACTTCCACTGGACATCAGAAGACTTAGAGAGCGTTATGCTAGAAATTATGGATGGCAAAGACCCAAAACAAGCTGCTAAAGATTGGGTTGCAGCCAATACAGACAAAGTTGCTGAATGGACGAAGGATGTAAAAAAATAATTTTTAAAAAAAGACGGACAACTGACAGTGGTTGCCTGTCTTTTTTTAGGCTTCTCTAATCTCTTAGGACTACTATATAAAATAACTTCGCCGTAATGATCAGAATACGAATAATTAACGTCCGCTTAGAGAATTTTAAGGTCCCCTAATCAACATTATCACTACCCTTATTTTAACAAATATTTCATAAATTTTGAATATTCCATTGGTTTCTTTTGTGAATTTTTATGCAAAAAACTCTTTTATCTATCGTTGTGTATGCCAAACAAAAAGTCACCCCGCAACGATTAGACCGATGCCAGATGACTATTCGCTAAGATAATAATTTTAAAAATATCGCTGCTCCTAAAACAAGAATAATGCAAACAAGACGTCTCCAATCCTTGGATTCATTGAAAAACAACATTCCGAGTAAAGCGCCACCTGCCGCTCCAATTCCTGTCCAAATTGCATATGCTGTACCCATCGGTAATGTTTCCATGGCATATGCAAGCCCGGCAAAGCTCAAGGTAAATACGAAAATCAATAACACTAAATTTTTAATACTTTTAGCATCATTATATTTACTAATCATATAAACACCCATCATCTCGCATAGCCCCGCAACTACTAATGCAACCCATGCCATTATTCACTCACCTCTTTCTCTTTAGGCTCCCCTGTCACAAGCTTTAAACCAACGACCCCTGCAAGTAAAACGACGATACATAAAATTTTAGCTAATTTCCATGGCTCTCCGAACAGTAAGCTATCAGCACATACAGTACCCGCTGTCCCTAAGCCTACGAATACTGCATAAACAGTGCCAACAGGTAAGTTTTCTCCAGCCTTAATTAGTAAGTAAAAGCTAACAAAAATTGCAATAGCGGTACCAATCCATTCGAGGGCATTCCCTGCATGCTTCAATCCAATAACCCAGCCGACTTCAAAAAAAGCAGCAATTACGACACTTAACCATTGTTTGTTCATTGCGAATTCCTCCATTTTATTGTTAAACACATATGAATACTATTATTGGGCAGTTCTTTGAGACGGTATTCTAACCTACCTGAGCACTTCTTTGGCTTACCCGAGCAGTTTGGTGACCTACCCGATCACTCCTTTAGCTTACCCGAGCAGTTCGGTGACCAAAAACCTGAATTGAGCTTTTTCTTCAGCTTCCCTCCCACAGTAGCCAAATAAAAAAAGCCTAAGAAACACTGCTATAAACAGTATCTCCCAGGCTTTTATCCTTCCGTGTCACAAAATCAATTTGTGGTTTTCTCTCGGACCAGGCTAGCATTGCTACGGAACCCTAGAAAACTATCATGTTTGATTGTGCTACTAGTATAGCAAACTATTCAGTCATTTTCTACTCGTACATAACCAACTTTTTCAACTAGTGCTTGCCCCTCATCTGATACAATCCAGTCGATAAACTTCTTTACATTAGGATTATCTGTTCCTGCTGTTACAGCATAAAATTCAGATACAAGTGGGTATGTGCCATTACGAATATTTTCTTTTGTGGGCGCAATCCCATCAATGGACAATAATTTAATTTCGTTGTTATTCACCATTTCTGTTGAGTAAAATCTAAACGTGTAGCCAATGGCATTTTTATAATTACGATATTGTGATACCTCATGAATAATACCACCCATACCTGTTGCAACATTTTCAGCAGGTGCTTCCATGATTGGTGTATTTCCCATCATTCTTACAAGTGCTGTTTGGCTTCCGCTATCTGCTGGGCGTTGAAAGGCACGAATCGCAGCATTTTCACCACCGACTTCATGCCAATTTGTAATTTTTCCAGCGTATATTTGTTTAAACTGCTCCAGTGATAAATTTTCTACGCTGTTCTTATGATTGACGAAAAAGACAAATGCCTCTCGTCCAATGGGGATCATGTTAAATGTAAGACCTTCCATCTCAGCTTGCCTCTTTTGTGATTCAGATGGCGCTGCTACAAAAATCAGGTCAACATCTCCTGAAATCAAATTTTGATAAGCTTCAGGTGTACGGCTCACCATCACTCTACTTCTATCATATGGATAGTAACCCTTTGGATATGTTGCTTCTACAAAGGCAGCATACAGTGGATACATCGCCGTCGCCCCATCTAAGCGTGGTAGTGACTCAACTAATTGCAATGAAGCCTTTGTATCTGACTTTACTACTTTATTTTGCTCTGTAAATGGTTGATAGACTGACACATCAATTTCTGCATCAACAGTTGGAATACTCATTTTGTAGTAATGTTGAATAGGCTTAATCGAGGCAATCAACAACGCCATGCCCATTACTCCAGCTAACCATATCTTCTGTTTTGTCGTTGTCAACCAATCAAAAATTAAACAAACAAATAGAACAAATAAACATATCGGAACAGTTAAGAGTAGTCCTCTAAAATGTAGCCCACCACTAATAATTACATACAACGCAACTACTCCTGTGAAAAATAATAATCCTATTAGTACAAAAAGAGACTGTAGCACTTTCATAATCAACGGCTCCACCTCCAAAAGAGTAATTTTATACTAACTATTTTTATAATAGGTTATTTCCGGAAGATAACACAACTATATATTTTGAAAATTATGTTAAAATAAAATGTAGTATTGTAAGGAGGTATTACATATGGCAATTGAAAAAGTACGTGAACATTTAGCACAATGGAATGTGCAACACAAAATACAGGAGCTAAACGAAAGCTCGGCGACCGTTGAACTAGCAGCACAGGCACTCGGGTGCGAGCCTGAACGCATTGCGAAATCCTTATCGTTTCTTGTGAACGATGGCGCGATACTAATTGTTGCTGCAGGCGATGCCAAAGTCGACAATGCAAAATTTAAAGCAGCCTTTGGTACAAAGGCAAAGATGCTTGGAAAAGATGAAGTACTTGAAAAGATTGGACACGAGGTAGGAGGTGTTTGTCCTTTTGGCGTGAATGAGGGCGTTGCTATTTATTTAGATGCATCACTTAAACGCTTCACAACAGTATTTCCTGCATGTGGTAGTAGCAACTCCGCCATTGAGCTTACTATTTCTGAATTAGAAACCTATACCCCATATCAAGAGTGGATAGACGTCTGTAAAGGCTGGAACGAGTAACAGGGCATAAAAAACGGCGGAACTTTATAAAAAGTTCCGCCATTTTTTTTAGATTTCTTCCCTATATCCAACAGCTAACCAGTGAGAATCCCATTCCGTAATTTGATTACCTACTCTACAAGATAAGCCACACGCACGATTATCAGCGATAAATGAACCGATTAACCATTTCTTTGTCTGTAATCCATCCTTTAGCTTTATCGTTCTAGAGGGCATTTCCACATACTGCTGATAAATAAACAAATTATCATCATAATGGGTATACACAGAGGCATTCGTTTTCGTACCATCCCCTGCGAAAATTTCTACAGTATTCCCTTCCCGCGAATAGACAGGCTTCTTGACAAACGACAAATTTTCTTGAACAAATGGCTCTGCTGAAAGAGACGTTGGCAACATATATTTCTGAATGGCAGCTCGTTCTTCTGCATTAAAAAGAAGCGGATCATTTTTTCGGTCCCAAATCAGCCATAATAAAATTTTCGATTGCAGTACATATGCAGCGGGGGCGTTAATAATAGCAAGCTGCCCATCTTTTACAAGCTCCAGTAAATGTAGACCTATACGATCACCATCGGAAGACACATCATCTATTAAAAACTCTACTGGGTGTGCAGGACGATACAAAATATCAATTTTCTCCATGGCAGGCGTATAAAGGCCTCGAGCTATATTAGCGGTGTTACTAGAAAAAATGATTAGCTCTTGTATAGGAACATATTCCACATCAAAAGGTATACATTTCTTTAAAAACTGTACCTGACAATATTCCTCATAATCTTCCGCAGCCGTTTTTCCTGTGATGACGATTTTAGGTTTTTTCAAATCATTTAAATAATGCATAGACGCAAAGAGTGCACCAGACAAGGTTTTATGTAATGCCGAAACATCATTCGGACTATCAAATCCTAAATGCTGACAAAGCGCTTCATTGATTTCAAAGGTTTCTTCGACTAGAAATGGCGTTTCACCATTTAATTCAAGACATTTTATTTGTCCGTCCTCTGTACAAATAAAATCAAAGCGAGCCAATACCGATTGTTGCGGTAAATAATCTAATTGGATATATGGTAGCATTTCAGAACGAATGCCTAGTGCTATAAGTTGTTCATCCGATAAATGTTTAAATTGTTTCCCAACCTTCAAAAAAATTTTCCAAAGTATAGTAGATGCATAGTTGATTTCATCGATTTTCTCTTTGGGTAAATCTAGTACATCGTATAAGGCGTACTCTAGGTCCTCAAAGTCAGGAAAGAAATTAGGAAATTGAGAATAAAACGCTTGGCGTTGTTGAAAATGATTGTCCATATTGATTTCTCCTTTTAAGAAGATGAAGAGCCACCTCGAGAGGCTCCACCTGAGCCGAAGCCTGATTTCCCCGTGCTAGATGATGAGTGATTTGAATAAGAATTAGAACTATTCGTCGATGAACCTGAACTATTTGAGTATGAACGCTTGCCACTCGAATAAGACTTGGAACCGCTTGTATTTGAATTTGAGCTATTTGTTGTGGAGTTATTTGAGCTACTAGATGTTGTACCAGACGGATTTTGAGAGCCATTCGTCGTAATTCCGTTAGAATTCGCATTTTTACTTTCGCTCGTATTGCTAGGATTCGTACGTGGTACTGCTGAACCGCCACCTTTATCTTTATCCTCTCTATCTGTACCATTTCTTAAATTGCGACTTTTATAAATGGCACTTCCTAGCATTGCTCCAGCAGTTGCATACATAAGTCCATTAAAGAAATGATGTGCATAATGAGGCGAATTCTCATCTAAACACTCGAACGAACCATCATCACTTTCTTTCCATTTATCACATGAATTTGCCATGTCGCTGTCATAGACACTTTGTACACCATTCCCTGCTGTTGTAGTATTATTTTCTTCCGTTGTATTATCTGTAGTAACAGTAGACTCTTTGACAGTCTGAGTTTCTGTATTCCCACACGCGGCTAATTGCATAGCCATAAATGACGCTGTTGTGACTGCTATGTATTTTTTCATTTGTTTTGCCATATCATATTTCTCCTTTATTTCGATACCTATTTTACGGATATCTCCTTCTTTAGGTTTCATTTTTTACAAATTCATACATATTATCATAGCACTAAAAACCCCCTGGCGGATTGGAATCATCCACCACCAGAGAGTTTCGCACAAAATTGTTTACTTATTCGGCACTGCTTTTCTTCCATATGTCATAAAGCGCCATACCTTTTCGAATGGCCCCATTTTAAAGAATTTGAACCAGATAACACTAAAGATAATTTGAATGACAAAAGTGAGGGTTGCAATGATCACTACATCAGAAGGCGAAACAACTTCAAGCCCCATTAAAGAAATAATAGCTAGACCAATAAAACTTTGAGCCAAATAGTTAGTAAATGCCATCTGACCAACTCGTCCAATTGGTTGAAGAAGCTTCACAATGCTCTTATTCTCCAACATAACAAATAGACAAGTTAAATAAAAATACGTTGTCGGAATTACCCCTAAACCAATAATTAATTGTAGATTTTGATCTTCCCCTTGAGCTGCAAACCAAATCCAAAGTGAGATGCCTACAAAGAATGGGAATGTCACAAATTGTATCCACTTTATTTGTTTTGAGTATTCACTAATATGACTAATCCAATCAGCCTTTGCTGCTAAAAAACCAGTTAAAAACATGATAAAAATAGTAATTGCATCATTTCCTAATATACCAAAAACAGTTGAAAAGACTTCTTGATTTGGCATAAATAGTTGTCCGAGAATGCAAAGGACATGAACAGTAATAATAGCAAATAGCCATTTACTAATTGTTGAAATCTTTGCATTATAGAAAGGTATGAGGAAAAAACCTATTACTGCATAGTAAGCAAGGATAGAGCCCCAGAAAATAAAAATATGGACAATGCCGATTAATAATAAAGCTAGTAAACGTCTAGCAAAGCGCCATCTTGGCTTATCGCCACGCGCTTCTGCACGTGAAGCAAAAATATAAAAACCTACACCAAAGAGGAATGAAAAAATCGAAAAGAATTTCTTCTCAATAAAAATATCAATGAGCTTATCAATAATACCATTAATTCCACTATAGTCAGGCATCGGTCCTCCCTCTACTATCATCTGGTAGGCCATTACATTTATAAACAAAATGCCAAATAACGCTAGCCCACGAATAATATCTAAGGAAACGATTCTTTCTTTTTGAGTAACGGATGGATTCATTCTTAAAAACTCCTTATCTTTCATACTTTACTGCACTATGACTATCATAGCCTTCCATCCTTACAGTAGTTTTTTTTAAAGCTTACAGTAACCTTACATTTATAGAATTGTTTCATCAGTTAATGCTTTTTTCACTTACATTAGTTTTTAATCCCCTTCTACAAGCAAATATTTCATATTTTATAGTAACAATTATTTCTTTTAAAAAGGAGAATAGCTAATGTACAGACACCGCAGATTTGGTTTTTGCTATCCTGGTTATAAATACTGTGGACCAGGATGTTCAGGACCAGGTAGACCTATCAACGCTGTAGATTCATGCTGCAAATTACACGACGAATGTTATGCTCGATATGGCAGATCAAGATATTGCGATGAAATGTTCCAAAATTGCTTACGACCACAAATGAACGCTAATAGTAAAATGGCTAGAGATGCTAAATTGTTTTACAATATTTTCGAAATGCGTAATAGGTTCTATTAAACAATAAAGAAAGCTCACGATGTTATTTTTACACCGTGAGCTTTTTTTATGAGTTACGATTTTATATAAACTGCATATTTTTGCGGATTAGTAAAGCCAAGCTTAGTGCCTAAATGATAAGATGCTTGGTTATTGATATCGCAATCCCAACAAGGCTGTATGTCATTTAAAAGGCAATAATCAATAAATTTCTCTACAATGAAGCTTGCTAATCCTTTTCCTCTGTAATTAGGATCAGTTACTATATCAATCTCTGCAAATTGATGCGATTTAAAAATAGAAACTGCTTCGCTAATAATTTTGTCTCCATGCTGAAGACAGAAACCAAAGCCATTTTCAAAGAAATTATTAGTAGAATCCCAGTATTCATCATAATATTGATTGTCAAATTCTAAACAATGCTCAATTTGAGGTTGCTTAATTTTAATGACTTCGTAGTCAAGTGACTCTCGTCTTTCTCTATCGTTATAAGTATTTATAGCAAAGGAAAAAGTGTATCTTTCTAGTTTTTTCACATGACCATCTAATCGTTGTTCAATCTTTGCGTTCCAATCATCCGAGGAAGAAAACAATGTGAAACGTTTACTTTGTTCAATAGACTCTTGTAGGAAAAACACAAGTTTACTTACGGTTTTCTCGCTGGGAGAGTAGCCATAAACATAATATATTCCTGACTTTGTTTGAAATAGTAGTGAATGAAGGCTTTCATTGTCGGCGTAGACAGTGCCTTCTATTACTTGATCTAGTATGCTGTAGACAAATGTTGGTGCACTTTTTATTGTTTCTTTTATAATCGAATAATTCTCGGCTGTAACCTTGATCATTATCATTTCCCCTATTCTTTTGATATATATTCATACATTATAACGTTGATAGAAATTATTGGGGTTATTGTTTAATATTTAAATATTGTATAATAGGTACATAAAATTTGAAGGGACTGAATTATGCACAGATAGCAATATTTTTCATCCAAACTTAATTAAAAACTTGGAGGTAAAAGTATTGATAGAACAAATTTACACAAAAAGATTATATTTAAGAAAAATGAAGATGGATGATGCACATAGTTTATTTAATATTTGGTCAGACCCCGAAGTTACAAAATTTATGAATATCACCAATTTTACTCATGAAGATCAAGCAAAGGAAATGATTGGGCTTTTTGAGCAATTAGCTGAGGAGCGCAAAGCTATTCGCTTTACCATTATTGAGAAGGAATCAAATGAGATAATCGGCTCTTGTGGATTTAATTCATTTGAAGTAGATAATGCCTCAGCAGAAATCGGTTATGATCTTGCTAAAGCTTATTGGGGAAAAGGCTATGCGCCAGAATGTATTTCGGCTTTGATTGATTATGCTTTCACCACTTTAAACATAAATAAAATTGAAGTAAAAATTGAACCTGGTAATATAAATTCTATAAAAGTAGTAAAGAAATTGAATTTTACTTTTGAAGGAACATTTCAGGAAAATGAAGAATCAAAAGAATCTTTTTATGACATTAATGTTTATTCTTTATTAAAATAAATTGGTGTTAAAATTATAATAGCCAAGAATGTTACCTATGAACATTCTTGGCTATTTTCATTTCTGTTACTTAATCGGAATCCAAATTTCAAAATAAAAATTAAGGCTAAATGGATTTTTGTCCTAGTACGTATGTCCAAATAAGTAGGATGTTAAAATCCCCTATTCTTTTTTATAAAAATAAGAGTATAGAGACCTTCAGAAAAAACATCTCTATACCCTATTTAAAATATATTCAATAAATCTATTGGCTTTTCGATGATATAGTCATACTCCTCCGGCTTACCAAAACCATATGAAGCAAAAACAAATGAAATTCCTGCAAACTTTGCAGAAAGCATATCCCTCTGTATATCTCCCACATATACAGCGTTTTTTATATGATTTCTTTCCATAATTAATTGTATATTTTCTCCCTTTGACAAGCCTGTACGCCCCGGATTTTCAAAGTCGAGAAAATCTAGTTTATGATAAGCATAAAATGTTTCAATGTAGCCCTTCTGACAATTGCTCACAATGAACAAGCGGAATTTTTTTGAAAGAGCTAGTAAAGTTTCTTCTAACTGCGGATATAAAATACCGCCATTACGTAATAAATCATCTTGATCTTGCTGGCAGCATGCTAAAATAAGCTCCATCTACTTTTCTTCATCAAGATAATCAAATAATACAGCGGCTATTTCTTTAATTTGTAACCCCATCGTTTTAGATAAATCTTCTTCGGTTTTCTTTCCTTTACTGAAAGGAGACGCCTGAACTACCTGCGTCCATGATTGCGCTACTGTTTTTCGAATCCCAAAGTGTCCCATCCAAATCGAAAATAATGCTATCTATGTCCATATGCAACCTCCTTCATTATTATTATACAAAATAAGGATGTTGAGAAATGCGAAAATTTCTCTTAAGGAGAATTTTAGTTACAAGATACGGTGTTTACTATGTTGGACTACACTATATAAAACATCCTCACTACAAAAATGGATTTGGCAAACTAATCGTTTACCAAATCCATTTTATCTTTATTGAATCGGAATCCAAATTTCAGAGTATGAGTCAGGGCTATATGCATCTTCATCAGGATAAACCTCTAGTTCAGCTGTTCCTGCTGCTTTATATGGATTGGATGGGAACCACTCTGAATAAATTTGTTTCCAAGTATTTTGCATAGCTTCTGGCATAGGACCATGCACCTCAAATATAACCCACTTCGATGCAGGTATTTCCGTCGCAAATAGATTTTCTTCCACACCTCCTACATGATCCGTAGCAATCCAGTAATCAATGAAACCATTTTGCCCTTGGCTTGTATTTGGTACACAAACACCTAACACCCCTTTGATGCTTCCGTTATTTAATTGGATAAGTTGATGATCGAAGTTTTTCGAATTCATCTCATTCCAAAATTGAGGAATGCCTTGTAAGTTCTCACCATTTTGACAATTATATGTTCTTTTTACCCCTACCACTTGAAACTTTTCTTTTTCTACGATTTTATACTTCATTGGTTCTGCTCCCTTCAGGCTTACCTGGATAACCAGGCGATTATATGATTGTAGTTGACCTTGCTTCTTTCTTGCTTCACTAGGCGTTAGGTTATGCTGCTTCCGAAATGCCTTTGTGAAAGCTTCAGGAGAGTCGTAGCCATATTTGTAGGCGAGATCGATTACTTTTTGCTCTGTATTTATTAACTCCTGCGCAGCTAATGTTAACCTTCTACGTCTTATATAATCTGCAATAGACATATCCGTTAAAATCGAGAAAGTCCGTTGAAAATGAAAGACCGAAGAATTTACTTCTCGTGCAATTTGCTCCATTGTGATGTCATCTAATAAATGCTCCTCAATATAATTAATTGCTTTTTGAATCGACTCAATCCAACTCAATTGCTCTCACTCCTTGTTTATAGATTAAAACATCATAATTAGTTATTCCTGTCTTTTTATGCTAACTTTGGACTGGTATAAATGAAAGCTTTATTTTTTTAATTGGTTTATCACATAAAAGTTAGGGATGACATTTGTTAAAACGTATTCTATGTAAATAGGTTGATTGGAGTGGAGACTGGGCGACACCTTGGGGATCAGCGTCACAGATGAGACCCTGGAACGAGCCAGTAGATGAACGCAGACTAAGAGCATCACGTCCTGTGATAACGCCTTCGTGACCAACTTCGTGTTGACCCAAGCGGCTCATCGGACGCCCCCAGGAAGCTTTGCTCTGCGCGAAAGCGAAGCGGCAGCAACAATGTTTTATCTGTGCGAAAGCGAAGCGGCAGCAACAAAGCGGCCAGTCGGAACGGAAATCAACCCAACGCTATGAGGATTAGCCTTTTTATTTACATAATTGGTATAATTATTCACAAATAAAGTTAAAAGAACTAGACTGGAGGTTTTGATATTGGATAAATGGCAAGGAGCTGCAGGAATCTGCTTAAATGAAGACAAACAATTATTAATGGTTTTACAAGGTACTGAAGAGGAAGTAAAAACATGGTCAGTGCCATCAGGCGGAAAAGAAACTACTGAGAATTTTGAGACATGTTGTATCCGCGAAGTATATGAGGAAACAGGATTTGTAGTAGACATCGTCAGAGAAGTGTTACATAAAAATAATGATGTAGTAGAAGTTCGCTATTTCGAAACAATCATTAAAGGTGGTCAAATGATGATACATGATCCCGATGAATTGATTTATGACATTGCGCGGAAATCAAAAGATGATTTACTATATTTAACATTAACTTTCCCTGAAGATAGACAATTTCTATTATCATTATTTCAATAAAACCTATCGCAATAAATGATGAGAAGCTTAGCTTAGTGCTTGACATTACCTCAACCGCGGGTATTTCCCTTCCACCCGCGGGTAAACTCTTATATTATGATTATTTCATTTTTACTTTTTCAACAGCCGCTTCATATATCAATTCATCATCGATTTTAATATATTGATTTTTCGCAGCCTTACAATAGCCTTCTTGTTCTAAAAAATCCTTTAGTTCAGATTTCTTCGCAAATATTTTTTCAATGACATTTTTCTCCGCCCCAGATTCATCATCTGTTCTTTTTGCAATTGATACCCAATATATTTTTGACAAGTTATTCCCCCCTTTGGATCAATTATTTATAAATAATTAAAGCTGAATGTATAACTGTATGTTCCCCTATATATAACGTATTGTATTTAATATCAACTACTAAACACTCGCTTAAATCTAATAGAGCGTTGTTAATATCATGTTCAAATTGTACAATGTCATTATTTTGGATCGTTACTACTTGAGTCGCTTGCGTCATACATTTTCCCCCTTTTCTTCTAATCATAGAATAAAAGGAATTATTTGTCACAATAAAATGTTTTCGGTAGTAGGAGAAGGAAGAGAAAAAGTAGTACATAAAAATTATAGGGTAATTCTGCAAAAAAATATTTGGTAATATATACCAAGGATACCTTTTCAAGTATAACAAACAGAATTGAGAATAACTTTTGCTAAAACGTATACCAGGTATTTGATTGGAGTGCAGGCTTTGACAACTCTTGAAGATGAGCTTTTTTAAAAATACCTTAGCCAAAATGGAGAGATTCATTTGAAAATAATAGAGAGAGTAATAATACTATCATGTACAGCTATATTCCTATTCATTGTTTTTAAAGCCGTATATAATGGTGTACTGGCAAATAGATCTTTGATTAAACCGCAAAGTTCAAATTATTATCAAATAATCGATAAAGATTTCAATAAAACAGTAGACGTACCTTTTACTGATATTACCTCATTTAGGGGTAATGCTGACTATATTTATATGAGTGTAGATCAAGAAAGTCCTTCTCGTCTCGATAATAAAATTGTTCAATACAATCGAAAGACCCAAAAATACACACCTATATTTAACAGTAAGTTTAAAATGCCCTCTGTTCAAGGTGTAGAATTAAATGATAATTGGTTAGTATGGGTAGATACCGATGAAAGTGGATGGCAGTTGAACCTATATTTTATGAATTTAAAGACGAAAGAAATTCAACCGTTGACAAAAGAAAATGAAGAAAATGTTTTTAATGACTTCCCTGTCCTAATTGGGGACTATGCAGCTTGGATTAAATCGGATAGAAAAGTTGAAAAAGCGGAAGTTATGTTAAAGAATCTAAAAACAAATGAAACCGAGAGTATATTTGATTTAAATACTTATACATTTATGAATATGCATTTATCTTCAAAGGATGGAAAAATATTATTTACTGATAAAAAAATAATTATGGTTATTTGTATTTATACGATGTGATAAGTAAAGAAATAGAAGAAATAAAAACTAACTATGAATACATTGGTTGGGCAAGTTTGCTAAATAGCCAACAATTTATTTATCTAACCTTTAGTGACCCAAGTGAATCTTCACTCGATAACCAAAAGCTTCTTTTTTATAATATTTCTAATAAACATACCCAAGAAGTTCTTTCGGATGTGTTAACTGTAAATGCTCATTATACAGATTTTAATAATCAAGTGTTTTTTTCTTATAACGATGAAGGAATGAGAAAATTTAAGGTAAAGAATAATTTACTAGTTGAAGATGGGGAATTAGAAACTCCTAACATTTATAGGCTTTCTGCTGAAAATGATGTCTATATTATTAATCAGGACCTTTCAGATGAAAAACGCAAAAGCAAATTGATTATCCAAAGTAAGCTGACTAACTAAAAAAAGGCTATCCCTATCAAGGTAAAGATTGAGATGGCCTTCTTCTTTATAAAATTTGATAGACACTCAATTCCTCGCATTTTAAATCAAAAGAAGTGTCGGAGCACCAAAGCCCCAACACTCCCCTTCTAATACATTTCCAAATATTCTTCCCGCTCCCAGTTATGGACACGCGTGCGGTATTTATTCCATTCTATTTCTTTAGCAGCCGTGAATTTTTCAAAGATATGATCTCCAAGCGCTTCACGAACGATATGATCCATTTCTAGTTCAAGGAGTGCGTATTCCAATGACGATGGGATGCTGTCAATACTGTTCAATTCACGTTCAGCTCGTGACATTTTATAAATATTGCGATCTACAGCATCCGGAGGTGTGAGATCTTTGCGAATGCCATCGAGCCCAGATGCTAAAATAACGGCCATCGCTAAATAAGGATTTGCTGCTGGATCGACAGAACGAAGCTCGATACGTGTTGATAGTCCTCTTGAAGCTGGAATTCGAATAAGTGGTGAACGGTTTTGTGCAGACCATGCCACATAGCAAGGGGCCTCATAGCCAGGCACTAATCGTTTATAGGAATTAACAAGTGGGTTCGTGACAGCTGTAAAACCGTGTACATGTTTTAATATTCCTGCCATAAAGCTACGCGCTGTTTGGCTTAATTGCAATTCTGCGCTCTCATCATAAAACGCATTGTTATCCCCTTCAAATAATGATAAGTTGAAATGCATACCAGAACCGTTAACACCAAATAGTGGCTTTGGCATAAAGGTTGCATGCAGTCCATGCTGTGCCGCTATCGTTTTTACAACAAGCTTAAACGTTTGAATATTATCACATGCTTCAATAGCATTTGCATATTTAAAGTCGATTTCATGTTGACCAGGTGCAACCTCATGATGTGATGCCTCAATTTCAAAGCCCATTTCTTCTAACTCTAATACGATATCACGTCGACAGTTCTCCCCTAAGTCAGTTGGGGCTAGGTCGAAGTACCCGCCGCTATCATTTAACTGGAGTGTTGGATGCCCTTTTTCATCTAGCTTAAATAAGAAAAATTCTGGCTCTGGTCCTAAATTAAATGAGCTAAACCCTAACTCCTCCATCTCCTTTAAAACCCTCTTCAGATTGGAGCGTGGATCACCTTCAAATGGTGTACCATCTGGTCTATCAATATCACAGATCAAACGAGCCACTTTACCTTTTTCAGCAGTCCAAGGAAAAATGACGAATGTATCACGGTCAGGACGCAAATACATATCTGATTCTTCAATACGTACAAAACCTTCAATTGATGAACCATCAAACATAATTTTATTGTCCAATGCTTTTTCTAATTGGCTAACTGGTACTTCAACGTTTTTTATTGTTCCTAATATATCAGTAAATTGTAGGCGAATAAATTTCACATTTTCTTCCTTAACACGACGTTTAATATCTTCTTTTGCATAACGTTTCATTTTTCACCACTCCAATGTAATTTTAATTAACATATATTTTTTATAGCTGTTTTTAAAATACATTAAAAGGATGTAAAACACAATACTTATGTAAGGTTTTATTACATTCGTTTTATCGAATATATTTATCTTTTTTTCAGATGGATAGAGTCCCCTCTCTGAAAATCATTTAAAGGTGTCTTTAGACTTATAATAAAGCGCTTTAGTTAAAAAATTTTTGACTTTATTGCTTGAAGCAAGAACTTTTTTTCCATATTTTATATCACATTAGTCTTGTATAATGTCATATTTATTGGTAAATTTATAGCAAATTAGAATTTCTATATTATTCATCAGATAAGTAAATATGGCGTATATATAATAGTCGGAAATTATTATATCAATTTTGCCTTGGCGTAATTTCGCCCGTGGCTTTATCTTCTGTTAAAGATACATAAGGCGGTGAATGTAAGAAGCATGTCAGTATTAGTTATTGGCAGCGTAAGCAATGATGTGTTGCGTCTGCAAAAATATTTTCATCGTATCGACATCAAAAATATTCATTGCTTTACAACAACTGACGCAGCAATGAATTATTTATCAGATTCTTTGAAAGAAGAGTTGGAATTAATTATTCTCGATGCAAAAATGACGCTTAAAAACTGCGAGAACATTTGTCAACAAATTGACGGGCTAAAAAACTGGATTGATGCCCCTATTCTCCTTTCTACTACTTACGAAAAAAGTATTACAATTGATAGGGTTTTTGAAGCTGGGATTTTCGACTTTATTTTAAAACCATTTGATTTTACTCAGTTTAAAACTCGGATTCAGGTGGCCCTTAAATATCAAAAGGAAACCAAGCTACGAAAGCAGCAAGAAAGTATTATTCAAAAAGATTTAATTGTCGCGAAGAAATTTCAAAAAAATGCACTATCTCCTCCATTGAATCTTGAGCATATTCAGATCGATGGGCTTTATGTTACATCCAACACATTAGGAGGCGACATGTACTGCTGGTTTAAGATTAATGAGCATTTAACTGCCATTCTTCTTTACGACGCAATGGGACATGGCATTGCCGCATCACTCGTCACGATGTCCATTAGATCTTTGTTAAAAGGAATGATTACGAAATTAATCGATCCAGTTTTCGTAATTCAAGAACTTAACCGCCAAATTTACGAGCTATTTTCTGATGAAGATATGGACCGTTTTTTAATGACAGCTATCTACATACTCATTGATACGAAAAACGGAACTGCACACTATGTTAATGCGGCTCATCCATCTGGTTTCTTATTTGGAAAATACGGAGAGACGGTGTTCCTCCCAGCAAATACACCTATTTTAGGGTTATTCCCAACCATTTCTATTAATAAAAAAACGATACCTTTATCCGGATGGCATCGCATAATACTTTATACGGATGGATTATTGACAATAAATGAGCAACATGTTGTTGATATGGACTTTTTCCATTCCTATGCTTCACATGGTAATGGCTATGCCCTGCGAAAATTTTCCCAAAAATACGATTTATCCGATAATTTCTACAGCGATGATATAACAGTAGTTTCAATAACAATTACATTACAGGTCGGTGATTGATGATGGAATTCATACTCAATGTAAATCCTGATACACAAGCTATAGCTTATGTAGATCAAGTTATAGAGAATTATACAAATGTATATAATTTACCTTTTAAAAGAGAAATACAATTTGTCGCACATGAATTAGTTATAAATGCTGTGGAAGCTGTGAAGAAGAATGATCCATATTCCGAAAGGGCTATTCAAGTACATGTATCTCATTCTAATGAAGAAATAAAAATAACAGTTACTGATGAAGCGAAAGGAATCGCTGATAAGGATTGGGAGAAGGCTCTACAATTTGATTTAAACGAACTGGATTATTCAGATCGTGGGAGAGGTTTATTTTTTGTTAAAAATATGGTCGACCATATTTGGTTTGAAAATATTTCTGAAACGAAATTTTTAGTTGGTATTTCAAAAAAGATTCATGTATAAAGTAAACGGAAAATTGGAGGAGTTTTCATGAAGCTGTCAATCCGAAAAAAAATGAGCCTGTTAATATTCGGGTGTATTTTGCTACTCACTACACTTTTAGCAGGAATAAATTTTTATGTTGCCAAAAAAAATCTTTTAGAAAGCGCAAATACAAAGCTCTTATCAGATATTCAATTAGGCTATGAATATTTAGATGCTAAATTCCCTGGAGAATGGTCCATTAAAAACAATCAATTGTATAAAGGTGACGTCAAAATGGTAGACAATTTTGAGGTAGCTGATAAAGTGGGAGAGCTAACAAACGGAAATGCCGTCTCAATCTTCCAAAACGATACTCGTATTAGTACAAATATAGTTGAGAATGGAGAACGCGCATTAAATACAAAGGTTTCTGATGTAGTTGCGAAAGTTGTGTTAGGAGAAAAAAAACGTTTTATCGGATCAGCAAATGTCTTAGGTAGTATGCATCAAGGAGCCTATGACCCCATTTTAAATAGCCAAGGCGATGTTATTGGCGTATGGGCGACAGCTGTTCCAACCGCTCCTTATATAAGCATTGCTACAAAGTCTGCACTGGAAAATGTAGCGATTTCCTTAGGAATTGCCATATTAATAATCGCTGGGATTAGTTGGTTTTTACAGCGACAAATCATCAGACCTATTAATATTTTAAGTACAAATGCTAAAGAGTTAGCAGATTTAAATTTAAATGTAAAGTTATTAAACCCAAAAGGTAAAGATGAGATTGCTGTTTTAGCAAATGCCTTTAGTGATATGAAAAATCGTTTAACAGAGACGATGACAATCGTAGCTGGTAGCGCTAACCAAATAGCTAACTCATCACACTCATTAGCAGAATCATCACACCAAACAAGTGAGGCTTCTAGCCAAATTGCACTTACGATGAATGAAATTGCAGTTGGCACTACGACTCAATCTGATCAGGCTGAACAAATAGTGTCAATGATGCAAAAAACAATTGAAGAAGTATCGAGCAGTTTACAAAAGGCCGAGAACACGTTAAATAGCGCTATAGATTCGACCAAAATTGCACGTAAAGGTGAAGAGGCGATTAATGAGGCGATTAAACATTTAAGCGACGTTACGCAAACAGTGTCTTATGCGACAGATTCTATCCAAAAACTCGGTAAACGCTCGGAAGAAATCGGTGGCATTATTACCGTTATTACTGGTATTGCAGAGCAAACAAATCTACTCGCCCTCAATGCAGCCATCGAAGCAGCACGGGCAGGCGAGCAAGGAAAAGGGTTTGCCGTTGTTGCATCAGAGGTACGCCAGCTAGCCGAACAATCAAGCTTAGCATCAGGACAAATTACAAATCTCATTAATGATATTCAGGCTGAAACTTCTGTGACAGTTCGCACAATGGAAAGTAATTTGCTAGCTGTAGAGGAGCAAGTAACAATTATCAATAAAGGAGGAACGGCTTTAAAGGAAATTGTTGAAAAGGTTGAAGAAACAGAAAAAGGCGTTGAGCAAATGAAGGCTGCATTTACGCATGTAAACAATAACTCATTAGGTGTTCAACAAGCCATTCAAGATATTTCCCGTATTATTGAAGACTCCGCAGCAGCAACAGAGGAAATTGCCGCAACATCGGAAGAACAATATGCAACCGTTGCAGAAATTACTCAAAGTTCAGATGAGTTAGCATCAATTGCTGATAAATTACAAAATGAAGTCAATAAATTCAAGTTTTAATTTCTTTCAGCAATTATTTTCTGTACCGAAAGCGTAGCGACAGGTACAGATGTTTTATGTAACGTAAGTGAAATGGCAGTTACAAGTGTTTTGGTAGCGAAAGCGAAGCGTCAGCTACAGATGTTTTATGTAACGTAAGTGAAACGGCAGTTACAAATGTCTTTTGTTTGATTTTCTCTAAAGAATGAGAATTCCCTAACATGAAAAAGAAAATGGAGGCACTATAGTATGAATCAGAAAAAAATTGCGATGGATATCGACACAAAGGCTGATTATATTTTGATTGCGTTTACTGGCGATTTAGAATACGGGATGATTGAAGAGATAAAAAAAGAGCTTCAATCGTTAAGCTTGGAAACAAAGCATGGATACATTATCGATATGCACAAGGTTACAAACATTGATAGTACCGGCTTTGGCATGATCGTCAATTTCGCCAAGAAAGTATCTGTAAAAGAAAAGAAAATCGCCATTATTGTCGTCGATGATTTCATTCGCAACTTGTTTGCTATTTCGCAAGTCGATAAAGTATTCCCTATTACGAAAAGCGAAGAGAAAGCGAGACAAATCATTAAAGAAGGCTGGCTAGGTGAGCTATCGCTTAGTGAATATTAACCTATTGTTGCCCCCATCATTAAAGAAGGTTGCATTCCTATTAAACGGAACGCAACCTACTTTTTTTAATATTGTAAAAGCATATTTACGAACACAACGATAATGACAAGAGGTACTACTATTAACATCAATAGATGATATGTTGAATAGAACCCCTGCCCCATTTGACTTCCTATTAATAATTCCTTCTTCACAAATTCTTTATCAACCACATACGCAATAAAGATAGCAATCAACAAGTTACCTAACGGAAGCATTAAATTAGATACTAAAAAGTCAGTTGCATCAAAAATTGTTTTTCCAAAGATTGATATGTCCGCCAATGTACTCGATGAAAGAGCTGCAGGAATCGCCGCAACAAAGACTACTACACCTAGTAGCATTGTCAATGCAGGACGAGACATACGCCTTTTCTCCATAAATGCCGCTACGATAATTTCATATAAACTGAAGGAAGAGGTTAACGTTGCAAATAAAAATAATATTAAAAACATTGCTAAGAATATTTCACCAAAGGGCATTTGGCTAAATGCTGTTGGCAGAACCATAAATAGTAAGCCCGGTCCAGACGCTGGTTCTAAATTAAAAGCAAATACAACAGGGAAAATTGCCAATCCCGCTAAGAACGATACAAGCACAGTGAGAAGAACTACGGAGCCTGCAGAATTCGGTAAGCTCACATCCTTCTTTAAATAGGAGCTGTACGTCACAAGACAAGAAAATCCTACCGCTAATCCAAAGAAGGACTGCCCCAACGCTTCTAATATAGCCTTTCCAGTTATATTGGAAAAGTCCGGCCACAAGAAGAATTTAACCCCCTCCATTGCTCCATCTAATGTTAAAGCCCGCACAACAAGTACAATAAACATAATAAATAATAAAGGCATCATCCACTTATTAGCCTTTTCTATACCATTTTGCACACCAAGTGAAATGACTAGTACATTTACTAGCGTAAACAATCCTAAACCTA
The DNA here is from genome assembly GCF_050280425.1 of Lysinibacillus sp. NPDC093190. NCBI lineage: Bacteria > Bacillati > Bacillota > Bacilli > Caryophanales > Bacillaceae > Lysinibacillus > Lysinibacillus sp. NPDC093190. Next base: position 31,349 of record NZ_JBNNVG010000030.1, on the reverse strand, counting down.
GTAATGTAATCCATGGTGTTCCTATAATCTTTCCAAATAGTTCACTAGGATCATTGGCAGGATCAATAACAGCCCCAGTCACACCAAGGCCACTATAGATAAAAATCCAACCTCCCACAACACTATAAAAACTTAACAATAAAAAACAACCGAGTACACCCATACGCCCAACCCAAGCCCAGCCTGTTTTCGTAGGTGCAATTTTTTTATAGGCAGTCACAGCCTCAGATTGTGTACCACGACCTAAAATATATTCGGATAATAACATCGGTAAACCAATCAACAATGTAAATAGAACAAAAATAAGGAAAAACGCTCCCCCACCACTTTGTCCAGTAACATAGGGAAGCTTCCAAATTGCTCCTAGTCCGATCGCAGCTCCTGCCGATGCTAAAATAAAGCCTAGTTTACTAGACCACTGACTCTTTTTTTCACTCATCTCTTCAAACTCCTCTAACATTCTAAGCTCTTCCTTATTCTACATTAAAATACTAAACCCGACTAGATTAATTCTATACGTTACTTTTGCGCAATATTATCCAACTCACATAAAAAACCTCGAGCGTTTAACAGCTCGAGGTTTCATTCCAATTATTTTGTTAAATACATGGAACGCTGATGATCAATCCATTTACGCATTGTTGTGAATAGCAATACCATAATGATAGTAATTAAAATACCTTTCACAATGTTAAATGGCAATATACCAGCTACGATCATTTTATATAGTGAATCCCCTACAACAGGCTCCATACCTAAAAAGTAAGTGTACATAGGTAAAAATACTGCATAGTTAAGAATGCTCATTCCAACTGCCATTATGATTGTTCCAGCAGCTAAACCTCCGATAAGACCTTGAACTGTTTTGACGCGATTAAAAACAAAGCTAACTGGTAGAATAAATAAAATACCTGTTGCAAAGTTCGCGATATGTCCTACCGGTACTCCTGTTGGCGTGCCTGAGAAAACCCAGTCCAACACATTCTTAAAGAATTCTACTAAAATACCAGCTACAGGTCCCATTGTGATCGCTGCTAGTAATGCTGGCATATCACTGAAGTCTACTTCCAAAAATGCTGGAAATGGTGGAATTGGGAAATTAAAAAGCATTAATAAAAACGAAATACTGCTCAGCATGCCAATCGTAATATACGATTGAAGTTTAACATTTTTCTTCATAGAAAACTCTCTCCTCTTTGCTGATTCAATCTCGCAAGAAGAAAGGTTACGACCTAATCAATAATTATCATGAAAAAACCCTTATGCAAAAGAGCATAAGGGAGAATAGGCATGATTAAAGAACGCCATTAATTAACTATTTTAGAGCATACGCTGTGTGAAGACACATCGAATAAACGCTCGTTCATAGCTAAATTCATAACAATGAATGACGATCGTACCTCCATCTTCTCCCATCCAGACTTTAACTGTCGGCCTTGGAATTGCACCAAGTCAGCCATGCAAAAAATTATTTGCACAGGTCGCGGGCTGAAGAGCATTTAGTAAATCATTCGAGCTAATATGACTTGAAGGAAATATTAGCGATTTACAACTCTATTACCGCCGGTCGGGATTTTCACCCTGCCCCGAAGATGAATCATTATTTTTTTGTTTCATAGCCTTACTATAATGAATTATTAGAAAAAAGTAAATAGCTTTGCTTAAAAAATCCCGATTAAACTTGTATGTTTTACAGATACTCGGTTAATATCCTTATAAAGTGAAACTGTAATCAGTAGAGGTTTTACGCATCCCAATTGCTTATTAGCGTTCACCAATCAGGCAATTTATCGTTCCCTTAACTTCTTTGCTATTGGTATTATAAAATGCCAAGAGCATTCACGCACATACAAAGGCGAGAATGCTCCAAAAAAAATATTTAAGTTCCGTTCGTCTATTTGTTGTTATGCTTTTTATGGCATATATCGTTTATTGGCTCCTACAGGCTTTGGCAAGAAATTTTTCAAATCAAATCCTTCCCAGCTCTCCTGTACAACATTGTCTAGACGTACTTGTTTATCAAAGCTTGCAGCAGTGAGCATCATAGCTTCAATTAATTGAGTTGCACGGACCGCGTCTATTGTCGTTAAATCAAGCGGTTCATCAAATGTAACAATAACGCCTTCTGCTACCTCTTTCACAGTGTATGTTATATTTTCCGGTACGACAGGAAAGTATGCATCATCATTATTATTTCGCATAACAGTAAGAGCTTCTGTAACTGTGGAAAAAGTTTTACGAGAATCAGGTGATAAATATTCAGCCCCATTTTCATCTTTATATAAATAATAATTAAAATGATTTGAGCTTGTTAATGCCATGGGTTTACTTGAATCTTCTTCCTTGGCAAGCTCGTGGACTGTACCATCAGGATTTTCAAACTCAATATCTTTATACTCGGAATCTGAGAATGTATCCTGTATTGTCCCTAAATATTCGTCTGTATCTGCTGAAGCGACATCAAAGTCATCTTTCTTCGGCAATACATGGACCAATTTATCACCCTTCTCCTTTATTTCCCCTTTATATGGATGATAGTTAGTAAAACCATTTGCTTTCTCATCAATTTGTGGCGCATACTTTTCATACATTTGTAGGGTTGTGGGCTTTTTCTTCCCAAAATCAGTAGCAACTCGTTCATTTGGTATGATATACGTCATCGGTACACTTTTCTTATCACGATTTGCCAAACCAATACGGAACACTACTGCATCTGTTAAATCTTCCTCATAAACAGATGATCGTAGTGACATGATCTGTGCATGGTCTGCTACTATGTTGGACTCCATAATTTTATCATGGTTGACAGAGCTTTTTGCTGCGCGATTATCCTGCAATGTTGAATATTGAGAAGGTTCAGGAGCATTAGCCTGGTCTATTTTTGCATCATTATGATTCATGAACATGGAGCCTGTAAGTACTGTTAAAGCGAAAACTGCTGCAACACTCATAAAGATTGGCCATTTACGAGCTTTCTTCTTTGTTGTTGCTGTCTCGGTACTTTCTTGTTGCGTATGCATACTGTGTTGTTGCTCTTGCGATGTTATTTCATCATCTATTGGTTGTTGTATAACTTCTTGAAGATGGACATTATCCTGCAAGCGAGCATCTGCCAATAATCGTTTTAATATTTCTTCTTTCGAACGGCGGTCAGAAAGCTTAGGGGCATTATTCAATACATGTTCAAGTTGGTCATCATCAAATTGATTATGTGTCATTGCCGTTTCGCCTCCTGTTCTCTAACCTGTTGTAGCTGTTGCCTTAAAAATTTAATGGCACGATGCTGAGTGGTTTTTACCTTCGCTTCTGTCCAATCTAGTATTTGCGCTGTTTCTGCAATCGATAAATCTTGAAAGTAACGCATAATAATGACCATTTTTTGGTCACCTGTACAGTGTTCAAGTGCTGCTTGCACCTGCATAAATTCATCACTGGCCTGCAATACGTCTTCCGGTGATGGTGTGGTTGAATGTAGCTGTTCCGTTTCCCAGTCAAAAAAATCAAGTGAATGTTTTTGGCGTACAGCCTGCTTTCTAAAATGATCAATAGCGACATTTTTAGCAATAGCAAAAAGCCATGTCTTTTCACTGCTATTTCCTGCGAACTGGTCATATGAGCGCAATACGCGAACATAAACCTCATGCGCTAAATCCTCAGCAAGTGTACGGTTTTTTACTAAATAAATAAGAAACTGGAACACGTCTTGATGATATGCATCGTATAATCGATGGAACACGGAGTCATTCAAAGCACTCCACCCCCGTTCTATTTATATTTGTCGTCTTAATGTCCACAGAAGTTACATCCAATTAATACCACTCTTTAATAGTATTAATCAAAAGGTAAATAAAACGTGAAGATAGTCCCCTCTTTCAGCACACTATCTACCATAATATTGCCTGAATGTGCCTTGACAATATTTCTAGCAATAGCTAAACCTAGGCCAGTTCCGCCCTTAGAACGCGTACGTGCCTTATCTGCTTTATAGAAACGTTCAAAGACATATGGTAAGTCCTCTTGTGGAATACCATGCCCTGTATCCTGAACAGATATTTTGGCAAAGGTTGGCTCCTGCTCAACCTTCACTGTTACTGACCCTTCAGCAGTATGACGGAGAGCATTATCAACTAAATTCGTTAGTACTTGTTCAATCCGATCCTCGTCTATACTAATCGTAGCTTCGTCATTAAATTCACTGTCAAATATCAGACGAACATGTTTCTCTTTTGCAACCTGTGCAAATTTTTGCGTAATACGTTCAAATGTTGAATTAATTGGAAGTTCATCCTTGTAAAGTGTCATATGCCCCGCTTCCATACGCGCAAGGTCTAGTAAATCTGTTACGAGGCGTCCCATACGCTTCGATTCATCATAAATAATTTTTGTAATCTCATTTCGTTCTTCTTGATCCTGAATAAAGTCATCATCCATTAGGGCCTCTGAATAACCTTGAAGCATCGAGATTGGAGTCCGTAGCTCATGAGACACATTAGCAATAAAGTCTGAACGCAGTTTCTCTAAGCGATGCTGCTCCGTCATATCACGAATAACCGCAACCGCTCCACGTATCGATTCCTCACTATAAAGAGGGCTAATCGTAAACGTGTAGTAATTTCCATCCATCTCAATTTCTTCTTCAAGCTTATCCTCAAACATCAGTACATGGTCGAGCATATGATAAAGCTCTGGCGGAATTGGCTTCGCACTTTGTGAGCCTTTATTGACAAACCATTTTTGCATTAAACGGTCAGCTGGCGGATTACTTAATAATATTGTACGGTCACGATTAAACGTAATAACTGCGTCTGTCATCGATGTCAAAATATTTGAAAGCTGTTCATTTTCTTGATTGATCACTTCTAGATTGTGTTTCAATTGACGTCCCATTTGATTAAAGGCAACTGCAAGCTGGCCAATTTCATCATTTTGTGTAGTCGGCATCTTCGCTTCAAAATTCCCTTTAGAAATTTCAAACGCCAACTCTCGCATTTTACGTAATGGTGATGTAATACGTGATGAAAGGAAAAACGCAAAAAATGTCGTCAGCACAAAGGCAATGAACGCAGATAAAAAGACAATTTTCGTTGTCTCTTTCGATGTTTTATGCAGCGCATCTGGACTTTGATAAATAAAGACAGCCCCGTGCACTGCATCTTCCACATTTACTGGGAAACCTAGCACAACATACGAATCCATTTTTTCTTCGTCTGTGGAAGACGGCATCATCATTTCCTTAATAATCGGTTTATCTGATTGAAAAACTTCTTGGAACGATTTATTAGCTAAAATCATATCCTGGATTTCTTTTTTATTTACACCTTCCTGCATAGCAAAAGAAACTCTGTCATGGTTAATAGCAATAAGCGCATTCGTACTTTCAGGTAAAATATCTTTTAATAATTCCAAAGTCGACTCTGCTGTTTCATTATCATCTACTATACTTGCAACCGTTGCTGCAGTTTGACGCAAAGAGCTTTCTGCCTGTTGCATATGGTAATTCTGAAGGAACTCAAGCATTAAAATCGTGAAAACAAATAATACAAATGAAACGAGAAGCAATATGGTTACCCATAGCTTCCCGACAACACTATTCCATATTCTATTCATTGACAACCTCAAATTTGTAGCCAACGCCCCATACAGTAACAATCATTTTTGCAGCGTTTTCAGAGACACGGTTGAGCTTTTCACGTAAACGTTTTACATGTGTGTCAACTGTACGTAAGTCACCAAAGAAATCATAATGCCAAACTTCTTTTAGTAATTGTTCACGGTCAAATACTTTATCTGGTGATTTAGCTAGGAAATAAAGCAATTCATACTCTTTAGGCGTTAAATTAACTTCAATACCCTCCGCTGTTACACGGTGCGCATCATGATCGATCATTAAATGTTGGAACACAACTAAATCTTTTGAAGAAGAAGCATTTGTCGAAGGTGAGAATGCTTGTGAACGGCGTAATATAGCCTTCACACGTAACACAACCTCACGAGGACTAAATGGTTTTACAATATAATCATCTGCTCCAAGCTCAAAGCCTTGTACGCGATTCGCTTCCTCGCCTTTTGCAGTTAATAAAATAATCGGTGTTGCTGCTCGTTCACGGATTTCCGCACAAACTTCAAGCCCGTCTTTTTCTGGCATCATAATATCTAATAAAATACAGTGATACTCTTTTTCTAAAGATTTTTCGATCGCTTGTTCACCATTTTCTGCTTCGTCAACAAGGTACCCTTCTCGCTCCAAATACATTTTTAATAAGCGTCGAATACGATCCTCGTCATCTACAACTAATACTGAAATATTTTCTGACACTTTCACGATCCCTCTCTTCTAATCTTTCTCTACCTACTATTGTACATGGTACAGCACATATTGAAAAGAAAAGAAAGCCTTCTTGCCACAGCAAGAAGGCTCTTCTTTCCAATACTAGCGACGTAAAAATCTCATATGTCTCAAATGAATCAGTTTTTATCAAATCAGTTTAAGCTGATGCGTATGAGTGTAAACCTGCAAGAATCAAGTTAACAGCAATTAAGTTAAATAATATTATTCCAAAACCAATTAAAGCTAACCATGCAGATTTTTCACCTTCCCAGCCTTTTGATAAACGTAAGTGTAGGAATGCTGCATAGAATAACCATGTAATTAGTGCCCACACTTCCTTCGGATCCCATCCCCAGAAACGACTCCACGCAAGTTGTGCCCAAATCATTGCAAAGATTAAAGCACCTAACGTAAATACTGGGAAACCAATTATCACTGAGCGATAACCAATTTCATCAACTAATTGTAAATTTACTCGTTTGACAAAAGGTTGGAAAATCGCACTAATTCGACGTCGTGCAATTAATCGAATTAATAAGTATAATACAGATCCTACTAATAATGACCACACAACTGTTGTTAATTTCTTCGCATTAATGAGCGCAGGCATTTCTACTAACGGAGACATGCCATGTTCTTCCACTGCCTTATATTCATTCATACCAAATACTGGCGGCATTTTGTATTCAATTTGACGTTCATTTCCCTCTTTATCAACATAAGTATATTTTGAATCGTAATCCATCAAATTAAAAACGGATGTAGCAACTACGAAACCAACTACTACCACAAGGAAGAACATTACCGCTTCTAACCAGAAACGTTGTTTAGAAGGCTTCTTTAAATCAACTACTTTTAATAAATAAATTAGTCCTGCTACTGCACTAATCGCTAAAATTGATTGCCCTAAAGCAGCTGTAATAACATGAATTGTTAACCAGTAACTTTGTAAAGACGGCACTAAAGGACTAACCTCTTTCGGGAACATCGACGCATAGGCAATTATTAATAGCGCCACAGGTAATGCTACTAATCCTAGAGCTGTCACTCGATAAATAAAATAAATCAATACGAATGCCCCAACAATGAACATTCCGAACGCAGTCGTAAATTCAAACATATTACTAACAGGTGCATGCCCTGAATAAATCCAACGAGTGACAAAATAACCAAGTTGCGAAAGTAGACCTATAATCGTTACAATAATTGCCGCTTTGCCCCATTTTTCGGTATTTTTGCCTGTTGCATTCGATTGCTTTATCGAACCACCAAACAATAAAGTTGCAACTAGGTAGGCTATGAATGCTACAAATAATAGGTTTCCACTTATGTCAATCAAACTCATAAGGTGTTGTCACCTTCCTTTTCTTTAATGCCTGGCTTTGTGGATTTCTTGACATCTTCAGGCTTATCTAACTGATCTTCATATGGCGGTAGACCAGCAAATGTAGTGACTATATCTAAATCCTTTTTCATACTGAACATATTTTTATTCACATGGGCAGCTATTAACACTCGACCATTCGGCTCCACCTGTAACCATAAACGTCGGTGGTTCCAATACGAGCCAATTACTACACCAATCATGAAAATAACACCACCAACAAATAAAATTGGTATCGTACTATCCTTACGAATTGTAAAGTTTGATGAATTACGCATCTCTGCCCCTGCGAATTTCATTCTATATTTGTTTTCACCAAGTGGTTCAAGTGGTGGCTTTCTGATCTCTACAAAGCTTACTTCACCTTTTGGCGTTTCTGGTGTTGTCATTCTAAATAAAAATGCCGGATTATTTGGTATTGATGTTTTTGTTTGTGGCTCTCCATTTTCAAAACCATCAAAATCTGGTGTATAAACAAGAATTTGTACTGAGGAACCATTTCCTAAATCATATTCTTTTTTAGGATTCGTTAAATCAATTTCAATTTGACCTAGCGAATCTTCTTCTGTTGCTTTATCCACTAAATTAAAATTCATCTGTCTCAACTCGTTAAGACGATAATTCATTTGATACAGCGCAAAACCGTTTTCTTTTAACGGATGATTGACACGAATAGAGTAATCTCTCAATTTTTCAAGATTGTCTGAATCTCCTGGAAGAGCTCCCTCAGGTTGTTTGTATAACGTGATGTCCGTTTGATAGTTCTTCGCCATAACATTTACACCTTGGCTCGCTTCCCCGCCCTGTTGCTTTTCGCCATGGGTTTCCAATATAAATTTATTATTTTTAATAAAATAACCGTCCATCCCTGGTATAGCTCGTGTTTCACCTTCACGGATCCAGATCGTCTCATCCACATAAAAACCAGGTACTAAGCGCAACATAACACCTGTTAAAAAAATAATGAGACCGACATGATTTATGTATGGGCCATATCGAGCAAAGCGGCCGCGCTCTGCTAGCAGTGCACTTCCATCACGACGAACACGGTATTTTAATTCGGACATTTTTTGCTCAACTTTATCAAGCGTTTCATCAGCGTTTGGCACTTGCCCTTCCGCAATGATCCGTTGGCGTTTCATGAAACTTTCATGACGTTTAACGCGTTGATTTTTTAAAGACTTATGCAATGGTAAACCTCGGTCTAAACTCGCAACAATAATCGATATCGCAAGCATACCTACCAAAATTTGGAACCACCAAGTGTTGTATAAATGAGAAAGTCCTAAATTATTATAGAGTTTGCCTAATACACCATACACTTTTTCATAATACTCAGCTTTGCTAGGCTCCGGGGCATTAACATATATCGCTTGCGGTAGAATTGTTCCGATTGACGCTGCGATCAACGTTATAATAATGAGGGCAATCCCCACTTTTACATTCGAGAAGAAATTCCAAATTTTATCAACAAATGTTGTATTATACGTTTTTGAACGAATTGCCGTTCCATCGTAACGCATATCAACAACTTTTGTCTGTTTACCTTCCTCAGTTAAAGGACGACCACATTTCTCACAAAGCTTCGTGCCATATGGGTTACTATGACCACAAGCACAAATGATGTTTTCCATAGTCATTTACTCCTTATTTTGGCTTCACTAATTCCATGTACGAAGCAATTTTTGCCTCCGTCATTTCACCAGTAATGATTTTGGCTACTTTACCATCTGGATCAATAAGGAGAGTTGCAGGTAAATTACCTACATTGTAGGTAGTCTGAACGCTTTTCGTTTTGTCAATAACTACTGGGAACGTTAACTCATATCTATCGACAAAATTCTGTACTTCAAAATCTGTTTGGGCAATATTGACCGCTAATGTTTGTACACCTTGATCTTTAAAAACTTTATACTGACGATCCATTGCAGGCATTTCCTTTTCACAAGGCTTACACCAAGTTCCCCAGAAGTTCAAAAATACGCCCTGCCCCTTATAATCAGACAGTTTATGTTTCTCACCGTTTAAATCTACTAACGTGAAGTCTGGTGCTTTAGAGCCTACTGCTAATAACTCTACTTTATCCTTTGTTGCTGTTCCGTATACCGTGTAACCAATTGCTAATACTAAGACTGCCAAAATAATGGTACGAATGACGAGACGTTTTTTCTTTTTCTCCAAGTTAATAAACCCCCTATCAATTTACGGCTTAGAGTAACTACAATTGACGCTAAGCTTTTCATACAAACATTCATATGTATAGATTTTACCGTCTGATTTACAACATTTATGATTGTCAAATTTTATATTTGTCATTCACTTATGCGTCAAACACCACCTGATAAATGATGAAACTAATCTAGGTGAGCTATTCTTACCTATTATAGCAAAATGATACACAAACGCTTAGCTAATAATTATGAATGATTTATGAACGATTTCACTAATAAGAAAGTGAATACATTACTATTGCACATAGAAGTATTTCACTTTCTATTAGAAAATGCTCATTTATCCGAGTTTTCCTGTCTCCGCTAACACTCGCAATTGCTTCACTTCATGCTTTGTTAGTTCACGATATTCCCCCGGAGCTAGCCCGAATAAATCTAAAAAGGCAAAGCGTTCACGTTTTAGTTTAACAACAGGAGTACCGATCGCCTCGAACATGCGACGCACTTGGCGATTTCGCCCTTCGTGGATCGTAATTTCACAGATTGCCTTACCTGCATTTTCATCAAATGAAGTCATACTAACCATCGCAGGAGCTGTTTTGCCGTCTTCTAACTTAATTCCTCGTTGAAGCTTTTTTAAACCTTCAATCGTTGGGACACCTTTAACACGAGCAATATATGTTTTGTCGATTTTAAACTTTGGATGCGTCAGCATATAAGAAAATTCGCCATCATTTGTCAATAGCAATAAGCCAGATGTATCATAGTCGAGACGGCCAACTGGGAAAATTCGTTGCGGGATATGCTTAAACAAATCTGTGACAGTTTTGCGTCCTTTGTCGTCTGTTACAGCTGAAATCGTTCCACGTGGTTTATATAGTAAATAATAAACCTTATCCTCTTTCTCAAGCTTCACACCTTCTACTTCTATCGTATCTGAGTTGGAAACCTTTGTACCTAACTCACGTACTACAACTCCGTTCACTTTAACTTTACCTTCTACAATCAATTGTTCTGCCTTACGTCTAGACGCCACACCAGCATACGCAATGACCTTTTGTAATCTTTCCATTCTTTCACCTCTAATTTTCATTCACCTTGGTTTGACACCAAGCATTAAACCTCATTCGCACATTATGAATAAGGTTATTTTTCCCGCTAATCTGTGAAAATTATGTCATACTTTTATACATTATTAAAGAAAAACTAATTATGGATAAATAATTAAATGATTTGAAATAGTTTTTATCAACTATTTTTCGGATAATTTGCACTTGAATTTTAAGGATCCTCACCAGGACGTAGACTTAATTTCCGTTCCGACTGGACGCTTTCCTGGGGGCGTCGGGCTAACAGATGTTTTTTGCGCTAAAGCGAAGCGGCAGAGCAAATGTTTTCTGTGCGAAAGCGTAGTGCAACGTAGCGACAGCAACAGGATGTTGGCTCGAAGGCGTTATCACAGGATACGCTTTGACAAAATGTCTCCAACTTTTGAATTTTATCGGAACACTTTTAAATTTTATCGCCCAACTTTTGAGTTTTATCGATAAACTTTCATGTTTTATCGCCCAACTTCTGAATTTTATCGACATCTACCTTTCAAAGAGAAAAAAAGATTCACACATAAAACTGTGTATGAATCCTTTTACTTTATTTTGTCGCACAGCCTTCACTCCAATCAACTTATATAAATTAAATTGCATACGTTTTAACAAATGCCATCCCCAACTTTTTAATGATGATCCAGTTTTAATCAAATCCTCTCATTCTTTTCATCCAATAACAATCGCTTTAAAAATATAAACATGAAGAGCCACAATTTATCGGCAGCTCTTCATCATTACTCATTTTCACTATATTTATATCTATTCTATGTCCATAGTTCCTTAATTCTTTATTAATGAATTGTTTCGCTCTTGATAACTTTGTTGATAAAGATTGTTCAATTGTAGATCCCATCTTGTAATGTGCAAATTTTTTTCTGGTAAACTCATACCATTTTTTCTACAATTGTTTTCTCAACCTTTACAATATCTTCACAGCTTGTCGACAGAAGAATAAATATACAAAAAGTGTATCAATAAACAAAGGTTATTTTCACTTCGAGTTGTCGCTTTCCCCGGCTTGGCTTCATTCTCCTCGTCACTACGTTTCTGCGGGCCATTCAGCTAGTAATTACAAAAGATAAACAAAAAAATCAGCGAATCGCTTTTAACGATCCGCTGATTCAACTTTTACTGGCACTGCATATATACGCTCTTCACCAATAAAGAGGGATAGTACACCTTCCTTACGTTTTCGTGAAACATGCAAAACTTGCCTTACACTTTCTTTTTCTTCTTTATTTAATTGCAAACGAATTGGTTGCTCTATACGAATGGATAGGTTTTTATTGACCTTATATTTACCTTCTTTCACTACAGTCTCAAGACTGTAATCTTGCCAAACCTTGTTCGCTAACCCCCGATGTACATTCCAGTCATCGGATTCATTCAAAGTGACGACAATACATGTTTGCCCGTTCTTTTGGAAGGCGGTTGCAAGGGTCCGACCAGCCACCTTTGTAAAGCCTGTTTTTCCAGCGAATGCTGAACCTTTTGCTGATTTTAATGCATTAACAGGTAGTTGTGTCTCATCACCTATTTCGATTGCAACCCCTGACCCTTCTCGTAATAACCGGTGCTTATTTTCCCATAACATCCCATTTTCAGTATTAGCACGAAATAGAACTGTGGAGGCAATCTTCTTGAAAGTTTTATTTTGAAGAGCAATTCTCAACATTTCAGCAGTATCTCTTGCTGACGATAAATGCTCATCATGGTGCAAGCCAGACGAGTTCATAAAAACTGTATTTGTGAGACCCGAAACAACAGCCCGCTCATTCATTAACTTGACAAACCCTTCAACCGATCCACCGGCATGCTCTGCTAAAGCTGTTGCTGCATCATTTCCTGATCGTAGCATCAAACCATATAACAGTGTTTCTACCGTAACTTTTTCCCCTGCCTGCAAATAAATTGACGAGCCCTCAGCCGTTGCAGCCCTCGGTGAAATAACCACTTCATCTTGAAGATTGCTATTTTCAATAGCAACGAGTGCTGTCCAAATTTTTGTTAAGCTAGCAATTGGTAACCGTGCATCACTATTTGATTCGAATAAAACACGGCCTGTATCACCATCCAAGACAGCATATCCGCTACCACCCCGTGCTAAACTGGTTTGAGGAAGCATTAACATTACCACAACTATCATGAACAATATTAAACGTACTAACCGAAGCAACGAGCCACTCCTTATTAAAAGTAATAGGAAAATATAGATTATATTTATGTTTCAAGTAAAGTATTATACCTTTAAATCTTGTTTATTTACTTTACTCCACTAAAGGTTTCTTGGAATTTCGTCATAAATAAATCTGTTTCTTGCTCTGTTTCAACTAGCTCATCTTCAGGTAAAGGCGGCATTTCTTCTATACTATTTAAACCAAAGTAGTTTAAAAATTCTTTTGTTGTACCATATAAGATTGCACGTCCTGTCCCTTCTGAGCGACCAACTTCTTTAATTAACCCTCTCGAAGCGAGCGTTTGTATAGGTCTTTCACATTTCACACCGCGTAAATCTTCAATTGCTACACGTGTAATTGGCTGTTTGTATGCCACAATAGCCAATACCTCAAGCGAGGCTTGCGATAATGATTGAACAGTTGGATTTTCTACTAATCTTTGAATGGTATCTGCTAGTTCAGATTTTGTTATAAGCTGATAAACTCCCGCTATTTCTTTTATAGTGAGGCCTCTAGCTAAATCTTCTTCATATGTTGTTTTCAACACTTCCATTGTCTGTACGATTAACTCTTCCGGTTCACCTAAAAGTTGTGACAATTGTTTAATAGTTAAGCCGTCGTCTCCAACGACAAATAATAAGGATTCTATTCTACTCTGTAGCATCATTGTTTTCGTCATCATCATCCCATTCCTCCTTCTGTAATGTAACTGTTAATTCTTCAAAGTTACCATCTTGCTCTACGATGACGATCTGACGTTTCATCAGTTCCAGAATGGATAAAAACGTCAGAATAAGCGTTGGCTTATCTTCATAGGGAAAAAGCTCGGAAAATGATGCACGTCCACCTGTAGATCGTAATGAATCGACAACCGAACGCATTTGATCTTTCACTGAGCGTTCCTGTCTCGCTACAGTTGTCTTTAGTGGTTTTTTTAATTTTTTTCGACGCATCAGTTTTTGAAAGGCCCCAAGCATGTCATAGATGTTGACGTTCAAATCAAATAACGCCATTTGCTCATCTGATGCTAACTCAGATAAATCTGCTGGCGGCCGTGAAAATACCTGTGCCCGATCTGTTTCAAGCTCTTGTAGGCTACTTGCTGCTTCTTTATATTTCTTATACTCTATTAAACGTTGCACCAGTTCTTCACGAGGGTCTGGACCGTCGACTTCTAATTCGGCATCTTCAAGCTCACCTTCATGAATTGGCAGGAGCATACGACTTTTAATGGCCAATAATGTTGCAGCCATCACTAAATATTCACTAGCCTCATTTAACTCCAGTACCTGCATAGCATGTATATGGTCGATATATTGTTGAGTAATTTCAGCCATTGGGATATCATAAATATCAATTTCCAATCTGTGAATTAAATGCAATAATAAATCAAGAGGCCCTGAAAAGGCTTCTAATTTTACTTCATAAGACATTGTTTTACCACCCTGAGATTCTATGTTCTTTTAGTATAGTAGAAAGGAGCCCAAAATGCATCCACAGCATCATACTTTATTTATCGACTACTGTGCTTTTTTCAATGGTAATCAAGATTTTTTTGAATGCCATGAAGTCCTAGAGGAATACTGGAAGGAAATTGCTCCAGGTGATAAAAAGCACCCTCTCGTTGGATACGTACAGCTCGCAACAGGTTTATATCATTATCGACGTGACAATTATATTGGCGCTGCGCGAATCTTAGAAAAAGCACTCAATAATTTTCAATATAATATAGGGCACATCTTTTTTGACGAAATCGACTACGAAATACTACTAACACAACTAACAGATGCACTTTCTGCAATCCAAATGGGCAAGTCCTTTCAAGCATTTCAACTTCCTCTTTCACCCAGATTGGAGGAATTAGTATTTGCTCGCATACAACTTTTACCATCAAGTAGCGCTAACTATCTTCTTCATAAACATATGCTTCGAGATCGCTCACATATTCTTGCAGAGCGTCAAGAAAGTAAACAAAGAAAAAGCAGACGTCAATGATCGTCTGCTTCTTCATCGATACAATTTATACATTTTTGAACAAAATTACGCGTTTCCTCCGTTGCACGCACACTTTCGTACTGGCCAAGTTCTGCTACTTCCTGTAGCATTTCCTTCGCAACACCTTCACCTCTATAAGAAGGGACAACGGAAACATGTTGAATCGTAGCTATATTATTACTGTCTGTTACAAGTCCAACAATGCCAACATACTCATCGTTATTTTTCCATAAATATAAAACCCAATTATCATTATTTTCATAGGAGTGAATTGTCTCTGTGAGCTTTTTTATGTCTTTTTCGTTAGGCATAAACGAGAGTAGCCCCATTGCTATTTTCTCGAAAGCTTTCTTATATCGAATTAACATATTTGTCTATTCCCTCTTTTTCTAGCTGTACATAATCTTTGACTATCCTACACGATTTGTACTTTTACCGCAAGTCAATTTCTGTCTTACGAACCAGGTCCGAGAATACCTTTAGACGCCAATACCCAATAGAAAACGCCCCACAACAAAACAAAAGTTGAAATGGACGCTAGTAATACCCATTTGTTTTTTCTCATATTTACTCACCCTTTTTTAACGTTAGCGGGAGATCGTTTTGTACAATATCTTCATAACTTTCGCGTCGAATTGCTAATTGATGTTTGCCATTTTCTATAAATACAACTGCTGGTCGTGGTACACGATTATAGTTACTCGCCATAGAATATCCATACGCACCAGTACAGAAGATTGCTAGCACATCACCAGAAGCTGCTTCCTGAAGCTTAGCATCAATAATTAATTTATCGCCCGATTCACAAAGTTTACCAGCCACTGTATATGTTTCACTTTTTGATTCATTTGCTTTACTCGCAATGACCGCCTCGTACTTCGCATCATATAATGCCGGACGGATATTATCACTCATTCCACCATCGACAGCAATATATTTACGAACATTAGGCACTGTTTTTTGTGAACCAATTGTATAAAGTGATGTTCCTGCATCGCCTACAAGTGAACGCCCTGGTTCAATCCAAATTTCTGGCATAGTTAGACCAAGTACAGTCGCTTTGTTCTTTACAACTGTAATCATATCCTCTACATATACTTGTGGCTCAAGCGGTGCATCTTCCTCAGTATAACGAATTCCGAAGCCCCCTCCTAAGTTTAACACAGTACACGTAAAATCGTGAGTCTTGTTCCAATCAGAAATTTTATCAACTAGTTTTTCTCCTGCTAAGCCAAAGCCCGCTGTGTCAAAAATTTGAGAGCCAATATGGCAGTGTAATCCTAGAAGCTCTAGGTATTCATGGTTAAAAGTTTGTTGGAAAGCTTCATCTGCTTGACCATTATTTAAGTCGAAGCCAAATTTAGAATCCGCTTGACCTGTCGTAATGAAATCATGCGTATGTGCCTCAACACCTGGTGTGACACGTAGTAAAATACGCATTTTTTGTTGACGGCGTTCTGAGATTTCTTGTAAAAGTTGAATTTCATAGAAGTTATCCACAACAATACAACCGATTTTCGAGTCAAAGGCTAATTCTAATTCAGCAATGCTTTTATTATTACCATGGAAATGAATACGCTCAGCAGGGAATCCAGCTTTTAAAGCTGTAAATAATTCTCCACCAGAGACAACGTCTAAAGATAGATTTTCTTCTGCCGCTAATTGGTACACAGCTACACATGCAAATGCTTTAGAAGCATAAGCTACTTCTGCTTTTACACCTAGTTTTTTAAACGTATCAATAAAGCCGCGTGCACGCTTACGAATAAGCGCCGTATCATACACAAATAAAGGTGTACCATATTCTTTCGCAAGCTCTAATGTATCTACCTGTCCAATCGTTAAATGACCATCTTCAGAAATCGCTTGTGTTCCATATAAATGCATGTGCATCTCTCCCTTTTCACATCGTTCCATCTTGTGATAAAATTTGCACCTCTAATGGAAGTAGCAATGCTACTATCCTTTTTAGAGGTATCATTCAACAAGGGTTCGAACAGTACACTAGGGCTAATATCACAAATATGTCAACACCTTGTCGTAGTGAACCTTTTGATGAATGAAGATAATTTTTGCAAAAATCACAAAATACTATATGTGAACTTTATCACATGAAAAAAACGAGTGCAACGGCTCTTATGATCTTTTTCGATGTTCAGAATCGACTACATAAGGTCTTAATGCATCTGCTGTCATTGGGAAACGGACAAGTACGCGAAGCATCGCTGTTGGAAAGAACGGAATAAGCGGCCATAAATATGGCGCTTGCATCGGACGTAATGAACATAAATACGTAAATAATATAAAGATCCCGATAAATAACCCATTAACTCCCCAAATTCCAGTCATTATTAACAACACTAGTCTAAAGAGTTTAATGGAGATACCTAGCTCATAAGAAGGAATAATAAAGGTCAGAATAGCTGAAACGGCTGTATATAACACTACTTCTGGAGAGAATACCCCAACATCAATAGCAATCTGACCAATAATTACACCGGCAACTAACCCCATCGCAGTGGATAATGGAGATGGGGTATGAATGGCGGCCATCCTCAGAAATTCTATCCCAATATCGCCAATAAGTACTTGTAGTAAAATTGGGATATGTGATTTTTTCTTTGCCCCTAAAAAGGATAACTCATCCGGTAAATGTATCCCATGCGTTGCACATAAATACCACAAGGGCAATAATAATAAACCCATAATTGCTCCAAAATAGCGCATAAAACGGACGAAGGTTCCGACTGATGGTGCTTGCCTGTACTCCTCAGCATGCTGCAGTAAATGAAAGGCCGTTGCTGGCACGATAATGACAGAAGGAGACGTATCGACAATAATGGCTATATGTCCCTCAAGTAAATGCGCTGCGGTAATATCTGGTCGTTCCGTATAACGTACAAAAGGAACTGGATGAAACTTCTGTTTAAACAGCCATTCCTCTAGTGATTTATCCGTCATAGTCAAGCCATCATGATTAATTTGTTTAATGCGCTGTCGTAATTTATCGAGCGTTTCATCACTCGCAATACCCTTTATAAACGCTAGCGCGACATCGGTTTGACCGATTTCGGATATTTTATGTAGCTCGAAACGTAAATTACTATTGCGAATTCGCCGACGAATCAAAGCAGTATTTTGTGAAATACCTTCTATAAAGCCGTCCCTAGATCCACGAATAACCTTTTCATTGTCAGGCTCCGCAGGTGTACGTCCTGGATAGCTTCGAATCTCCGCAACATAGCCGTAACCACTTTTCGTTATAAAGGCTACTTGTCCACTTAATATTGATAATAAAATGGCTTCACGTTTGGTTTCCTCAGAACGACCTTGGAAATTAAAATAGGCTTCAAAATACTCCTTTTCATCCTCAATATCAATGTCCTCATCAGGTAACATATTGGAGAGTAATTGTGTTAACACTATTCCATCCACAAGTCCACTTATATATGCGCAAAGAACCGGCAAATCTTTGACAAATACATGTTTAATACTAATGTCAAACGATTCGCCGTCACCAAATTGCGCTTTAAGAAAATTTTCGGCTTCTTCTAAGCTGTTAAAAAGTTTATCTTTTTCTGTCATGCTGTCACCATTTTCTTAGATGTCTTTTTTTACTTCTTCCTCTTCAACTGTGGCACTTGTGGCCATCCAATTTTTTAATTGAGCAAGAATTTTTTTCTCTAATCGTGATACCTGGACTTGTGATATGCCTAGCCTGTTAGCAATTTCAGTTTGGGTACAATCTGAGAAATATCGTAAATAAATAATTGATTGCTCTCTTGGCTCAAGTCTTGTGAGCACTTCTTTTAATGGTATATAGTCAAATGGCTGTTCAGATTTTTCGTCCTTCATCTGATCCATTAAAGTAATAGAATCCCCTTCGCTCTCATACAATTGTTCATGCAAGGAAGCGGGATCTCTTAATGCATCTGAAGCTGTTACAATTTCCTCAGTTGTGACACCAAGAACCTGTGCTAATTCATGAATGGTTGGTGGATGCTCATTATTTTTAATGAATTCATCAGTTGCATGACGAATTTTAAAATTAAGCTCACGAATAGATCGGCTCACCTTCACCATACCGTCATCCCTTAGAAATCGCTGAATTTCTCCAATAATCATTGGTACCGCATATGTCGAAAATTTAACATCATACGTTAGATCGAATTTATCCACAGACTTCATGAGACCTATGCAGCCAATTTGAAATAAATCCTCGAGCTCCACGCCCCTGCTTGTAAAGCGTTGGACGATAGACCACACAAGCCTCGTATTCCCTTCAATCATTCGTTTACGAGCCTCATGATCGCCCTGCTGTGCACGTGCAATTAAATCCCGCATTTCTCCCTGTGACAATAGCTTATCGGACGACTGTTCTAGCGGCTTCAAAATTGCATCCTCACATTACCGGTGTGCGAACCGAGTAAAATTTCTTCGTAAACGTGACAGTTGTACCTTGTTGCCATTGGGACATTACGGTCAATTGGTCTGAAAAACTATCCATAATAGTAAAGCCCATACCTGAACGTTCCATCGCACTTTTCGTCGTAAATAACGGCTCCATTGCCTGGCTTACATCCTCAATTCCAATACCTTTATCCATAACAGACACAGTTACAATATCATCCTCACGTTTTGCATGAACTGTAATAACACCTTTACCATCCTCTTCATAACCGTGAATAATGGCATTAGAAACAGCCTCTGAGACAACCGTTTTAAATTCGGATAGCTCATCAATTGTTGGATCTAATTGTGCGATAAAACCTGTCACCGCTACACGCGCTAAGGCTTCATTTTCACTAATTGCTAAAAAAGTTAATGTCATTTCGTTATCCATTTACAATCCCCCTAACTCGATCAATCGCTTCTTCTTCAGTTGCATCCATCATCCACGGCCCTAAACCTGAAAATTGAAATACTTTTCGCATTGTCGGCGATGGATTCAATAAAATTGTTCGTCCAGCTACTGCCTCTAACTCACGCATCCGACCAAGCACTAAACCTACACCTGAACTATCCATAAAGGAAAGCCCCTCTAAGTTCCAAATGATGGTCGTTACAGTGCCTTGAAAAATTGCTGTAGAAATTTTAGCTCGAATTTGCTCTACTGCATGATGATCGAGCTCCCCAAATAAACGTATAACTACTGTCTCTCTTGTTACCATCTCTAATTGAAAATGCATGAATATCGCCTCCTCCTCGTGCAATTCCACATTCAATGTGGTGATTCCTTGTGGCTGACAGAACTAGTGCAAAGTCTTCCGAAATAGTGGCAAATCGACATACTTATAGCTTTTTAGGTTAAATTCAGTATGGGATAAATCAACATTTTTTAAACGTGGCAGGCATTTTTCACAAGAATTATTATTATGATCAGTTATGCCTCGGCATAATTGCGTCCGGAGGCTTTAGGCCAACCGATGTTTTTTGCGCGAAAGCGTAGCGGCAGCAAGGTGTTTAGACACATGCTGAAAAGTAACTTAAATCCGCATAACCACATATAGAGGTGGGAGACTTCTGTAACTGCCGTTTCACTTACGTTACATAAAACATCTGTACCTGTCGCTTTTACGTAGTCTATCCGGCACTTTGATGATTCTATCCGGCACTTCGACTTTTTTTTCCATCGCTTTGGCTTTTCTATCCGTCGCTTTGGCTTTTCTTTCCGTCACTTCAGCTCTTCTTTCCGTCGCTTTAGCTTTCCTATCCGTCGCCCTGGCTTCTTTCCGTCATTTTGACTCTTCTTTCCGTCGCTTTGACTTTTCTTTCCGTCACTTCAGCTCTTCTTTCCGTCGTTTTAACTTTCCTTTCCGACGCATTTCAGAGCAGAAAAAAGCGAGAACCCCCTTTGTTAAAGAGAGTTCTCGCTTCGTATTATTTATGCAATTGTATAAGCCTTTTGTACTTTTTCGATTGTTTCCTCATTGATTTGACGATTTGAATATAAATAAGCAATCGTCTCGTCAGCACGAACATGGTCGCCTTTTTTGGCAATCAATTGAATACCAGCATCATAATCAAGCTCAGATTCCTTTGTTAATCGACCTGCACCAAGACCAACGCTAGCTTCCCCGATTAGTAATGCATTAATCGTCCCTACAGTGCCTTCAATTGGTGCTTTAACAGCAACTTTATTTGCTGTGTCTTTTTGCAAGATATCTGCTAAATCGCCACCCTGTGCTACGATAAATTCCTCAAATTTTGCTGCAGCCGAACCATCCTCTAATACTCGTTTAACAGCTGCTGTTGCTTCAGCCTCATTTACTCCTGCTGCAACTTGGTACATAAGCGAAGAGATAATAATACACTCCTCAAGCAGATCCTCGTGCGTTTCGTCCATACGTCCACTTAATAAAGCAAATGCTTCTACTACCTCAAGCTTATTACCAATCATTTTACCAAGTGGATTATCCATATCACTAATATGCGCGACTACTTTACGCCCTAGTTTTTCACCGATTGCAGTCATCGTATCAGCTAAAACTTGTGCTTCTTCTTCTGTTTTCATAAATGCACCTGAGCCACATTTGACATCTAGTACAATGCCGTCTGCACCACTTGCTATTTTCTTGCTCATGATAGACGCAGCAATAAGTGGAATGGAATCGACAGTACCCGTCACATCTCGCAACGCATATAATTTTTTGTCAGCTGGTACAAGATTGCCTGTTTGACCAGCAACTGCAATTTTATGTTTATTGACATTGTCGATAAATTCCTGTGATGAAAGCTCTGTTTTTAAGCCACGAATTGATTCTAATTTATCGATTGTACCACCTGTAATGCCTAGACCTTTACCACTAAATTTCGCCACCGGAATATCTAGTGCAGCAATGATCGGCGTAACAATTAGTGTAACTTTATCGCCTACACCGCCGGTCGAGTGTTTGTCAATTTTAAAACCTTCAATAGAAGATAAATTAATAACATCTCCAGATTCTATCATTGCCTTTGTTAAATAAAATGTTTCATCATATGTCATACCCAATAAACGGATTGCCATTAGTAGGGAGCTTGCTTGATAATCAGGAATTGCACCAGTAGTATACCCCTCTACAAAATACTGAATTTCAGCCTGTGATAGCTCCTTGCCTTGCTTCTTCTTTTCAAATAGTTGTGCCATATTCATATCGAAAATCCCCCTTACTTCAGATCATTTAAGAAGCTTTTACCAAACTCTGGTGCTTCTACTTTGAAGTTTTCAGCAACTGTCGCTGCAATATCTGCAAAAGTTTCACGAAGTGTTAGCTCGTTACCACCGTTAAAGCGTGGTGAATAGACAATTAACGGTACATATTCGCGTGTATGGTCTGTCCCAGGGAATGTTGGATCATTACCGTGGTCCGCCGTAATGATTAGTAGATCATCTTCTGTCATTGCCTCAGTAATTTCTGGTAAACGTACATCAAATTCTTGTAGTGCGTTACCATAACCTAGAGGGTCACGACGATGCCCAAAATTCGCATCAAAGTCCACTAAGTTTAAGAAGCTTATACCATGGAAATCACGACGCACTACCTCTGCAAACTTATCCATACCATCCGTATTATTTTTCGTACGCACTGCATCAGTAACGCCTTCACCGTTGAAAATATCAGAGATCTTTCCGATTGCTATAACATCTAAGCCTGCATCCTTTAAAACATTCATCGTTGTGCGACCAAATGGCTTTAACGCATAGTCATGACGATTAGATGTACGTGTGAAGTTTCCTGGTGTGCCGATAAATGGACGAGCAATAACACGGCCAACTAAATATTCTGGTTGTAATGTTAGCTCACGAGCAATTTCACAAATTTTATATAATTCCTCTAATGGAATAATTTCCTCATGTGCAGCAATTTGCAAAACAGGGTCAGCAGATGTATAGACAATAATCGCTCCTGTCTCCATATGCTCCTTGCCAAAGTCATCAATTACTTGTGTTCCACTTGCAGGTTTATTGCAAAGAACTTTACGACCTGTACGTTTTTCAAGCTCTGCAATAAGCTCAGTAGGGAATCCCTCTGGATACACCTTAAACGGTTTATCGATATTCAACCCCATAATTTCCCAATGCCCTGTCATCGTATCTTTACCAACAGATGCTTCTTGCATTTTTCCGTAGTATGCTTTTGGTTTGTCGGTAGCTAGCATACCTTGTAATGGTTCAATGTTCGCTAAGCCGTAAGACTCCATATGTGGCATTGTAAGCCCATTCATTTTTTCAGCGATATGTCCGAGAGTATGTGAACCTACATCTCCAAAATCCGCTGCGTCTGGAGCTTCACCAATTCCAACTGAGTCTAATACTACTACATGGATTTTTTTAAATGGTTTATTCATAATTTTGCCTCCTAATCTCTTGTCTCTATTTTACCAAAAAACAGCGAAAAATAAAGGTCAGACCTCCGACTTACAAATAATTTTCTCTCTTAAGCGCGTGGATGAAATTGCTTATAAACTTCTGATAGTCGTGATTTACTAATATGTGTATAAATTTGTGTTGTGGAAATATCGGCATGTCCAAGCATCTCCTGTACTGCTCGTAAATCCGCACCGTTTTCCACTAAATGTGTTGCAAAGGAATGACGTAATGTATGTGGCGTTAATTCATGTTGGATGCCTGCTTTTAAAGCGTGCTCCTTCATTAATTTCCAACAACCTTGCCTTGTTAAACGTTTCCCTCTTTGATTAATAAAAAAAGCTTCTGTTTTTGGATATTTCCCTTGTAATTGACTCCGTGCACCATCTAAATAAGTACTTAATGCCGAAAGGGCGCTTTTTCCAAGAGGAATGATACGCTCCTTGCCTCCCTTACCAAAAACGCGTACAAAGCCCATCGTTAGGTGAATATCAGCTAAATCCAATGCAATCAGCTCACTAATGCGCATCCCTGACCCATATAATAGCTCTAACATTGCCACATCCCGAATGCCCTGAGGTTTGCTGCGGTTTGGTGCCGCTAATAAAGCTTCAATTTCTTCAATAGAGAGGACTTTTGGTAGCTTCTGCTCAATGATTGGCATTTCTAAATGGACTGTCGGATCTGTTTCGGCTCGCTTTTCTCGGAGTAAAAATTGATGGAAACTACGAATGGAGGAGATATGGCGGGCAACAGTACGACTTGTCTTTCCTTGCATACGTAACTGCTCTAAATGACGCAAAATGGTTGTCCTTTCCACTTTACGAAAATCAGACATTCTCTCCACTTCCCGCAAAAAGTTCACGTAATTTTCTAAGTCTCGGCGATAGGATGCTAATGTATTATCAGATAATTGTCGTTCTACTTGGATAAAATGGATATAATCCTCTATTGCATATTGAAATTCATTCATCACAGCGCCCCCTTACTGTCAATTATTCTCTATTTTAGCACGGCTATTCGAATTGTGCTAAAACGCCCCCCTAATCGTTTAGCTATTACACTAAAATACTAATTTTGAATAAAACAAAAAACTGCCCGATTCAATCTTTACTTAAGATTAAAACAGACAGCTTCTCGTTATTTTTCTTCATTCGATTCGTCGTTTTTATCATGACAGCGCCAGCAAATGCCGTGGAAAGTTAGTCGGTGATCCTTTATAATAAAATTCCAACGTCTTTCAACAACGGCTTCCACATCTTCAAGTAAATCTTCCTGAATTTCATCAACCGCACCACATTCGATACAAACAAGATGATGGTGGAAATGCGCAGCTCCCTCTTGGCGTAAATCATAGCGCGAAACGCCATCGCCAAAGTTGATTTTGTCGACAATTTTGAGCTCAGTTAGTAACTCTAACGTTCTATAGACAGTAGCAAGACCTATTTCAGGTGCCTTTTCTTTTACTAAAAGGTAAACATCTTCTGCACTTAGGTGGTCTTCCTCGTGCTCCAGCAGTACAGCAACTGTTGCTTCTCGCTGCGGCGTCAGCTTATAACTAGCACTATGCAACTGTTTTTTTATACGATCAATTCGGCTCTCCATGTGACGCCCCCCTAAACTCTTTCCATTATACCAAAGGAGTAAATCCTATTACAAGATAGTGATTAGATTTCAATATGCTTTTGTATGTTTTTACCTGATGATCAATTATGCCTCGGCATAATTGCGTCCGGAATCGGCTTTGTGCTGCACAAAGCATTCCTTTCCGATTCCGTGACACCCGCCAGAGGCTTTAGGCCAAAACGAAGTTGGTCACTCAGTCGTTGCCACAGGACGTGGCGTTCTTAGACTGAGTTCCTCTATTTCAGCGGATGTTTTTTGTACCGAAAGCGTAGCGACAGGTACAGATGTTTGGACACCCGTTGAAAGAAGTTAAATTTTCATGAATTGTTTCAATCAATTTATTACATAAGAAATAACAATAAACTCAGCCACTATTATGATGAAAAATGCGATAAAATTCAACAAAATTGTCCGACCATGTATCATTTTCCCGATTTTTCTCTTTGACCAAGCTGGTACAAGTAAATTGCATAGGTTTAGCAACAATATACAATAGATGAGCTGAAATGGAAACCACCAAATCGTATAAACCCAGAAAGCTTCAAGCTTTTGTAATAAAAAAACCGAGCTAAAGCCAAAAAAGGTAGCACGTATCGCTACTGTTACACGTACTAAAACCTTCAAGACACTATGTGTTGCCAGCAATAGTACAAGAGCTATTGAAACAGCAACAGGTAACACTAAACGAAATAGAGAATGCCTGTCCCCATTTGTTAAACGAGGCTCTATAAATGAAATAAAAGGCTCCGCATTCGGCCCACCAATAATATGAAATAAGATAACGCCACAAACAAAACTCATAGCAATAATGGAAGCGTGATAAAATATAGACACCGTACGAGACATAAACATGCTCCTTTTCTATCAAGGTTTGTACAGCTTATGCTCGTCCGCTTCTATTATGCTAAAGATTATTTTCTTATTGTGCCGCAAGCCAAAGTACTGCAAACGCTGTCTTGGCGTCAAATATACGCTCATCTGCAATCATTTGCCCCGCTTCTTCCAACGAAACTTCTAATAATTCGACAAATTCATCCTCATCTAGATCTGCTTTGTTTTCAATTTTATATAAATCTTTTGCCACAAATAGATGGATGATCTCATCTGCGAAGCCTGGTGATGTTGCAAACGCTTGTAAATAAGTTAAGCTTTGTGCACCGTAACCTGTTTCTTCCTCTAATTCGCGGCGCGCCGTCACAATCGGCTCCTCACCAGGTTCAAGCTTACCAGCTGGAATTTCAATAATTGAACGTTCTAAAGCTTTGCGATATTGCTCCACTAATACTAACTTTCCTTCATCGGTAACAGCAATAACTGCAACTGCACCAGGATGCTTTATAATTTCTCTTTTTGCAACATTACCATTCGGTAAAGTGACATCATCAACCTGTAGTTTCACAATTTTCCCGTCATAAATGGGTGTAGTCTTTGTCGTTTTTTCTTCAAACTTTTTCATTGACTATAACCTCGCTTGTTCTTCAGATATGTTCATTGTAACATTACAAGTAGAGAAATCGAAGGAGGGCATTGGCATGAAAAAAAGACAACTTGGCTCAAGTGAATTGTTTATTTCAGAGATTAGTTTAGGAGGCATGTCTCTTTCGACAGATAAGAAAAAGGCTGCTGATATCGTCGATATGGCACTAGATGCTGGTATTAATTACATCGATACAGCCGATTTATACGATTTTGGAGCAAATGAAGAAATTATTGGCGCTATTTTAGGAAAGCGTCGACAGGATGTTATAGTCGCTACGAAAGTTGGGAATCGATGGACTCAAGGTGTAGAAGGTTGGCATTGGGATGCATCTCCGTCTTATATAAAGGAAGCTCTACACGCTAGCTTGAAACGACTAGGTACTGACTATATTGATGTTTATCAGTTACACGGTGGTACTATTGAGGACGATTGGGATGGCATTATCGACACATTTGAAGATTTGAAAAAGGATGGCTTGATTCGAGAATATGGCATTTCCTCTATTAGACCAAATGTACTAAAGCGTTTTTTATCAGCAAGCTCTGCAAAAAGTGTCATGATGCAATATAGTGCTTTAGACCGTCGTCCAGAGGAATGGCTTGACTTTATCGCAAGTGAGAGGGCTTCCGTTGTAACACGTGGAACTGTTGCAAAGGGTTTACTAACAAATAACTGGAATGAACGTTTACAGCGTGTCAATGGCTATAACACATATACAGTGGACGAATTAACAGCGGTATTAACAGGCTTATCTTCACATTATGACGATTTACATGCACTAGCACTCGCCTTTAATCTAAAGGAACCTACTATAGCCTCAACAGTGCTTGGTGCAAGCTCACAGGAACAGTTGGCGCAAACACTCGCTGCCTACGAAAAAATGGATTCGATAACAGATTTTAAAGCATAAAAGAGCTAACAAAAGCCGGCCAATATATGGAACACCGATGAAAAAATGGCTTATCTTATTAGCATTTTTAGTAGTACTTGCGATTTCCTCTAGCATGACCTATGAACAACAGTCTATTATTCCTGAAATAAAGCAAATATTAGCAAATAAGCCGTTTGAAAAGCAATTATCTGTTTTAAAAATTCCTTATTGGGACACAGTTGTTTCTGTAGAAGAGCGTGGTTACTTTAAGTTTGTAGAATTTTTAATTCGGAAATTAACTCATTTTGTTGGGTTCGGCTGCATCGCACTTGGTATTTTCTTCGCATGGGGAAAACGCCGATTCGCTGCAGGTGTCGCTATTGCTGGGACAGCTCTTATTGCAACGCTTGATTGAGTTTCGTCAAAGCTTTACACCAGGACGCATGATGAGCGGACAGGATGTTATTTTGGATACAGCTGGAGCAATTGTTTTTGTTGGGATTGTTGTATTGGTGAGGAAAATTTTTAAAAGACAAAGGGCGCTTTAAATTTTATTAAAAGTCAAGAGTTAAAGTAATGCACTTAATAGATTGTGCAACATTATAATACGTTATTTTTAAGCTGAACTAATTTTGATATTAGTTCAGCTTTTATTTGTGTTTAAAGATATAGTCTGAAAATATTTAATAAAAATATAGTATATGTAAATTTTTCTATCAGTTATTCAACTAACGAAGCAATTTAGTTGAATAAGCACTTAGAAAAAGAGACAGTACCTATTTGGATACTGCTTCTTTTTCCTTAATACAATTACTAGTAGGGACTTTTAATTGTTTTGGTTCTATTAGATACCTGCCACTTACTGTAAAGAGAGGCCGAATGTAATTCTGATCTCTACTCGTTATTTTTCTGGTTTAATATAAGGTACGATTTGTGCAGTGGCACCTACTGAAGCTCCACGAACAAAACTTTGATTTTCTATGGCTTTAAAATTTTGCGATTGGCCAGTCAGCATTACCCCTAAAATTTCCACTTCATCCCATTTTTTATTTTTATTCGAATTTAAAAACTCTTGAATAGTTTTATTCCTACCACTATCATCATATTTTTTGAGCGCATCAATAAATCCATTATATGCATCTTTTGGTGAAGAAGATGGTTCAAATCCATAAACCGACACCCCTGAAGGTCCCTTACTTTCATCTGCAATTTGCGAGGCCATATACAACCATACAATGTTTAAATTATCAGGAATTTTTGCTTGTACTTCTTGTAATGTATATGGTTGATCAAAAGAAATAGCAACTTCCGCCACATAGTTTTCCATTTGTGAAACTTCACTGAGTTCATTTTGTATACCATCAAAATACTCTTGAATAGAAGGATGATAAAATGTCGCCACTTTATTTTTTGTTTGTTTATTATACTCATAAAAATCTGTGTCAGACCAATAAAAGCCCGGTACTAACTCATTGTTGTCAATATCCAAGCGAAGCCAATGAGGAGACAATTCTCAAATATTCGTGACTTGAAAGTAAGCGTATTCGAACTTTGCAATCCTCTGGAAGCTATTGGATCTCGTTGTAAACAAGTTGTTGAACTTATTGTACTAAGGAGGCAGGTTAGTTGAAGAAAGGAATAGATTTTCGTGGTAAAATAATGGTAAATAAGCGAGGTGTTCCGGTGAAAAAAGGCTCTTTTAAAAAAATACAGGTATCGCATTTGCAGTGATCGTAATTTTTATTACTGTTATATGGTTATTTTCTGAAAAGTCTATTTCTTATTCAGAACCTCAAGAAGCTATATTTGCCGTTAAAAAAGATATAGAGTTAATTCCAGCCTATAAAATAAACAGTAATGCTCTTTTCTTTTTCATAAAAGATAAGAATAATCTAGGAGCTACGTGTGTACGAAAAGGACTTTGGGGATGGAAAGCAGACTTCCTTACTTGGGGCCCTATGGATAATAAAAGAAATCATGAAAAATTAAACGGTTATCAAGGATATGGTAAAAATCTACTATTTGGATTAATTAAAGATGGCGATGACCGACTTCTTCAACTTGATGATAAAAATGCTACAATACTAAATTTAGAAATGTTACCTGCTGAAGTCGTAGAAGAATACCAATTAAAAGGATTGTATATTTGGTACTTTGAAAGTGACACTGCTCTAGAAGAAGGAACAATCAAACTAATTAATAAAACCACCGAAGAAGTGCTAGATGAAATTTATTTATAAATAACTTGTGAAAATAGATGTTTTTTCGTTCTTAGTTAAAAGAAAGAAAAAATAAATACAGAGGGCGTTAGCCAATGAGAGCGTTAATTGTAACTAACAGGGGCTTGAGTTACATAGGCAGCTCTTTTTTCTTTATTGAACTATCGACGCAGGTTAGTTCAATAAGTGGCAAAAGGATACTGGGTTATACTATAGAACAAATAAGGAAGTAAAATAATTTTTTGGAGGTAATGGATGATTAAAGATTCGTGGTTTACTGTGCAACAAATTGATTGGAATACTTACGCAATTAGTGAATATGGACATTGGGAAAAGGTACATTCATTTTTATTATTGGGTAATCAAAAAGCGGTACTAATTGATACTGGTCTTGGAATTGATAATATTAAGAGAATTACTGACCAATTGACTACCTTTCCGATTGAGGTCATTACAACTCATGTCCACACTGATCATATCGGAAGTCATGGAGAATTTGAAAGGATCTATGTTCATGAGGGAGATAAAGATTGGTTAGTGAATGGAATAAAAGGCTTATCAATAGGGCAAATTAGAAAAGATATTAGTAGAGATATAACATTACCTACTCCAAATACATTTAATCCAGACACATATCAACCATTTCAAGGGGAACCTACAGATTTGTTAGTTGATGGCGATGTAATTGAGTTGGGTAATAGAAAATTAGTCATCTATCATACTCCGGGACATTCTCCTGGTCATATTTGTGTTTTTGATGAAACAAACGGTTATTTGTTTACAGGGGATTTACTATATGATGAAACCCCTATATATGCTTTTTATCCTTCAACAAACCCTGTTGATTTAGTCAATTCATTGAAAAAAATTTCAGAGATACCAAATGTTTCAATGGTTTACGGTTCACATAATACTTTAGGGCTTGAATCAAAAATTTTAAAAGAAGTAAAAATTGCAGTTAAGTTTTTGAATGAAAATAAACTTACTAAATTCGGTACTGGAATCCATAAATTTAATGGTTTTAGCGTACAGTTTTAACGGTTCTTATTGAACGAAAGGTGCAGGCCAGTTTAACTAGCAGGCATGTGTAGAATCGTATCGGATTAAGCGACGCAGAAAGATAGGAATTCCCTTATAATAAAGAAATTTTAATATAAAAAATCGAAGGGGACTTGAATTATGTTTAGGTTATTTTAGAATTAATAAGAATAACTGGAATTTCATTGATTCTGGGTGGTATGATGGTGGCTTTGGTGAAATTAATCTATGCGAGTTTAGGGATAAATGTAGATAATACCAATGGTGGTTGGTTAGTTGGTATTTCAATTCTTATTTTAATTTTTGTGTTACATAGAAATAAATTTCAATTTTCTGGATTTTATAAAGGGCCAGGAAAAGTGAAGCTTCCAAAAAAAGTTAGTAATTCTCTAATTTTATGTTCAATTCTAATGATATTTATAGCTCCGTTCTTCAACTAACGCCCTTGTTAGTTGAAGTGTAATTCTTCACAAACTATTAGCAGGTTTCGTTAAAAGTCTTTTTTTATGTGACGGATTGTAATATTAAGTGCAACACCCAGAAGTCAATATAAAGGAAGCCCATAACGACCTCGTGTAGAATGTAGTTACCACACCAAATTCAA
>NZ_JBNNVG010000029.1:0-63265 GCF_050280425.1 Lysinibacillus sp. NPDC093190 | reverse complement strand
ACCTGAATTCATTGTACGGCTGGGGTTTTTTTCTTGTCCATAGCTAGAAGCTCTTTAGAACCCCTCGCATAGCAAGGGGTTTTCAAAAGATACAACAATAAAAATATCACGTTCTTAGAACGTGATATAATGACATTATCTGTTTAGTCCATCAAAAAAAGCAGCGCTTTGTTCCCACATTTCTTCATTTTCTTTATCTTGAGCAGCAATATCAACACTAATTATTTTTGATACAGATTCTAATTTAATATATGTTAGAGATGAACCTTCTTCTTTTGCAATCCATCCACCAATTGACTTTGCTGTACCTATAATACTTTCAATTGCTTCTTGTTTAGTGCTAGCTACTACTTCAATGTCTACTTTTTCTCCATCACAGAAAAGTGATACTAAATATTTTTGGTCCACTATTTTCACCTCCTTTCCCTAATCATAAACCAAGAGATGAAATATATGTAATAACTTTTTGCTCTCAAAACCACACCAAACTCTGCCCTCTCATCACATAACATTTTGTCTGTTTGAAGAGTTTTCAAAGCAAAAGAAACAGCCCTACATTGTGCTGTAAGACTCTTCTGATTGCTATATATTAAAGCTGTATGATAGACTACTTCGGCACTTTAAATGTCATAAACAATGGGCTCTAGCGTCTGCGAACGTTACAAAACTATTCTATTCAGTAACATATATACCCAAACGCTTATTCATATACAGAGTATTTTTGTTTTTCCACTCCAACACTTTATCTCTTGGATAACGAGCTGAAACTGCATGACATTTAGGAAAACCATCCATGCGAATTATCTTTTCCACCGTCGGTAATTCACATTGAAATATTTGAGCTATATGCTCTTTCTTCAAGTTTAAAGGTAGAGATAATTCGAACTTCATACATTCTCTACAATCTTCTATCCCCTTTTCATAGGCCTCAATAACTACCTTTTCCACTTTCGTCCTAATTAATTCTAACTCAAGTTCATTTATTTTTATTTCTAAATTAATACTATGTTCCATTTCTTTTTGCATCTTCATAAAATTCGCTCCTTTAGTTAAAATATATTTTCATCAATACCATTAACACTATAATGTCCAATCTTGAAGAAAAGAAAAAGAAGCGGTTAAATAGTTAATCTAAGCCGCTTCATATATGTTATTATATTTATGATTTATTTCAGTTTACCAACTGGATTTTTGAAGCTGTCGTTGCCGCGACGGCTTTTTTCATTTCCTAATGTTCCACCAATCACCTTGCCAATAATCTTCACCTGATGTTCTCGTACTACTTGTATACTTTCACCTAGCAGCAAAATTTGATTTTCGAAGCGGGTAAAGGCACAAATAAAACGTTTTCCTGCCGCTTCAAATACCGCTAAATCCTTTCCGTTGCTTCGAGGCTGTTTTACAGTTGAAACTAGCACCTCATCGCCTTCTAAAAGCCCTAATCCAATACAATCATTCATTACTTCTAATTTGAATTCTGATTCCATTTTGAAAACCTCCCTTAGTTATCTTGTAAAGCTATTTTGACTGTACTAAATAGGTCTCTTAGCAGCGCTTCAGCATGATAAACGTTGTCGCTTACTATTCTGTTGAAAACTCCATAACGATGGTAATCATGAACAATGCCGATTTGCACATCACGCTCATCAACATTACAACGACCGAAAAATTTTTCTTCAACTAGCTGTTGAACATAATGCGCATTTTCTAAAATCTCTAGAATATCTGCTAGTGCATCTACTGTATTTACTAAGCTAAATGTTACTGTTGTTTTTTCCATGTTTTTTAGCTCCTATCTGCTATGTTTTATAGTGTGATTTAATAGTCGTTATTCACTGTTAAATGATCCGATACCTTAGCGAATTGTTGCTACTGCATTCAAAAGTAATTGCTTGTTGCGGTCTGACATAGAACGCCATTCTTTTGCTGTGACTTTCATTGCCTCACCCCTTTCTAATCCCAATAAATTAATAAACTACATGCACGGATCCATCTTCACCGATTTGAACCGGTTGCCCATCAACATCATCAAAATAAATATAACCGCCCCAGTAGCCATCGAATTGTCTTTCTCTACTCCCAAGGTTATAAAGACCACCATAGCGCTTTTGAAAATAAGCACGCGCCTCAGTCACATTTGAGAAGTGAGGAAAATTCGCTTCATCTTCTCGCTTAATCATAAAACCAAAGTATGTCATAGTGTTTCACCTCTCTTCCCTGCAGCATGTCGGTTATTTCTAGTTCATTCACCGACTAACCACTTACGAAATTTCCAAACACTTACTAAAAGTTCAATTTCATGAACTTATAATACACTTTATTGAATCATCAGTCAACATATCAATGAATTAAAAGTTTATTTTCATGAACTTTTAGTATATAATAATAAATGAACGGAGGTATTTCCTATGCCATTTGATTACAAACCATTTTTTAAAACACTTATAGACAAAGAAGTGACAAGGGAACAAACAAAAAAGGATTTACAACTTTCTCCTGCCACTATGGCTAAACTCGCTAAAGGTGAAAATGTATCTATGTCCGTATTAGATAAATTATGCAAGTATTTGGATTGCGAAATAGAAGATATTATCTCGCATGTGAAGGAATCAAAATAACAATACAAAAAAGCATCTACTCTCCTGGAGCGGATGCTTTTTGTATTGAGCGATCGTTAAATTATTAAAACCTCATTCGAAGCCACTAACGACTTCGAAAATTTCGAAGCGGTGAAACTTAGTTTGATGAAAGTTCAACCATCTGATTTTTTCATCTCTATGGGCCATTTGCATATCCGCTAACAATATCTAACGACTAGGAATTAGAGATTAGTACAACTTTACTCTAAGAAGAATGGCATTCACGAATTTCTTCATGCCTAAATTTAGGCACTCCTCGATGAGTATTAAGAAGAGCTTGCATGAAATTTAATGCAGTATTATATAGAAAAGGAGGGTCAAATTTGACCCTCCTTTCGCACACCTGCCCGTGTGATTTTATATTCCCCATTCATGGGTTACTATGTATTCTATCGTTTCCACCGTAGGCTTGTAAATCCAGAACCGTTTTCCTTTAGGACCTCTTCGACGTTGATATTGTCTCACTCTTGGATCATGAAGAAAACAATCATCTAAATATGATTTACTCATACAAGTTAAACGTTCCAACTCATCGATATCACAAAGAATAAGGTCCTGTCGTACATATTCTTCAACCTGTTGTTTGATTTCTTTCTTAATAGTAGTCATGGCCTCATCATCTAGTGTTATCTTAACATCAATATTTTTCATTTCTTAAACAACCCCCATTTCTAACATAAAACATTTTTCTTATGTCCAAAAAATTCAGTTTTTCGTATTATTTTTTATCCACTCAAATACTTCATCTCGTGGATATTTACCAGCAAAAGGTATGAGTCTCGGAAAATCCTTTCTTCTTATAAGTCTGTCAACCGTTGCTGTAGAAACTTGGAAGATTTTCTTTAAATCCTTCTTAGTTAATACTGGCTCGTAATTATACTTTGTTTGTCCGTCTTGTACACCTTTTAAATATGCTTTCTCTATGACTAGTTCTAACTTTCGCTGAAATAACTCAAATTCTAAGGAATCAATTTTTTGTATTTGTTCTTTAATATTCATCTGCAAACAGCACTCCTTTCTTTAATATTTCTGGATCTTCGTTTTTTCTCCAAAATACGTCTTCAGAATTATTAGAATTATACAAGAAATAACAACGTTAGTCGTTAAAAATCATTTATTTGAAACTGATAAATGGAATCGTATCATCTGCCAAATTGTCACCTATGTGCTTTTGCCATCTTTCAGTTTCAACAGATTGTTCACTCCGCATAACCTAAGTTAAATATTCGAGTATTTTTACTGATCTGCTACACGCTCGGACTTCAATTCCTCCATGCGATTGTCTATATAAGATTTCACGCTAACATTTGTTAACATGCGACTTCCTGCTGCCCTTGCAGTTGCTTCCTTCTTAACATTCGGATACGCCTTTAAATAAGCTTCTGTTGCATTTCCTAGTTCAATATAATAATCAGCGAAAGCTTGTTGCTTTACTGTTAACTTTTGATCAATCAATGGCATCACCCCATTATGCTAGTTGCTTTGTAAAATAAAAAAGACGTCAAGTTGACGTCGATAAAATCAATCATATAAAAGTTTTATTGCTTCTAGAGAGCTTGATGCTAATATCTTTTTAACTGTGTTATCAACTGCCTCTTCAACAGTCTTTCCACTTCCAATTGCAATTGGTGTTGGGTAACCTAAGAAATTAACTTGGACACTTACTTTTTTTGAATATGGAACCTTTTCAATCTCAGCATATTCAAAATCATGTCCATATAAATGTATTTGTTTCATTGAATCATCAGTCATTGTCTCACTCCTTTTACCAACATTATAAATTACCTGGAAATGAATTGTAATGTATATTTTGTTCACTAGAGTGAGTACATTGGCCAAGGATAAAAATCGAAACTGCTCGATACACACTTTTCAGCGCAAAATAAAAACACCCCGAAGGATGTTAAGATTTTAATTTTAAAATAATATTTTGTAATTGATAGGTAAATTCCCCTAGTATTTTATTTGTTACCGCTAAGTTATTGTCAGTATCATTTTCAATTTTCTTTAACAAATCTACTGGTAGCAAATCCTCTTTTCTTATGTGAGATTCGTAAATGTCAAGCAAATTCTCTTGATATTTTTTAAATGATTGAGCTTTTTCAAATGATTCTGGAAAGTATTCTGCTTTAATTCTCAGCTTCGCTAATTCAACTAGTAATTCGCCTCTAACAATAGTTTCATCATCTTTCAATCTATTGATACGCACATTGTATTCAGTGCCTTTTCCTATAAGTTCCTGTCTTTTAATGTCTGTTATTCCATCGTTCCTTAACTCTTTTTTTATACTTTCTTGCAGTTCCCAATAGTCTGCAATTCCCCGTATATGATTGAATCTTTTTGAATTTAATTCATTTATCTTCAATAATACTTCTAGTACCTCTTCATTTTGACGAGATAGAAATGTGAAAAACATTCTATTTTTTTCTTTAATATCATTTTCTTCAATTGCCTTTCTTTGTACATCTAACTGCTCTTGATGTTGTTTATTCTGGTTTTTCAGAAGTTCTAAGTGCTGTTTTCTCTGCTCTTCCATTTGCTCCTTTTGTTGTTTATTCTGATTACTTACAATGTATTGAGTTGTTGCAACTACAGCAATCATCCCAATAATACCACCTAAATATGCTCCCCAATAACTAAGCCAACCATCTGTACCTCCTGGTGCAAAACTAAAAAAATCAATAGTCATTAGTCCAGCAAATACTGAAGGTACAACAAATAAGATTACTCCTATCAAGATGTAAACCCATCCAGGAACGAGCTTTTCCTTATGGTTTTGGTTTTGGTTTGGGTTTGGGTTTGGGTTTTCTTTTTGTTTTTCTATCATTTTATCTCCTCCTACTTAAAGCATAAGACAAAAGACTATAAATAGGAATATTTTTCTACAAATTCCACTCTCAAAACCACACCAAACCCCGCCCTCTCAACTCATAGCGTTTTGGCTGTTTGATGCAGTTTTCAAAGCATAATAAAAACATCCTTATTAGGATGTCTTTTCATTTTCATCATATTGCATATTTGTTATTAACGAATTAAAGTAAATTGCTGTTGAACGATATTCAATAGTATTAGTAAACAACTTTGTAGTAAAAAGGACCATAAAGACAATAACCAAGACATTAATTATAAATGTAATAAATGTATCAGAAAGATCTCTAAGCATTCCATAGAGTGATATTATAATACCAATTATCGCTATTAATATTGGAAAATATTTAGATGGATCATTGGATTCTTCAAAATGTTTAGCTCTACCTCTCACTAATAATTGTTCATTTTTATCCATTTTTTTCAAAGCATTTATGTTATCATTAATTGCTTCAATACTTAAAGAAGACCTCCTCGGAAATAAATTATCATCAATAAATTTTTTTAATTCTTTATCCTTTTTTCTGGTAACCTCTATTAAATTACTTATGAAGATTTTTTGCTGAACAATATCTGTTTTTATTGATTCTGTCATTTCATTCACCTCCAACCCAATCATAATCCAGAAGATAAAAATTATGTAACACAAATTTGATACAAAAAGCCTTACCGTGCTAGGTGTAAGGCTCGTCTACTGCGGTAATATTTAATTTAATGTTTTAGCAATAGGAAAAACACTTGAAATATGAGTTTAAGAATTAAAACATTGTTTGGATTAATGTTTTATATAATTTTTCATTAATTTCAATTAAGGATTTTTTTCCGTTAGTAAACTCAATTGCGATAACATGTGTACCTTTATTTTTCGCTGATAATCCAGCTAATAACCCCACAGGACCTAAAAGAGCACCACCAACTAAACCTCTAGTTACACCGCTCACAGCACTCTTCCTATGTTCTTCTGTAATTAACTCATAAGATTCAATTGTACTTTTATTTAGCGGAAATGATTTTGTAAACGATGTATAAAGTAAAACTTCATTTCTTCCTAACATCATATTTTTCCCCTGGTATTCACCAGCAATTACTTTATTTTGAGCCATTTTCATCCCTCCATATTCTTAAATATACATAATTTAGGGTAATTCTACTACACCCATCTTCACATAATCTATTTAGAGTTATTTTTTATCCACTCAAATACCTCATCTCGTGGATACCTCCCTTGAATATAGGGAAAACTCGGAAAACCTGATATATTTTTTAATCGATGTACTACTGAACCACTACATTGAAATATTTCCTTTAAATCGGAATTCGTTAGTACGGGAGGCCATTTATGCTGTTGCTTTCCATATTCTACTCCTTGTAGAAAAGCCTCTTCCGCTACCTGCTCAATTTTTAATTTAACTAATTCTAGTTCGAGTTCAGCTATTTTAACCTCAATATTAACTTGATTTGTATCGTCTTTTTTACCCACAACCATACCACCTTTATTATTTAATTTATCAAATATTTTATAAGAAACACCTACATCAGTCTTATAAAAATAAAGAAGCGGCTAGATCATTTTTTTGATCTAAACCGCTTCTTCTATTTGAGTCCATTTCCAAAATCCTTTTTCGATTTCTTTTTCCACATTTGTTTCAACACATCATCCAATTGCTCTCCCTTTTTTACTTCTTCCTCCATGGTTAGTACTTCATCATTAGTGACTTCAAAATAACCTTTATTACTTTGAGCAGCAGACACTTCATCTAAAATTAAGTTTAAATCCTTACCTTCAGTATCTATACCCTGGCTCTTTGTAAGATTGTCCAAAATAATTTGTTCTAGTCCATTTCGTTCGAAAAGGTACTCACGAAATGAATAAAGCTCACTTCTTAAATGGGCTTTATTCAATATTTTTTTTCGTTTTGTGTATATTACAACTCCTGTTAATTTATGAATTACCTTCATCACTAACATATCTCCAATGGTTTTCGCAGTAAATGTATAACTCTTCGTGAAATCTACGCTTTTACTCAAATTTACATACCACCCTTTTTACTACCATTATAAACCATTTAATACATAGTTTTTAATTAAATTCTGTTGGACCTCCTTCCGCTAACATTTGTGCTGCCTCTTCAGCTTTTTCAGTGAAGCGATCAATAACACCATCAATGTCCATTTCGTTATTGATATGGTTTTCACTTCGAGCATCGATATTGATTTCAGCTATAGTATAACGATCTATTGATTCTCGTTCTGCAATGTCACGAAGGTATTTTAGATCCTCTCCTGAGCCCTCCATCGATTTAGCCATTTTTGCTGTATTGCCAGCTGTTTTAGCACCGTTGCGATTTCCTTTGTCTAACTTATCGCCAAGACCTTTACTAGGACCTGCAGCACCATTCATGGCATTTTTCATTGCATTTTCAATTGCTTTATCAGAATTACTCTTATCGGCATTTTTGTCGCTACCAAACAAATTAGCTCCCCAGTTGTAACCTTTATCATAAGCAGCGCCCAATGACTTCATTTCCATCTTAGGAGCTTCCCAGTAATCAGCAGGAGCTTCACCAACCCAATCTTTCAATGCACCTTTCATGGCATTTAAATCACTTGTTATAGATTCACGGTGTGAAAATTCTGTTCCTGTTTTTAAACCAATCCGAGAAGTTATTCCATCTGGCAACAAATTAATAAACCAATTCCATGCCTGTATAGCTAAATTTACTGCTTTAATAATCGCGTTCACGAAACTAGTGGCAAAACCATCCCAACCTTTTGTCATTGAAATTACCACATCTAATACATTTGTGGCTAAATTGTAAAACAATCGTCTAACAGCGTATGTTTTATTTTTTGAAACATTTGCAAAAAATTCAATAAATGAAGCCCACATATTCCACATATAAGCTACTACGTTATAAACAACCGCACCTAACATCATGAAGAAACCTGCTATTGCACCCGTTGCACTATAAGATGTACCTGCGAAATGATTAATAGTAGCTATAGCAAGATAAAACAGGCTGATTAACAATACTATTCCTACTATTATTAATCCTATAGGATTCGCAGTCATTGCTGCGTTCCATGCCCATTGAGCTGCAGTCATTAACATTGTTGCAGTTCTAGCCAAAGTTAAATAGCCTACAAATGCTAATAGTGCTCCGGCAACACCTAAGATTATTGGACCTAGAAATGCCCAATGATCATAAACGAAGCTTCCTCCAGCTATTAATATATCCATAGCGAATGTAGCAACTATAGCCAAATTCTCAATTGCTAATGTAATATTTTCCATCATTTGTTTTACTTTATCGCTATTAGCCACATCATTAATTTTTTGCAAAATAGGATTAAAAGCTCTGAGTGCCCTGTCTGTCATTACTGTCCAAATACCTGACCAAGTTGCAGGCATCTTACCAAATGCCGCGTTTGTTTCTTCGGCTGCATAAAACATCGCTTTTTTAATGATGTCTGCCGTAATAATACCGTCTGATGCTAGTTTTTTAATGTTAGATGCATCTATATTCATTGCTTCTTTTAGGTATCGTTGAATATTAGCTACAATAGGTTGTGCGTTATCTAGAATGGCGTTTAATTCTTCGCCTTGTAATACTCCGGCTGCCATTGCTTGAGTTAATTGGAGCATAACAGAATCTACTCCTTCTACTGAAGTACCAGCAATCCTAAAAGTTTTATTAATTTGCTCTGCGAATGCTACAATCTCTGTTGTATTACTAAATGCTGCCGATGCCTGCATCCCCAATTTACCTACCATGGCTGCCGTGGATTGATAAGATGTATAAGTTCGTTGTGCAGAATCAAAAATCATTTTTTGTAATTCCGATGTTGTCATAAGCATGCTGTTAATGTTATTAACAGCTTCTGCATTTTTATGATAACCGCTATTCATCAACTCAAGGCGAGCTTGCGTATTAATCATTTCATCTGATAAACCAACAATATTTTTACCCGTTTGAAATGAAAAATATGCTGCGGCTATACCCATGATTTTATTCAATAATCCATCAGCTGCACTAGTGCCATCCCTAATATTATTATTAAATTTCCGTTGACCATTATCAGCATTACGAACTTCGTCTTCAATTCTGCTAAATTCTTCAGCAGCTCTCGCCAACTCTCGCCTTGAAATTTCAATACTAGATGTATCCATCATGTGGCCGGAAGCAATATTCATAGCCTCCATCTGATTGACCATCATCGAAATAGAATTATGCATAGCACGCACAGGTCGGCTCAATTGGTCTTGGATTTGAATTGCTGTACGGATTGTTGCCATGAAATTCACTCCTCTCTCATACACCGCTCCATTTTGTGATACGATAATTGATTCTTTATAATCTTTCTGATTTTTTTAACCAACTTGATAGCCTCAATCTTGGGATATCCTTTCATCATAGAGGTACTTTGGCAGAGTCGATTCACACTAATTTGAACTTCCTTAAAGCCTTTCATTGCTTCTTTATACTTTTCCTCATATTCGTCATATATTCGATCGTATGTGACTTTATCAGAAGCAGTTTGTAACGCTACTTTATAATCTTCATGTGTTAGTTGAAACTGTTTCGCTGTTTCTTGTACTGTGTCTAATAAATGTTCTATTGTTTGAAGAATATGCATATATTACATCTCCTTAATTAGATTTAATAAACAAAAAAGGACAACAAACAAAAGCACTTTCCGTGCCATACTTGTTTGTTGCCCTCGATTTTTTCGATAGACAAAATCTTTATTCTCTTAACTATTATACCTCAAAATAGAATAGATTCCTTGCAATTTATACGAGAAACTTTATTATCCTGAGTGATAATTTCCATCGTTCCAAACTGTTGCAATGACTTAATTTTCGCTTTTCCGTCTGAAAAAACAATCACACAAGGACTCTTTAGTTTTTCGTTTGGAATATACAACGCTCCATTAGCATCTATTTTTAACGACTCCATTTACTTCACGTCCTCTTTAAGTAGTTTCATGAAATTCGTCACCCTTCACCATTTATAGCTCCCACTGATCTTTTAATTTGGTTAGAAGCTTCATCTTGCTACCATCATCACCGCATACATCAGGATGAAACTTCTTGGATGCCATTCTATAGATTTCATGCAACATCTTCTTTTCATCATCTGTGTAGTTACTTTGTGAAGTTATATAGTAACTACTATCATCACCCGAATAGTTACTGTAGTTACGTTTGAAACTTTCCTCGTAACTACGTCTTGTATATTCGTCACGTATTTTTTTGTCAGCAATTACTTTTTCTAAGTATTCGGGATTCCTCAATTCGCCAAACACGTCATAGCAATATCTATATGTGTCTTCACCGTATAAATCCTCGAAAGCCTTTTGTACTTTTCTATGGGTTTCTAATATTGCATCTTGCTTCTTCTTAACTCGATATTCTTCTGTTTGTTGAAAGTCCGATTCAATTTGTTCTATTAGTGGTTCCAACTTAGCGTTAATCATTTCATGAAAGGCATCTTCGTCAATGCCCATTTCATTTAATTTCTCCTCTAAAGCACGACTAATATAATGATCGCCGTACCAGGAATCTATGAAATCATAGTAGCCCATTGTGCAAATAACCCATTGTTTCTTTTTAACTTTGCCATTCTCTCGGTAGCTGTGATGAATACTAATTTTATATGCATCTAATACAGGCCTTTCAAAACGTTCATCGCTATATGTGTAACCGTATGATGTTTTCGGCTCTTCACCAACGAAGCCGAATTTTGTTTCAGTGACAATGATTTCTTTTCGTGTGCCATACAGATCCGGCTTCTTCTTTTGTATTTTCTGAATAACACAAAACATGTACCTTACTCCTTTCTGTGTAGTTACTTTCCGATTGTATAAAGTACCTACACGACTAATAACACGCTACTGCCTTATGGAAGCGGTCTTTTATCGTAAATCTATTCCCATAGTTCTGTAACGCTTTTTCAGATAATTCCACACGGCCATACTGTTTTTCTTTTTCTCGCCGCTTCTTAATCTCCTCATCAAATGATCCATCACGATCCCAGTAATCTGAAAACAGCTCTTCATCATCCATCGCCTCTATCTGTGCATCCCATTCAGTTACCGAAATTTCAGCATCTTCATTTATTTGCTCACGCTTTATAACATAGTTCAAGCACTCTCTCAGCGTTTTAAATACATCGGGGTATAAATCAACAGGATTTGCTTTCCAATCCTCATACTGCGCTCGCTCGTCATCATAGAGAAGGGAAACTGCTTCTTCCAATACTTCAACACGCTTTTTTACTTTTTCCATGCGCTGATTACGTTTTTCATAAAGCTCTACCAGGTAACTAGCATAATCTTCAACGTGACAAGCCAATTTGTAGATACGGCCACTACCATAATCGAAACCTGTTATCGTCGGAGCAATACCTTCATAAGCTTCTTGACGCTCTGCATGATATACTCGTTCGATTTCTTCTAATTCTTGTTGTGCATGTAAGTACGTCCAAAATTGGCTGTCTGTTAGCATGCTATCACCCTTTCATTCGTTGTTCTCTAACTTTTAAGCGCTCTGCCATACTCAGCCACCTTTCAACTTCTATGCCAGCTGAATTGGCTTTCTGTACGCATAGAATCTTATACAATTTTTTATAAGCTATTCCCTCTAAGGCTTGAAGATTATGAATAGCTCTTTTAGGTTCAACATGAGCGTATTCATAGAGAATCTGAGCTGTGAGTTCCACCGGCACATTCTCAACTCTATGAGCTAGGATAAGCTCATCCTTAAACCTCAATTCATCCCAGCAACTTGTTAGAATATCCTGAGCCTTTTCAATCACCTCAATAGCAGCAGATATTTTATAACGCTTTACCTCACCTTTTGGCATGGTCTCCGCTTCTTTTAGTGATTCATAAGCAGCTGGTATTTGCTTTTTGAAAAGGCGTTTTAGTTCATCTAAAGTCAATATTTCCACCGCCTTTTAGGTGCTATTTAACTTTCACTCTTTTAAATGGCATTCCTAGCAATTCTTTAGCTTGTTCTCCTTTTTCACCAAGAATAATGAAGCTGTCTCCTTTATTAATCCATTCACCTTCATAGAAGCGGACAGAAACGCCTTTGTGAAAGGCATGCAAAATAAGTTCATCACCAACTATTTCTTGAGCAAATAGCAATTTAGTGCATTCCGTGCTTTTTTGCATTCTCATTGCCATATTTTGAATGACGGTTTCCTTTGTTACCTACTGCCACTGTATTACCTC
This sequence comes from Lysinibacillus sp. NPDC093190, assembly GCF_050280425.1. Lineage (NCBI taxonomy): Bacteria > Bacillati > Bacillota > Bacilli > Caryophanales > Bacillaceae > Lysinibacillus > Lysinibacillus sp. NPDC093190. The sequence continues at coordinate 50,516 of NZ_JBNNVG010000029.1, read as the reverse complement.
TTACAAAGCGCCCTCGTTCGTCTCTTTGGCGTTGCATAGTATCACCTCATTCACGGTGTTCGTTCGGGAAAAAATCTGAGTAAAACAAAGTCACATCTTTACATAGAAAACGTTATCAAAAGCTATCATTTATAAAATGAACCTTAGCATTTCTTAGCATCCTTAATACGAAAAAATGTTAGCAAAAGTTAGCATGGTTGCATTCTAGGTGCACACTATTTATGTTTGAATTCATGTATTTGTTTGTTTTTATCACATATTAATAAGTTTACTGCCTGTTATTGCACATACTTTTCATACACTTTCTTACTGACTGATAAATCTAGTCGGAATTTCTCTTTTGCGATCATTAAATCAACTGTATCGGCTAAGATTGGCTCTCGTTCAATTAACATCTCAGGTGTCATCTGATTTTTCTTTAAAGATTTCACGTGTCCATGACGACTAGAAACTGCTTTGTTAGCAATTGTGTTTGCTTTTATAAAGCTCACCGTTGTTGGTTCTAGCAATGATTGTTGCAACTTAGCCATTGTTTCCTTTTGATGCACTTTGTCTAGCATCCTAAAGATTTGAAAACCTTCTAACCCTGACGACTGGCGAAGTGTTTTAACTACTTCAAATAGCCAATCTTCAAATGCTTCTGCTTCAGGTCTTTGTGAACGAGTTATAGCTTTGTAAATCCCTTGTTCGGATATTGCTGTAAACTTACCATTTCCCTTATTTTTACCAACAGTCAATTTGACTGTTTGCAGAAATTTACTTTTGATATGTCTAACCATTGCTTGAGAATCTACGTAACCAAGGGCATCTGCAATATCTTTAGCAATCCCCCACCACTCACCTTCAATTTCCACGAAACGAATTTCATAATCGAGCCAATTCTCTGTTTTGATTTTCACTAGATTACTCCTCCTTTCATTTTTTAAACATTGCAACCGTCGCATGAAAAGGTTGCATCCTTTTTCGTTTGGTATGCACACTTTGGGATGCGTACTTTTTCTATTCTGCAACATGGTAGTACTACGAAGAATTGTCGTAGTTGATTGGAGTACTGCAATGAAGCGCTCCGTAAAATATCAGTTTTCACCAAGCTCTGACACCACATATACCTTACGTTCTCTCACTATCTGTTCCGTTTGGGAAGCGAATTGAGTTCCGTTTTGGAACGTTGCAACCTTAACATTTCTCTACATGCCCAATGCAATGAAAAGCGTAATTTTTCTTGGCTTTTGTAGCCTTTCAAAAGGAACGTTGTTTGTTTTGTAACGAACGTTACCATTCATCGAACCGTTGCATTTCTTCCAACTTCTCATAATCTCGATGCGCTAGTGAAACAGCCAATTTCAAATATTGTTCCTGGTATTCAGTATCCGGAAAATACTTAATCAATTCAGCGCATCGGCATACTGCTACGTTGCCTACCCAGTTTTCTTTTGCTGCTACTCTTCTAACAGTTTGATAAGGTACCTCAAAGAGATTAGAAACATCCTTTAACGATGTACGGCTATTCTGTTGTGAGCGTGCGTAATATTCCCTCATCCAATCCCAATCGAATTTAAGATTCAAAATAGACACTCCTTCACAACATTTTTGTTATAGTGTTTCATTTGAAATTATGTTGTACTACATTAAAAATACGCCCTGCCAAATTATCGACTATGAGATTTACTACAAAGGAGAGATTTAATTATGAACTCAATAATCACCGTTTCTATTGATAAAGCTGAAATGGAACGTCTTGTACAGAAAGAAATCCGAACACAGATTCAAGAAATCAATGCAGAACTAATCTTTTGGGATTTAAAAGAGTTATGCCGTCGAACATGTATGAGCAGACCATTCGTTCTCGATCAATTCTTTTATCATCCAGATTTCCCAAAATTCAAAATTGGGTCAAAGTGGCTTATGCCAGCAAAGGAAACTGAAGCCTTTTTGTTGGACTGGATAAAGAAACAAGCACGTAGTTAATAGTGAATGCCGATAAATGCCAACATTTCGACAGCATTTAAAGTTTGTTAAGCGTTTCTTTATGTTTCGTTAGGTTTTTATGAACGAACGCACAAAATCGCTCTATCAAGTTCCTGCGTGTTCTTATGCTATATCTCCGCCGAATGTTTCTGTTACTTCCGCTTTTCGCAGTTCCTCATAATAGATTCGTTCGTGTTCAGTTAATGCAGATCGTTTTTTATAAAACTGAATGAGCTTTATAACTTGATATATTGCACGTTCCTTATAAATCACTTTTAAGTCACTGGCCCATATTACGAGTGCCTTGTCTTTTCTACTATGGCGTGCACTTGACCATAGACGGACCGCTAACTCTTTTTCATCTATGTTACTTCTCACATTGCGACTGAAATAGTGAGAGACTTTTGCTATATTATTACGTCCATTTGCTTTTAATATTGGGCGTACATCTTCTACAAAAACTTTGTATAATGCTTCAACTTTTACTTTATCCATGTAGTTCCGCTCCTTTACTACGTTTTTAGGGAGATTCAAATTTGACACACGTCGTTTCAGGACTAACATCTCTATCCTTTCAACGCGGCTCGAACATGATAATAAAGATGGTTGTATATCCAGTTACCACTTAATTGCCTATCATTTAAAAAGGTTGTAGAGAAGCTGTAGCGTGCCTCAAACGTTTTGATTCGTGCTAGTAATGCTTTTGCATTGTATTGGCTTCTATAGTTACCGTGTACTAAGTCCGAGTAACTACTTTCAACCAAAAGCGTAAAGTTTGACTTTTGAGATCGAATCAACTCATGTTCGAATCGTTCCTCTTTGATGCTGCTGGCTAATTCGTCAATGCTGTTCTTACGTTCCACAGTGAATGGAAAGTAGGTGTCTCGGTATATACCCAGCTCGAAATTTTGCGGAATCATAGCACTATAATCCCCTGTATCTAGCTTTATAGCTGTATATGGGATATTATTGACTTGAAGAAAGTTTATAATATGCTGATTCACTTGCTCCCTCGTATCAATGAGTATCATCATTGACGAGAGGAGCTTTTTTAGTTCTGTGTCTGTGTACTTGAATTTAGTGATCATTTATAGCTCACCTTCATTCCCTTGATACTCGTTAAATTCATAGCCCATGCTAAAGCCCTGTAAAAAAGCACCCTTTTCCGCTTCCCTTACATTTTGCACCATCAAAGCTACTAATCTGTCATTATCCTCACGACTCAAAGGTAAAGCTTTTAAGAATGCACTTAATTCGTTCGCTGTCTGTATAAAAGCCTCTGTACGTTTAATTTCAATAAACACGTTATCTAAATCAGGAAAATTTATTACGTCCCCCATGTTCCTACCATCCTTTCCAATAGTGTTTAAACAGCCCTAGAAAAGGTTTCAAATTCAGGACAAGTATTAATGTCCACTAGCTTGCTGTTTGCTTCTAATGCACGTTAACCACTCATAGCTTTTAGACTTTGCTTCTTCCATTCGTTCAACATATTCAATATATGGCTACTAAGTTTGGTTGGCGTTTCTTCCAGCTGAGCTGTTTCTTGTAATGCTTTCATGATAGATTCGTAATCGTACATCATGAGCCAACCTGAGATTTCTTTATAAACATTTTCATCAACAGTATCGAAAGTGAACTGGATTGATTTTTCGATGCTAGCTATCTGTTCTGAGCGGGTACGAGTGTTTAAAGATTGTTTTTCTAATACATTTGAATCTACTGGAGAATGGACCGACTGACCGACGACTGTTTTTTCTTTTTTCTTTTCTTCTTTTTCTCTACCTACGCTATTAGTAATACTAGGGTCGTGAAAAGAGTCTTTAAAAGATGTCGTCGGTCTGTCTTTTTTAGTACTTAGTTTGTCAGTCTTTATTTCATCAGTACTTTGTTTATCAATAATTGGTACATCAATACTTTGTTTATTTAATACTTGGTTAATATCAGTACTTAGTAGCCCTTCCTTTTGTACATCTACAAAAACTACATCTACGTTTTGTACTTCTACCTTTTCTACTTGTACATTACCTACTTGTACGTTTTGTACTTCTACCTTTTGGGCAAGTACGGGTGGTTCTAAGGTTTGTGACACCTCATAAACAACGGTGACCCATTTAGTAATTTTTCTATTTTCATAAACAGGAAATTTTTTTAGGTATCCATGTTCTTGTAATTCTTTAAATCCTGCTCTTAATGATTTTTCACCGTCTGTCGAATGTGTCTGTAATTCGTCCATATAAAACACCCAATCGTCAGGTCTTGAAAGCATCATCGTTAACAACCCTTTCGCCTTCAAACTCAAACGAATATCAAATATGTAACCATTGTTAACGACTGTGTAATTTTTATCTTTTTCCACTCTATTAATGTATGGCGGTTCCAACATCACACCCCCTGCCTATTCATTAGTTACTGTACTACTTAAAAAATCGCTTCTGCAGCTCCCTTCATTGCTTCAATGATTTTCTTATGTGTAGCTATATAAAGCTCCTTTTCATGTAAGTAAGCTGCAATTTCATCCTTATTTTGTGCTAACCAATAACCCGAATGATTCCCATTCTTGACACTCACAACTGGTAGACCCTTAGTTCTCAAATTGTATATAAGCTGGTGAAAATAGCGGCGATCCTTAATCATTAATCGCTCCATAATTTGTGAACCTGTTAAACTCTCTGAATCTCTTAAACCCTCTAATATGCGATAGACACGTAATTCGTCATTTGTTAGATTTTCATACATTTCCTTTGACCTCCATTCTTCTTTAACTATTCCTGTACACACGTCCGCCAAGACTTTTTATATTTGTTTTATCACCAAGAATTCGTTATTTCACTTATTACTTCAAAAGCTTGTCTATACGGCCACCAGCGCTTGCGGTTCTTCTTAATCTCAATAGCTCGCATACGCACATCACAAGTAATTACATCCTCTAACCACCGCTTCGACATACATGTTAGCTCAGCCATTTTATCCAAATCTATCAGCCACAGAGTCTCTCTAATTTCCTCGTCAAGTCGCTTTTCGATGTACTGACGAACTGCTATTTTATCGATGTTCACTTCAATTTGTGCTGGTAACAATTAAACAACCTCCTTTGGAATTACAATTAAATCATTTGGAGTACATTTAAAATAATTACAAAGTAAAGTAATTGTTTTTATATCCATACGAGTAGTTTTTTCATGATAAATGCTAGCAATTGTATTTCGTGATATTCCTGTTGCCCCTGAAAGTTGTGTAATATTTATGTGTTTCTGAGCCATTAACAAACGCAAATTATTTTTCATCCATACCCCTCCTTTGATCTCTCGAAAATAAAATGACAACCAAACTAAACATTTTAACAACACATAAAACGACACGTAATCAAAATGATAACTTTACTTGTCATTATGCTTTTAACGAATTCTACCATACGAATTATAAATATACAAGTTTGATTGTCGAATAGATAAGTTAACTTGTCATTTTGCTGAATTATTGATATATTTTCATTAAGAAAGGTGGTTATATAAATGATAAGAAACCGTTTAGCTGCTTTAATGGGGGAAAGGGGATTAAAAATAACGCGGGTAGCGAAAGATACCGGAATATCAAGAAACACAATTACTTCGATCGCTCAAAATGATAGTGAAATGATACGCATGGAAACTATAAATACCTTATGTAAATACCTCGGTGTTACTCCTTGTGAATTTTATGAATACGAACCTATTGATATAGATTTTTCTGTTTTTCTAAATAGCTTTAATTACTATTTAGAAACTGAATTTATCTACTCTTATATTAGTGTCAGTAGTATAGATATTGAGGTAATTTTAGATGTAGATAAATCGCCTCAAAAACAAAGTATCGATTTAAAATGTTCGCTGGTTATGTCTAAAAAATTTGCATTAGAAGAACCAGATACACCTATTCAAATAAAAATTGATTTCGAAAACGATTCAGAGAAAAATAGTTTTATTTACGAGACTTATAACAAAATAAATAGTTCATTCCGCCAAGACATTTATAAAAAATTTACTGATGTCTTAGAAAGTGAACTGAAAGAAAAAGTATTGCAAGAATTGGGCAACACTGCATTCGACATTAATCAAAAACAATTTCTTGAAAAAGGGATAAAGAACAATTTTAGTATTGAATTACTTTCTGATGTGTTTAAAAAGTTTTAATATTATTTGTAAAAACAATCAATAAAATCACTCACCTATTCCTGTACACACGCCGCCAAGCATGAAAGGAATGGACAAGGTGAAGTTATATAAATCAGCAAAAGAACCTGAAATATATCACTATTTCAATACGAATAAAGAAAAACTATGGATGTTTCGGCATAAGTATTATGATGCTGCTGGGAAGCGGAGAGAAAAGAAGAAAAGTGGCTTTAAAACAGAAAAAGCAGCATTGAAAGCCCTGTTGGAAGTGAAGGCTGCAACGCTGCGTGGTGAAACTAAACATATAGAAAATGATAACCTAACTGTCGGACAATGGCTAGATATATGGTATGAAGCCAATCAAAAAAAATGGAAAATCGCGTCACAGAAACAACGTGAAATGGCTATTCGTTTACAAATGAAGCCATTAATCGGTCATTTTAAACTACATCAACTAACAAAAGCGATCTATCAAAAACATTACATTAATGAATTAGAAAAGAAATATAAACCTAGTACTGTCAGATTACTTCACGATTTATTTAAAATTGCTATCAATGCAGCGGTAGAAGAAGAAATCCTAACACGGAATAAATTTCATGGTACTGTCTTGCCTTCTCTAAGAGGAAAAGAAGCAGATAAAAATTATCTTACACCTGAGCAGTTAAGTTTATTACTAAATCATATCAAGCATCACGAAAATATTGCCTATTACAGTTTATTTTTAACGATTGCTTATACTGGAATGCGTAAAGGTGAGGCATTGGGACTTCAATGGCGGAATATCGACTTTACCAATCAAACGATTACCATTGAGCGTCATAGAGGTAGTAATGGTGTAGACTCCACGAAAACAAAGAATAGTGAGCGTACCATAAAAATAGATGAAGTTGTTTTGCAGCAGTTGAAGACTTATCGAAAAGCTGTTAAAGTGCTGTTGCTGTCGCATGGTCGGAAATTACATGACGATATTACGAAAGATGATTCCTTTATTTTTATATCACCTAATACTATCGAACCTTTTGCTTCTACAGGATTAAATGCCACTTTTAACCGTATTGTAGCAGCAGTTGGGTTGCCAGCTACCACTATACACGGCTTACGGCACACACATGCTACAATTTTGATGAATAATGATATTCCTGTGAAAGCCATTGCCGAACGATTGGGGAATACGCCCGAAATAATCCATACAACATACGGGCATGTTTTGAGAGAGATGGAAGATAAAATTATCGACATATTTGACCGTGCTATTGGAAATGGGGCTAAAAGTGGGGCTAGCTCATAGCTAACCCCCTCTCAAACCGCATTATATAGGCATTAACATAGCCTTTAAGATTCTAGTACATTTAAAATAGCATCAAGATCGTTGACAGCAATATCTAGGCGTTCCTTTGCCTCAATATTTTGCTGTTTTAATTGACTAAACTCTAGCAAATTTTTCTCATGCTTTAACTTGATAGAAGACAAGCGTTCAATTCGCGATTCAACCTTTTCAATTGCTTGCTCACAAACTCCTGTCCATATCTTTTCTGAATGCTGCATTTCAGTTGTTGATGGGTTGTGGTGACGCATAATTCGTGCATATACTACTTCAATTTGTTCAATTAGTTCAGAATAAAAATGTCGCTCAACACGAGTTGTTTGGAATGTTGGGTGCTCTACCTCTTTTGCATATGGGGTAATTTGACGTAGCAGCTTTCCAGCATTTTCTCCGAAACCATGTGATAAATTCAATACATTCATTAACTGTAAAAGTAAACGAATTTCTTCTAGATTAATAAGCTGTAAATCGATGCTTTCCTTTACCTTTAAGGATTCCATATAGCGTCGATCAAAGTGCTCAATTTCTCCATTGCGTTGTTCTACTAAATGATCACCTGCATTGTCTTTTAAGCTTTTAATATAGCGAATTGCATGGCTTTTTAGCTCTTCCATCGATAGCAAGTTGTCATTGTCTTGTTGTGGCTTTCCTCGTTGAACATACGCAAATGCATCCATTTTTTTGGGCCATTGTGCTGTTGGGGTTTCTTCTAAGACATTATAGCGTATATAAATTCCGTGCATTCCATATCCTCCAAGTCCATTAAACAAGTATCTCTAAAGAGATTAAATCGAATTCGCCATTTTTTCAAGTAAAAAACTTTTTAAGATTGAAAATCCTTCTTTTGAACAGTAATTCAAAAATCCTGAATAGTAGATACCATTCAGGATTGCCTCATTTTTTATCATGATAAAAATTTTATCATTTTACCCTCTGACAAGCTTTGTTCGTATTCGGTTTGAAACATACTCCACAACTAAAATAAGCAAAATTAGTCCCAATAAAATAGCTCCTACCTCTGACCACTTATAGGCATTCATAGCAAAAATAAGTGGTGCTCCTATTCCGCCAGCCCCAACTAGGCCGAGTACTGTTGCATCACGCAAATTCATATCAAAACGGTAGATCACAATAGATAAAAATAATGCCGTCAGCTGTGGCCATATTCCAAATCGGATCTTCTCCATTAATGTGCAGCCGATAGCCTCCATTGACTCTAGTACACTTTTATCTAAGTCCTCAATTACATCTACATATAGCTTTGATAGCATTCCGATAGACGTCAATGACATTGTTAACACACCAGCAAATGGGCCAGGGCCTGTTACTCTGATAAACATAAGTCCGTAAACGATTGCTGGAATAGTGCGAATGATGATTAACAACAAACGAACTACAAATGCAATTGGTTTTGGCATAATATTTGAAGCTGATAAAAAGGCCAAAGGTATTGCCAACAATGCACCTACAATCGTACCGAGAAAGGCAATTGCCATTGTTTCGATTAATAAATAAGGGATACCACCAGTGGACACATTAAAAATTAATGACCAATCAGGATTTAGAAGTCCTACAAATATGTTTCTAGCAATCTTCGCACCATTTAACGATACATTTTCAAAATGAATTGTTGACACAGACCATACAAATAATATACTTAAAATAAAGATGGTCATGATGTATGACATGCGGCGATTTGGTTGTAATTGTAATTGCTTGTCGATTGCATTCATAGCATCACCCCTACATTAATTTCTTGCGAAGATATTCGCTAGTTGTTTCAATAATAAAAACGGTACAAACAAGCATTAGTAAAATCATGCCCACATTCGCATAGCTTCTCCATCCTAGACTTTCGTTGAGAAGTAAACCAACCCCACCAGCACCGACATAGCCTAAAATAGACGCATAACGAACATTTCCTTCAAAGCAAAATAAAGATGTCGATAAGTAATTAGGAAGAATCTGAGGCATTATCGCATAACGAAATGCTTGAATCGTTGTCAGTCCCATCGAATGCATTGCTTCATATGCCTTCATATCGACATTTTCAATTTGCTCATATAACAATTTTCCAACATATGCAATGGTAAATAAAAAAATAGCAATCGTACCAGCCATTGTACCGAGCCCGAATATAAATGTTGCTATAAGAGCAACAATCAAAGTAGGCAATGTTCGAAGCAAGCTTAAAATAAATTTGCTCGACATAGTGATCCATTTATTTTTTGTAATATTTGTCGCAGCAAGCATTGCAATAGGCAAGGCACAGATAGCACCTACTATGGAACCAAACAATGACATTTTAATCGTATCGAATAACGGCTGCCATAGCTTCGATAAATACGTCCAATTAGGTGGTATCATCTGTTGTATAATGACGAAAAACTGACTGATTCGATTGACAATAACCTCTATGCTAAAACCTGTAATACGCATTGAAAGGAATGTTAATAGAAGCAGAATAAGCCACATCAATGGCATTATCGAGCGTTTCTCCAGCACTTCTTTGCCATTAGGCAATACTATTTTTTTCTGGGATAGCAGCCTCCATTGCATGATTGTTTGCCCCCCTCCTTTCACTATTGTTATAGATATACGAAAGAATTTCCTCGTCAACCTCACTAGCTCGCCCATCAAAAACAATTTCACCGCTTCTCACACCAATAACACGAGTTGCATAGGCTAATGCCAGTTCAACGTGATGAATATTAATAATAATCGTCATATTGAACTCATGATTAATGCGTTTAAAATCCTCCATGACTTGCTTTGCAGTGACGGGGTCTAATGAAGCAACAGGTTCATCCGCTAAAATAATTGATGGATTTTGCGCGAGAGTACGCGCTAAGGCTACACGCTGTTGTTGACCACCAGATAACTGATCTACACGTACATAAGCCTTGTCTAAAATACCTACCTGATCAAGTGCCATCAATGCTTTAAGCTTCTCTTCTTGCGTAAAAATGCCGAGCATTTTTCGCCAAAACGGCATATTAGGCACAAAGGAAACGAGGACATTTTTCAAAACAGATACACGTGTTACAAGGTTAAAAGATTGAAAAATCATCCCGATATTACGTCGTAATTTTCGTATCCCCTTGCTCTTAAGCTGTTGTACGTCAACAGAATCAACTCGTAATGATCCTCCTGTGATGTCATGCATTTTATTTATACAGCGCAATAAGGTTGATTTCCCTGCACCAGATAAGCCAATAATAGCAACAAATTCGCCCTGCTCAATTTGTAGGTTAATTTGATTTAAAGCAAGAAAGCCATTTGGGTATCTTTTTTCTACCTCTTTAAATTCAATCATAGAACCGCTCCATTTCTGACAAAGTGCTGTAGTATTATAAAAAGGGCTTATCGCCATAAAGTCATTCCTAACTTTCGATGAAGAACAAAAAAGAATCTGAAAGCCTTCTGCGGGTAAGCCGCAAGTTTAGCAGATTCTTTACTATGAACAGCTCTGTTCCATTCTATTTAAGGTTTTGAACTAATTCCTGAGCCTTACGCTCATTGTCATAGTCACTATCCTTTGCTACCTGATAACCTTCATGGCTGTAGATAGCGATAACTTCCTTACCTTTTTCAGAGTTTCCAATATTAATAAATGCTTGCTGAATAGCCTTTTTTAAATTATCATTCATGACCTTCGAATTTTTACTTACGCTAATTGTGTCATTATAAATAGCAGGCATTACACCAATTAAATCTGTTTCCTCCCAAATAGATGCTTTGCGACCAAATTCACCTTTCCAACTTTCCTCATAATCTCTACGTGCATCTGCATATGTGACCAGTACATCAGTTTGACCTATAGCCAAACGTGCAAAGGCATTGCCATAGGAATCAGCCTGAACAACCTTCGCTAAATCTAGGATTGTTTTATTAAACTTCTCATGTAACCATAATGTTGGGTAAATATAACCTGCTGGTGAAGACGAAGACATAACATTCCAAGTGACATTATTTAAATCCTCGAAAGTTAATTCTTCACCGTTATTTACTTTCGCTGCTAAAGCTTTTCCTTTTTCCGATGGCCCCGCAACTAAAATCGCTCGATAAGATGTCGTTTGTGTCGTTGTTGGTGCAGTCGGCTTGTTTTTATTCCAATCGACTGGATTATCTGAATCATTATTTAAACTTGCGCGCGTTGCCGTTAAAATGACTTCTGCACCATCATCATAAAGGACATATGTTCCCCCAGGAATTAAACCAATATCAGTAGTACCTGCTGATAATGCTTCGCCAACTGCTTCATAATTTGTGCCTACTGTAATATCAATTTCACCTACGTCATAGCCTAAACTTGCAAGCTCGTCCTTTAATAAATTTTTTAAAGGCTCCGTTGCTGTAATAATTTCATCCGGATCACGCGAAGGCACAAAGCCAATCGTTAATTTTTTTATAGATTCATTGCCTTTTACTCCTGAGGACACATCTACAGTCTCGTCAGAATTAGATGTTTTGGAAGCCTCGTTTCCACATGCCATCAAGAACACTGAAAACATTAATGTTAAACAGAAAAAAAGTATTTTCTTCAAGTTATTATCCTCCCCATTTTCGAAATGCCTCCTCAGTATAAACAGTAAATATTTTCCTAGTATTAATAGCAGGTAAATATATGTTTCTAATATGTAAAACAATATTTTGATATCGTAAATACGCAAAATTATTAAAAATAACTTTATATACTATGGATATACTAACTAACGGAGGACTTCTTATGACTGTAAAAAAAATACAAATACTTGCAACTAGTGATATTCACGGTTATATAATGCCCACCACTTTCCGAAATACACGCAATGAGGCACTAGGTTTAGCCCAGCTAGCAACAATCATCCAGGAAAAAAGGTTGGAAGGGCCAACTATTTTAATTGATAACGGAGATTTTATTCAAGGAAGTCCATTGACCTATTATCATCAAAAATTTCAAGCGCAAGAGCCTAATCCATTAATACAGGTTGCCAATGCTCTTCAATATGATGCGATGATATTTGGTAATCACGAATTTAATTATGGGCTGTCTGCCTTACAATCTGTAATAAGTCAGTCCAAATTCCCATGGCTAGGCGCTAACATTTTAACGAATGATGGACAGCATTTTACAAAGCCCTATATCATCAAAGAAATAGAAGGCGTTCGCATAGCTATTTTAGGTGTTACAACTCATTTTGTAACTAAATGGGAGGTACCGTATCATATCAGAGGGCTTCGTTTTGAAGATGCTTTCTCTAGTGCAAGCTACTGGGCAAAATGGATACGCTCAAATGAGCAAATTGATGTTCTTATTCTTTGCTACCACGGAGGATTTGAGCGAAGTCTAGAAACCGGAGAATTACTCGAAACGGAAGACGGGGAAAATCAAGGATATCGTATATGTACCGAAATCGAAGAAGTGGATATCATCATTTCCGGCCATCAGCATCGTGAAATTAGTACAACATTTATGGGAAAATCAATAGTACAGCCTAACACTAAAGGAACTTGCTTAGCTAGTATAGAAGTAAAAATTATGATGGACAGCCAAAAGAAAATCCACTCGATTACCCATACACCATCACTGATATATGTTACGGAAGAGATGAAACCTAATACATCTGTTTGTGGCATCATCTCCCCTACTTTTGACAAAACAGAGGCGTGGTTAGATGAAACGATTGGGATCATTCATGGAAATATGCTAATCGAGAATACATTTTTTGCACGTATTCAAGAGCATCCATATATCGAATTTATAAATCATATTCAAATGGAGGCATCTGGAGCTTCTATTTCTTGTACAGCGCTCTTTCACGATGAGCGTGGTGGCTTAAAACAAGAGGTAACAATTCGGGATATTGTTACAAACTATATTTACGAAAATACATTAAAAGTTCTTCGTTTATCAGGGCTCGACATCTTACTCGCCCTTGAACAATCAGCGGCTTATTTTACTGTAGAGGCTGGAGAACTGAAAGTAGCCGAGTCTTTCCTTTATCCTAAAGCACAGCCTTATAATTATGACATGTGGGAAGGTATCGAATATATTTTTGATATTTCAAAGCCTATTGGTGAGCGTGTAACTAAGCTTACCATCAACGGTGAGCCTATAAAGATGGATGAAGAATTCGACGTTGTTATGAGTAGCTATCGTGCAACTGGGGCAGGGAATTTTGATTTTTTAAGAAACCGTCCTGTCGTGAAGGAAATACAAATTGATATAACAGAGCTAATTGCAGATTATATTTTAAAACACCCATCTATTTATGCAACATGTAATGAAAATTGGCAGGTAATGTTTTAACATAAAAAAAATTCGCTCTTTTCCTGTAGGAGAATCCACCTTGGATTGCTGTCCTACAGGAGTATGGCGAAATTTTTTATCTTTCATTGTAATTAAGAATCTTGTCGTATTTGCTTAATGCTTTTTCCCTCAGTATAGGCATGAATTGATTTTATTTTACCTACTGATCTGAAATTTGACTTGTCATAGACCTTGGCAACCTGTTCATTGATAGGCAAAATCCAGAGATATTCTAACCCCTGCTTTACCGACTCTTGCTGAATATGCTGCAGAATATATCCAATCAATCCTCGACCTCGATGGCTTTCAAGTGTTGCTACACTCTCGACTCTCCCTTGATTTCCTGAGACGAAAATATTAGCAGTACAGCAAGCTTTGCCATCTAATCTTAATAAATAATACGTAAAATGCGGACAATGATAGGTTTGCTCAAAGGCTTTTTTGATTAATGCAGGATTCCCAAATGTAGTAATATTCATTTCTACGGCTAATGCTTCTTCCCTATTGGCTGTTACCCGTTCAATTTGTATTGCTGGATTATGCGATAATTGCGCGTATTCGCCATTCCAAAGCTGTACATCATCAGTAAAACTTTCATATTGAAAGCCATGGATTTCTAATGCTTCTATACAAGACTGATTTGCCTCCACGTTGTATAAATACAATCTTGGAATGAGAGATTTTGATTGATAGAAACTCTTGATTTTCTTTAATAACATATTTGGATCGGCAATCATCTTCCAAATGTGTGCATGATTGGCGTCGTAATATGTTGGCATTTCCTTATTGTAAAATAATACTCCTTCATTACATGTTTCCATCTCACTAAAACTTTTAATATAATCCATATCTAACTGCATGATATGCTCAATTTTATGCATCTTTTGTTCCTCCCTCAATCCATCTTTCATATAAATCCTCTAACTGCTGTTCAAGCTTTTGACGTTGCTCCGTAGCAAGTGTAGGCTCCTTTAATTTCATTTCGAGCTTTTCAATTTGTTCTTCAATTGGTATCTCTTTTTTAGTAACATAGGATTTTTCAGGTACTACTTTTATAACTGGTTCCTTTACTATTTCTAATCGTTTTTGTCTTGCCCATTCATAATCGCCTTCAAATACTTGAATCGTTTCGTGCTCAATCCATGCAACTTTAGTAAAAATCTTTTGTAAAAAATAACGGTCATGCGAAACACCAATAATGGTCCCTTCAAAGGATTCCAGTGTATCCTCCAATACCTCTCTCGCTTCAATGTCTAAATGGTTGGTCGGCTCATCCAGCATCAATAAATTAATATCCTCATGCATTAACTGCGCTAGACGTAAGCGCATTTTTTCACCACCACTTAAATCCTTCACTTTTTTAAAAACGTCATAGCCATAAAACAAAAACTGAGCAAGAATATGACGCGCTTCAGCCTCTGACACAGAGACACTCTCACGAAAGGCATCAATTAAACGAATGGCCGGATTTTTATGTTCAAATTGCTGTGAAAGGTAACCAATTTTAACACTGCTGCCGACATGACAAGCACCTTCAATAGGTTCTACTTCACCTAACATCATTTTTAGTAACGTTGATTTCCCACTGCCATTGCCACCAACAATCGCCAATCGTTCTCCAAAGTAAACCGCTAAATTACTTTCCTTAAATAATGGTTTCTCAAATGCATGGCTAATGCCCTTCATTTGTACAACCTCTTTCCCACTACGCTCAGCCATCGTTAACGCTAAATTCATTTTCTTTTTCGTTGAAGGCTTCTTCACACGCTCTATACGGGCTAGTGCTTTTTCCATACTTTTAGCGCGTCGATGCAAACCAGCATTTGGCGGATTCGCTTCATTTGCCCATTGCTTTAAGCGCTTTATTGTTTCCTGCATTTTTTTTATTTTCTTTTGCTGTTCTTCATATTGAGCAAATTGCTGTTCAAGATTAGCTTCTTTTTGTTCAACAAATGCATCGTAATTGCCAATATACGTAAATGCCTCTCCATCTTCAATTTCGATTATTTTTTGAGCCATTTGATTCATAAAGTGGCGATCATGTGATACTACAATAACAATTCCTGCAAAGTTCCGGACATAATTTTCTAGCCATTCAATTGCCTGCATATCTAAATGATTCGTCGGTTCATCTAATAGCAAAATAGAAGGATTACTTAAAAGGATTTGCCCAAGCATCACCTTCGTTTTCTCCCCACCACTTAAACTACTAAAAGGTTGCTCAAGCAATGGTGTTATACCTAGACCGTTTGCAATCATCGCTAATTGCGCATCAATTTCATAGCCACCCAGCAGCATAAACTGTTCCTGCACATGGCCATATTGCTGGAGTACCTTATCTGTAACAGCTAACTGCATTTCCTGCTCAACCTTTGTCATTTTTGCCTTTAATGCATAGATTTCCGCAAATGCTTCTTCCAGCACTTCCTTCACTGAGAACATAGGATACTGTGGAATTTGATGTAAATAACCAATCGTCGCTTCCTTACTTTTTATGATTCGTCCCTTATCTGGCATATCCAAACCAGCTAGTAACTGTAATAAAGTCGTTTTCCCACTGCCATTCACGCCAACAATAGCAACATGCTCACCTGTATTTACTTCTAATTGAAGCCCTTCAAATAAAACATTTCCACCAATAATTTTTTGTATTTGTTCAGCCTTAATTTGCATCGTTTTTTCCTCCAATGAAACGTGCGAAAAACATCTATAGACACAAAAAAGACTGCTCGATTAACAAGCAGTCTTTTCCTCATTAGTTTGTGAAAAAGAATGGTTAATTCGCTACGTTTAATATTTGATTTTGCTTAAAAATAGACAGACCTATCCCGTTGTTCGCAAAATCGAAAGTAATAACACGTGCAAAATACATAGCTGTATCCACTTTTACACATGTTTTCGTAGCGTTTTTATTCATTCCTTTTCACCTCCGTTCAAAATAGTTATATTTATAATACCATAATTCAGCAAATTTTGAAAAGGGAAAATTACATTCTTTCACATTTTTTTCAGCCCCGCACCATAACGAGGGTTGATTTCCGTTCCGATCGCCGCTTACCTAAGGTCTTCCAGATAGTCGCATGGACCAACAGATGTTTTTGCGCGAAAGTGAAGCGGCAGCAGCAGATATCATTCATTGTTTTTTCATTTATTTAAATCTTATGAGTAATTATAAGATTGATCTGTGGATATGAAGTTCTATGATAATTCCTTCGATGTTTATAAAAAAAGTGCGAACTCTTGTACAAATACTTATGTACTAGAGCTCGCACTTTTATGTTACTAATCAACTATTATGGCTGTAATTTAAACATTGTATTTTTTTCTTGTACCATAAACTTATCGCCATACTTATAAAAATTAATGCACTGACAGCTGTAATCCAAAAGAATACGTTTCCTCCAACGGTTGATGAATTAAAAAATATACCGCTAATAACAATAAATACACAACTTATAATCCCTGATAAAATAATGGCTAACTGACGATTTAGTTGAAAAATGAAAAATATAAGTACAGTAAAAATATAAAGAACACTTACTGTCATAATAGTCGGGAAAAATGGTTGAAATTTAGCCGCATAGACAAAGTAATCAAGCTGGCTAATATCCTGTCCATTGTTTATCTCAATATTAAATATCTGAGAAAATGGTGTTGAATACTTCCATTCCAGCGGATTATCTATGATACCACTTCCCTCATACCAAGAAATAGCTGTTGACATCAATAATGTCAAGAAACCAAGAATTAGTTGTATCACATATTTGAACAATGTTCTTCTCCCTTCACACTTTGAAGTTAAAGACGTTACACTAAGTTTTAAAGTTTCAAAAAAAACCATAAACAGTGAAATTCTAACAAGTTCCAAACTAAGAAGTCCTGACAATCTACAGTATTTAATATTTTTATTTTTCACTAAAAAAACCGGTGAAATCCACCTACATCTCTATGTTTTCACTTTTTTCACAAACATTTTAACAAACGGAACAAGGAAAACGGATACGACCAGTACGCGGAATAGCTGAAATGCGGTAACGATTGTGACCTTTGCATGCACGGAAGCGGCGATAATCCCCATTTGATCAAGACCGCCTGGTACGATGCTTAGAAAGCCAGTTTGAAAATCAAGGCTGTAAAAACTCTGCATGACAAATGTTAAGCCATAAGCTGCGCCAATAAAGATACCTGCCGATACAAAAGCGTAAAATACATGCTTCTTCGATAAATGTAGATCGTCTTTTTTCAATAAAAGTCCAATGTAAATCCCAAGCATTAGTTGCGCGATATGAAGTAGTGACAATGGCAATTTCGGTACATCAATCCCCGCTATATTTATGCCCATCAATAAAAACACTGGACCAAGCATATAACCTGTCGGAATCTTTGCCTTTTGCGCCAGCCAACCCGCTACTCCACACACAGCAAGTAATCCTATTAAGTTCCATGAATACGCTCCGTTGACGACTACACCAGTTCCCCCAGATCCAGACACCATTAATGGCACAAAGCCGACAATTAAAAGCACCCTTAAAATTTGGAAGAACGTAATTACGACCATATCCATATCCCCTTGCTCCTCGGCAAAGGCAACAACCTGTGACATTCCACCAGGTACACAGCATGTCAACGCAGTCGCAAAATCTAAATCAGCACGTTTTGCTACTAAATAACTAACACCAAAAAACAATACAATAAATAATACGTTTAAAACAATCATACTTCCAATAAATTGTTTAATATCCTGCACCGCTTCTGGTGTAAACGCAAAACCAATGGAATACCCCGCAACGATTAAACCAAAATTACGAAAATATTTATGCCATTTCAATTGTACCTTTGTCGATAACTGAACCATTAGCACCGCTGCTATAGCTCCAAGTAACCACGGCATTGGAATATGTAATACATTAAATAAAATCGCACCTGTTAAACCAATACATAACGTAATAAACATGTGCTTGTCAAAAATAAACATAGAAGCAACCCCTCGTGACTGTATCATTCTATTATGCCGTGAACCTGCCTATTTTTCTACTTCCTTACTTTTTTACAAAGTCGTATATCGTTAAAATTGAACCTGTTATTTATAAAATTTAACCTCTTATCCAATATTTTCTCCAAGCCAAAATTTTCTATGCTACATTATTATTACCTGATTGAGTGATTCTCCATAGCGGAGATATGTAAAGGAGGCCTCCAATGAAAATTCATTTAACAATCAATAGTGAGCTAGAAGAAACTGAGGTTCATATACATGCAAAGGAATACACCGAGCAAATTGAACGACTGATGAAGCAGCTACAAACTTCACAAACAACAATGCTAGATGGCTATTTTCAGCAGGAAATTCATATGCTAAAAATTTCGGATATTTACTCCATTTACGCAGAGGGTGCAAAAGTATTTTTGCAGACGGAGGAACAAGAATTCGAAACGAAGCGTAAATTATATGAGCTAGAAGCACAATTGGCGAAAGACTTTGCCCGAGTCAGCAAATCGACACTCGTCAACATTAACAAAATTGCCTCTATTCAAATGGGTACAATCGGTACAACAGAACTGCTTTTAGAAAATGATGTGTCCGTCCATGTTAGCCGAAAATATTTAAAAGAACTAAAACAACACTTAGGTATTGGGAGGGACTCATAATATGAAAAAAATTATACGTATGATGACGATCGGTCTACTCATATCACTAAGCTCTTCCTACGTCTTAGTAACATTAAGTGTCCTATCTAATAACGCTGTGGTGTCAGGGTCGGAATTACTTGAACAAATTATCATCGCCGCCATACTTGGAGTTGTAATAGGTCTACTGTCCATCATCTATGATATTGAACGTTTACCTTTTATTACTCAGTTTATTCTACATGTAATTGCAGTTACGGTGTGTGTCATGATTGCAGGCTATTTCGGGCGTTGGTTTGAACATTCAAGCATTACATATATTTTTATAAGTGAAGCTATTATTTTCTTTATCGCTTGGTGCATTATTTATGTACTTCAAAAAAATGATATTGCAAAAATCAATCAAGAAATTCGAAAAAGAAAGGAATAAAACAATATGACCTTTGCTATACAAGTTGAAAATCTATGTAAGCAATATGGCGATCAACATGCCGTAAAGGGTATTTCATTTACGGTTGAACAAGGCTTCCTCTTCGCCTTTTTAGGTACAAATGGTGCAGGGAAATCAACGACCATTGAAATACTCTGTACATTATTAAAAAAATCAAGCGGTACTGTAAAAGTTAATGGCTATACACTTGATGCAAGCAATGACAATGCGGAAATTCGAAAATCCATTGGTGTCGTATTCCAACAAAGTTTATTAGATGAACGATTAACGGTGCGGGAAAATATAATTCACCGTGGTAAAACATATGGCTTATCGAAAAAACAATTGGCCGAAAATTATCAATTCGTTTCAACATATTTACATTTAGCTGATATAGAAAAAAGCAAATACGGGACTTTATCAGGTGGTCAAAAAAGGCGCGCTGATATCGCTCGAGCCCTTATCCATCGACCGAAAATATTGTTTTTAGATGAACCGACAACTGGGCTTGATCCACAAACGCGTCAATTCGTTTGGCAAGCGATTAAGCAGCTTCAGCTCGAAACAAACATGACTGTTTTTTTAACAACGCATTATATGGAAGAAGCGGCAGTTGCTCATCAAGTCATCGTCTTAAAAGAAGGAGAAATTGTTGCTGAAGGCACACCAGATGCACTTAAAACTAAATACGCCTATGATTCAATGGCACTTGCTTTTCATAATAGTTCTGAAGGGATACAGTGGCTCGAGGAAAATGCCATCTCCTATACAGAAAAGCTAGGTATTTTTTCCATCCGAGTCGAATCGACACTTCATGCTTTAGCGCTATTAAAAAATGCGGAGCCGCTTATTGCTTCGTTTGAAGTAATCAAAAGTACTATGGATGATGTCTTTCTTCATATTATGGCCGAGGAAGGTGCAACTTAATGGAAGCATTATTTAGCTTAGTAAAACGAAATAACAAGGTTTTTAGACGTGATAAAATGCAAGTCTTTTACTCGCTTCTTTCTGTCATTATCGTCATTGTCCTTTACGCAGTATTTCTTCAAAAAACGCAAGTAAATGCCATTGAAGAAGTGACAAAGGCTACTCCAGAATTGGTCACAATGGTCAATGAGTGGATCGTCGCTGGTTTACTCTCTATGATCACTGTTTCTACTACACTTGCTGCGTACGGCATTGCTGTAAGGGATCTTGAATCGAAAGCGCAAGCTGATTTTCTCACGGCCCCTATCTCGCGAGCAACCATTCAATTTAGCTATGTATTAAATGCCTTTTTCATTGGCTGTATCTTTTCCTTTATCGCCCTTATTGGCTGTGAAATTTTTATCGTATCAACTGGCGGTGAGCTACTAAGCTTTGGAGATTTCTTAAAAGTAGTAGGCTTACTATTTTTATCAGTGTTACTTGCCAGTGTTTTTAATCTCTTCCTTGTGTTACTTGCTAACAGCCAACATTCATTTTCAACGCTCAGTACAATCTTCGGTACAGCACTCGGTTTCTTATGTGGTGTTTATGTACCTGTTGGTGTACTTCCAAGTTTTGCTCAAAATATTATTATGTATTTCCCTATTAGCCATACAACTTTACTATTACGCAATGCCTTTATGGAGAGCTCAATTTCCAAGGTTTTCGAAGGTGCGCCTGCTTCAAAGGTGGAAGAATATAAAAAAATGTATGGTATTGTCTATGACCTTCATGGAAATATACTAAGTATCTCAACTAGCATTGTCATTATTATCGTCACAATTATTGTGCTAGCAATCTTATCTATCATTTTTTTTAACAAGAAAAATAAATAAACACTTTCGCACATCGTTTATAAAACAATGTGTTTTTTATTGATTTTATTTAAACAATTTGTTATTTTAATAATATATAAGCAAACAAAACGAATAATCGTTTGCGTTTTACAGGAGGACTTCCAATGGATGTAAATGAATTATTTTGGCAAGCTTCGATTCATGACATAAAAAAAGGCTACAATGATGAAACAACACATTTCACTTGTTTGCTTTGCGGGGAAAAGATTGAAAAGGGTATTATTTATCCACATGAAGGCGTTCTCTACGAGGCAGAAAAATTCATGCAACATCATATTACTGCTGCACATCAATCTGTATTTCATTATTTAAATGGCCTAAATAAAAAAATGACAGGACTAACTGATCATCAAAGTCATATTTTACGCTTATTTTATGAGGGAAAAACCGATCAAGAGATTAAAGAGGAACTGGAAATTGGTAGTGCAACAACGATACGTCATCATCGCTTTACCCTTAAAGAAAAGGAACGTCAAGCGAAAACATTTCTTGCGATGATGGAGCTATTAAAAGAACAGAATCAAAAGGAAGACAGCTTTGTACCTATTCACAAAACGGCTACGATGGTCGACGATCGCTATAATATTACGATTTCTGAAGAACAGCAATTGCTTGAAAAGTACTTTCCAAACGGTATTGGCAAAGTGCTTGTCCGCTTCCCAAAACGTGAAAAGCATAAAATTGTGATACTCCGTGCAATCACAAAACTTTTCGATGAAACAAAACAGTATTCAGAAAAAGAATTAAACGAAGTGATTCAACCGATATATGAGGATTATGTGCAAATACGTCGCTATTTAATCGAATACGGCTTCATGGATCGACAAGAGGATGGCAGTGCTTACTGGATAAAAAAATAAGAAAGCAGGGTTTCCAATGGACCATAAAAAAGAATTAAAGGAAATGTATAAAGAAATAAAAATCGAAGCTGGTGTTTTTACAATGACCAATAAACAAAATGGTAAAGCGTTTGTTGGTAGCTTCAATAATTTAAAACGCTTAAACGGCTTTCAATTTTCATTAAAAACAAATACACATACTAATAAAAAGCTACAAGCCGATTACAACACATTCGGAAAGGATGCCTTCGATATTGAAGTTGTGGAATATTTGAAGAAAAAAGAAGAGGGCTATTTCGATGCCAAAAAAGAGCTAGAAAAGCTAGAACAAAAATGGCTCGACAAACTTCAGCCATTTGCTGAACGTGGATATAACTAGATAACACCGAAAAAAAGAATCTGTTTTCTCCGCGATTAAGCTGGAGAAATTTGCAGATTCTTTTTTAATTTCATATATTGTGTTATTTCGTATGGGAATTCACTGCTTTCAGGTATTCCTTTTCGCTGGTAGAGCAAATATCAGTTGCACCTGAGTATTTCTTCGCCGGCCTGCCCCTACTTCTTTGCGCGGGGTCACCCTACTTGTTCTCTCACTTCATTTCTTCCATTAAATTAATTTCCTGCTGAGCTTTTTTTGTTAGCTTTCCGAAAACTAGCTCATACGAATGTTTGATTAAATTCTTAACTAAATCAATAGGCACGTCATCTGTATCCATATAGATTGAATTCCAATGTGTTTTATTCATATAATAGCCCGGAATAATACCTTCATAGGCTTCTCTCAACTCTTCAGCTCGATTAGGTTCACATTTCAAAGTAAGTACTGGTCTTCCAGCACCATCTCCGCCCATCATCCCATACATTTTACCACCAATATGATAGCGATCCGCTTGCCATTCTTCTTTGTAATCATACGTTGTTCCACGAAGCTTTAGACAGTATGCATGAATTGTTTCTTTGTTCATTATTTAACCCCATTTTCTCTGAAAATTAAAAACACACGTTCGATTATATTTATTATAATCAACAACGTGTGTTGTGGAAATAATTATTTATTTTAAATTACCCGATGAGCCGCTTTGAAATATGGTTATTTTGTGCGAAAGTGCAGCGTTAGCCACACGAAACGCGTTATTACAGGACACCCTTTATTTTACGCCTCTATCAAACATGCCAATGACCTCGGTAGTTTGCAATATATTGACAAAGGCTTTGGCATCTGTTTCCTTGATCATACCTTTAACTTCAGCAAGCTGATAGCGTGTAATGACGGTAATTAAAACTTTTCGCCCTTCTCCTGAATAAGCACCCTTCGCATCCATAATAGTTACTCCTCTATGAAGTTTTTTCAGTAGCTGCTGTTTCACTTCCTCGCCCTTGCTCGTAATAATCATCAGTGTCAATTTAATATGACTCGTATGAATGGTGTCGACAACCTTCCCTGTAGCATAAATTGATACGAGCGTCAGTAATGCCGCATCCCAACTAAACACGAATCCAGAGATAGCTACAACGATACCATTCATCGCAGAGATTAATGTACCAAGTGGAAAATCTCGTTTGCGGCTTAACAGCATCGCTATAATATCAAAACCTCCAGAGGAACCTGCCGCACGAAAAATCATGCCCATCCCTACGCCCACAATAACACCACCAAATAACGAGGCAAGAATTGGCTCTTGTGTAGCTTTATAAATCGGAATAATATACAAGCTTACCGACAAGACAACTACTGAAAGAATGGTATAGCTAATGAAACGCTTCCCTAATTTCATAACCCCTATAATAAGCAACGGCAAATTCAATAGTAAATTTAAAACTCCCGTATTCAAGGGTGTAATAATACCAAGCATGATGGCAATCCCGCTTAATCCCCCACTTAAAATCTCATGTGGAATTAACAAAAAATTGTAGGCAAAGGCGACTAATATCGATGAAAGTGTAATAATGACAATATTACTCATAACATTTCCCCTATCATTAATGAACGAGTTTTGTACTTCTTTCCCTTAGAATACCCAACTTATTCGTTCAAAAAACCTGGAGTATTGCTCTACTGCAGTTAAAAGAACGGTATTTATTTCTTCTGATGTTCTTTTTTCTGCTCCTCTTTTAACGGCACTTCTTTTAATGGCTCCTCTTTATTCTCTTCTACTTTATCCGCTACCTTATAAATACGTTCAAGCATTGGCGGATGTGTATAACGGAACCACTTTATGAGTAACTGTGGATTTACCTCACTTAAACCAGATATCGTTAGCTTTTGGAATGCAGTAACTGCAGACTCTCGATCACCCGTTAGTGAAATCGCATATTGATCGGCTCTATTTTCCTGATACCTTGAAATATAATTCGACAGAGGGCTTGAAGCAAATAATAAAACAGATGTTATGAGTAAAAACAATGGATAAGAGCCTATATCACCGATTTTTTTAATTTTTAATACCTGTCCGTAACGTCCAATGAACCACCTCAAACATTTCGCCGTCAGCCATAATCCTAGCAATGTCAACAGAAGATACCCAGCAATGCCAAAATAAATATGCTTCTCAACATAGTGTCCCATTTCATGTGCCATGATAAATAATATTTCATTATCTGTTAAACGATTTAAGGTTGTATCCCATAACACAATTCTCGAATTACTGCCAATACCCGTTACATAGGCATTTAAGGCATTTGTTTTTTCTGCCATATTGACTTCATATACATGTTCTGCTGGTATATTTGCCTGTGCAGCAATTGACAGGATTTTCGTCTCTAGCTCTTTATTTTTTAGCGGATAAAAATCATTATATAAAGGATCAATAACTACAGGTTGAATAAACATCACAAATATTGTAAATGGAATCGTTAGAAACCATGCATATAACCACCATCTTTTGGCACTTTTTTTGATGAGCCAATATAGGACAGACACGATAATTAAACTCATACCAAAGTTGACCCAAAAATCAATAATGCCATCTCGCATCCATGAAGAAAACCCTTGTGTACTAATTCCGTAGGTTTTACTTAAAGTGTAACGATAATAATCGAGTGGAAATAGTACAACATATAGTAATAGTGATAATAAGAATAAGTAACTTGCATTTTGTAACAGCTTCCATTTTGTTTGTGATGTTGCTACCTTTTCGAAATAACGTGATACGCCCATAATTAATATCATGAAATAGATTAACCATTCCAAAGGTGTAGCAACAAAGAATAGGAAGTTCCGTATTTTAGAATATTCACCGCTTAAGTATAGTTCTTTTTCAGACATAAACATCACTGGATCTGCAGCTGTCCCCTGCATCGCTCGTGGTATTGTACCACCACCGCTGTGGAATATATACCAATACATACACAGCACATAAACACCGAATAAAAGTAGCGCGACAATTCCCATTTTTTTCGCTATGTCATTTCCTCCCTTGTTCAACACTAAGTTCGTCCTATAGTAAGTGTAAGCTAAAATGAAAAAGTTAGAACAAATTTTTCTTTGTTTTATTTACCTTCTATTCTACTTCACACCAAAAAGAAAAATTCGCTCTACTTCTCCAAACGCGTAACAAGCCATGTAGATGCTAAAGCACCACGGCTTGTTCGCTATTCCTAGAAGTGACGCGAATTTCAAAGAATATTTTTTATTACTTATCCATTACAAATGCTGTTTTGCCACGTTGATCTTCACTTAAATAACCAGCTAATTCTAATCGATCATGCCATTCTTTTTCTATAATAGCAGCCTTTAATGCATCATCCTCTTTCGTTGATAGCTCTACCATAATCTCTCCTTGATATTGCCAAACTTCAATATCCGCCGCATAGCCCGCAAAGCTTCCTTTATATGTTGTTGCCTTTGCAGGACCATATACGACAGCTTCGGATAATGTGTTTTGATACCATGCTTCAGAATCCCAATTTAAAATTTTCTTCGGAACATTTTCTAATATTAATTTTTTTGCCGCATTTGTATCCACTGCATCATAGGAAACTTTAGATGTAGTCTTTAATGATTCTTTACGACTTATGGTGAACGTACGATTGTCACCCTTAACATCCGTTTCAAATTTATAGTTAGACTCTGCTCCAGTGAAGCCATGATTTTCTGTAATAGCAATTGCTTCATCCAGAGGTGTATTTGAAAATCTCTTTTTATAGGTGATATCCATTTTATTGCTTCCTTTGTAGACACGTAAACGGTTGATATAATCCTCATTTAGAAAAACTTAATTCGGAGTATCAAAGAAATAAATCTTTACTTCATCTTTTTTTGTGGCTTGGAAAACATTAAAAATATCCGATTCAGTGAAAAGCTCAGATTTAATATTGAATTTAATTTCATTCCCTGGCTCGATTGCTGCTTTAGCTTGTGTAGAATCAAATCCAATGATGCTAACAAGTACAATACCGATTAAACAAAAATTCAGTACCCATTTCTTCATGTTATTTCCTCCTCATTTTGTAGTAATTGCAAGATAGTCGTTTCTCTATTCGTTAATGAACTATGAAAATAGATTGTCTTATGTGCATGTATTTTCTTAGAAAGTGCAATGATATCATCATAATCTGGATGCGTTTTATAAAAAAATTCCTTATGTTGATTTTCGGAAAATTGAATTCTATATTTTCCTTTATTCCAATATCCCGTAAAGATAACCATAGCTGTTGGCTTTTTGTGAAGTAGTTTCATTAATTTAGCTTCATTACGCTCAGGTACAAAATAAATGAAGTTTTCACTTTCTCTTATCTTTGTCAAACATTCTAGTTTAAACTCTTGCAAAATTGTTTTGGTAGACAATAAATTTTCAAATGACTCATAACAATTATCAAATAACGACAACAAATCATAATCTACACGTATCGCTCTTGTTGTATGCTGAAAAAGATAAGTAGCAATATCTGCTGTTTTTCCTGAGAAAGAAGATGGGAAAATGATCGGGCAGCCTGGATTTGCATTGATATATTCCGTCATTTGCTGCAATACTTCTATATTATTAATGCGCTTCTCAACATGGCCGCTATCCATAATGGCTAGATCATAAACAGTCCCGTCCTCTATCGGTAGTGTTGCTTTTAACAAATAGGAATCCACAACATAATCGCCAGAGTAAAATATCACCTCCTCAAAAAAACGAATCTTAAACCAAACGCTTCCTATTAAATGCCCACTGTAGCCCCATTGAAAGGCAAGACATTTACTAACAACTATCCACTCTCCGATTGATTCTGGTTGAAAGGTTCTTGTATGTTGAAAAGACGGTTTTAATTGCTGCGCAGTCATTTTACTCATAATGATCGGCCCTGTGTATCCCCATTGCTCAAGTAAAGGAATAGCACCTACATGATCTGTATGTGAATGGGAAATAAACACTGCATCAAGCTTTGCCACATGAGCTTGTGTTAAATTAGGAGGAGTCTTCTGTCGATTGTTCATCACTCCGCAATCGAGTAAAATAGCATGTCCATTATTTTCAATGAAAAAGCAGTTACGGCCATACTCACCAACCCCACCTAAAATTTCTACATTAAGCATCCGCATGTCCTCCCCGTTTTTGTAGCCAATCTAATAGAAACATAAAAATAACGGTCATGACGACTGTAATCACCGCTACAGCCATTCCTACACCAACATTTCCTTGTTCAAATTGACTGTAAATAAATGTTGCGCCAGTCTCTACTGAAGGAGGCAAAATGAGTAATCCAGCGACAAGCTCACGCATCGAGATAATAAACGTCATCATCATTCCAGCAAGAATCCCCTGCATTAATAATGGAATAATGATATGTCGATAAACCGCCCAGCTACTTCGCCCAAAAATAGCGGCTGATTGGAATATCGAAGAATCTAATTGTGATAAAGAGGACTTTGTATATTGCACGGAATATGGTAAAAAAAGTACACAATACGTGACTACAACCATTGTCTTTGTGTTATAGATAGTCGCTGGTAGCCACGGTGCATTCCAAAACATGATTAACCCAACTACAAAGACAATTCCAGGAATAATATTAGGCATTAAACTAAAGAAATCTAATACTTGCTGCTTTTTCGTTTCTCCCTTTTTAATGTATAAGGCAATGAACAAGCCAATAATTGCTGTAACGACAGCTGTGATTATGGAGAAAACAACACTATTTAAAAATGCTGACAATCCAGCACTTCCACTTGTAAACACTTCCTGGTAGGAAGCAAAGCTAAAATTCCCTGCCTGCAAACCATCTCCCCTTACTTTCTGCAAAGATGTCACAATAATTGAGAAGTAAGGAATACCGATTGATAACAAAATGATGATTCCCACAAAGAGCCATGAACCGAACTTGACATACCATTTATCTTCGATCTCGCGAATAGCTGGTGTTTTTCCAGATAGCACACTATATGTATATTTTCGTCCAATAAGATTTTGGAAATACCAGATAACGAGACAAACTGATAGTAAAAATAATGACAGTGATGTCGCCATACTAATATCTACTGGCCATCTTGAAAGGTAAGAGTGAATCTCCGTTGTAAATACTTGAAAGCCAATTCGACTACCAAACGTAGCAGGTGTTCCAAATTCAGCTAGCGTTTTGATGAAAATTAGCAAGCTCCCTAGAACATAGCTAGAAACTACTAAAGGCAGGACTATTTTCATCCAATTTCTCCAAGAGCTTCGTCCAAAAATTAATGCAGCATCTAGAAAGGAGCCATTGATTCTTAATAGCGTATTTTTCAGCATTAAATATAAAAAAGGAAAAAGATGCAGGCTCATAATCATGACCATTCCAAATAAAGTGAAGAACGATTCAGTCATCCAAGCAGCACTTGGAAATAGCTGTTGGAGAAAGCCATTATTTTGCATGAACAATATCCATCCCATGGAGCCAATATACGGAGGTGTCATAAATGGAATGGTTAAAATAATATCTAGCCAATCGTATTTATATAAGCTTGTTTTCGTTCTTATTAACGCCATTGGGAATGCTACAATCGTAGTCCCTAAAACAACTAAACCCCCTAATAATACAGAGTTTCCAAGCGTTTGCCACATTCTTGCATTGCCAAACATTCTGTTAATCTGCGAAACATCTAATTGCCCATCTTTCATAAACGTATAAAATGCAATGGCAATTAACGGTGCGATAGCAAACGTGACGACAAGTGTCAGTAAAAATCCAAAAGTTCGTCTGCCTTCCATAATCATTGATGATTCAATCCTTTCCTAGAAAAACTTCAAGGAGGCTAAAAAACCTCCCCTAACTACTTAACGAAAAATATCATTGAATTTAGTTAATACTTCAAGCTGCTTCGCTTCTGCACCTTTCCAATTCACGTTTAGCTGAGGAATTTCATCTAAGGCTGCACGATCCTTAACAGGTATATCTTTGTTGCCTGGTAGTAAGTAGGCATTTGCTACAAGCTTTTGCCCTTCATCTGACAGTAAAAAATCAACGTACGCTTTTGCACTTTCTACGTTTTTTGCATCCTTTAAAATACCAACAGCTCGCGGACTGACAACTGTCCCGCTTTTTGGATAAATAATTTCTACTGGCTCACCATCAGCTTTTGCTTTATAGGCCATGTAATCTACTCCTGAAATTGTGGCATTTTTGTCACCAGTAATAACAGCATCTAACGCTTCCTTATTAGCACCATTCACCTGTAAACCATTTTCCTTCCACTTCTCCATCGTAGTCCAGGCTGTTTTTTCAGCTTCTGTATATCCGAATAGGAAGTCTACAGCAGAGCCTGACAAGCTAGGATCTGGTATATTAATTTTATTTTGCCATTCAGCTTTTGCTAAATCTGTCCATTCTGCCGGAACCTGTTGCGTATTTTTCGTATTATAAGCAATTCCTAATGCTGAGGCACTGTAACCATAGTAATAACCTTCTGCATCTGACCAATCGCTATTGATTTTCTTGGTATTATCAGCGTCTTTATAGCTTTGAAGTTGATCTGTTTCCTTTAAGCCATCCATTGAAGCGACAGAGGCTAGTACGACAACGTCAGCTACAGGGTTATTTTTTTCCGCTTCTAAACGCGATAATATTTTGCCTGTTGTTCCTTGGAACATCTCTATTTTTATGCCCGTTTTCTCTTCAAATGCTTGTTGAATATTCGCTGCTAAACCATCTGGACCAGCAGAGTATACCGTTAAAGTTTGTTCTTCTTTTGCGGTTGAACTTGCTTTATCATTCTTCTCTACCTCTTTATTTCCACAGCCCGCTAATGCTAATGTTAAAAGAATCCCAGCTGTAGCAAATAGTTTTAACCCTCGTTTTTTCAATGGTAACCCTCCAATTGATATATTTGTTTTTCATCAATAAAAACTTCAAGCTGTTTGCCATGTTCTATCGGTTCTGCTTCGTAAAAGCTCCAGTGCTTACCTTCTACCTGTGCTTGCACTAAATAACGATCACCAACAAAGGTACTTTTTACAATCATCGCTTGTTTTGCAATTGTACCTGGGCGTCGTAGTCTGGAAATTCCTTCAGGTCGCACAATATAATTACCTTTATCAAACCAGTTCACTTTGCCGATAAAATCTGCTACATACGGTGTTGCTGGAGCGTGATAAATTTCTTCTGGTGTTCCTACTTGTGCAATTCTTCCTGCCTCCATCACGATAATTTGATCTGACATTGCCATTGCCTCTGTTTGATCATGTGTGACAAAAATTGCCTGACAATCTAACTCGTTAATAATATGCATGATTTCATTTTGCATTTTTTCTCTTAGTACTGCGTCGAGCGCTGATAGTGGTTCATCAAACAAAATAAGCTGTGGATTTGTCGCTAGTGCCCTCGCAAGTGCTACTCGTTGCTGCTGTCCTCCCGATAGCTCCCCTGGCTTTCGTTTTTCAAAACCCTCCATTTTCACCAATCGCATAACATGCTCCACTCGAGCCGGAATGTCTGACTTTGAAACAATATCCTTCAGGCCAAAAGCAATGTTTTGGAAAATAGTCATATGAGGCCATAATGCAAAATCTTGAAAAACCATTGCCATATTTCGCTTATTTGGTTTTACATTTTTATGGAGTTTGGATGAATAAATAATTGTGTCATCAAAACGGATTTCTCCATTTGTCGGTTGTTCAAGACCTGCCAATACTTTCAATAACGTTGTTTTACCACAGCCTGATTGTCCTAAGATGGTAATGAACTTGCTATCCAGCTCCACATTGATGGGCCATAACGCATGAGACTGTCCATATTTTTTTTCGATATTCGTTAATGAGATTTTCATCATATCCTCCTCGTTAATTACAACTATAAATTCCAGATATTTAGAAAATATTAATCTACTATTAATATCTCGTTAAAAAAAATCTAATAAACTAAAGCAAAACAAAGATTTTTTCTAATTTACTTTAGGAGGATAAAATGAATAACATGAAGTTACAGGCATTTTGCCTACTCGTAGAATTTAAAAAATTAGCTCCTGTTGCCAAAGCGCTAGGTCTTACAGCGCCGACAGTATCCTTTCATATTCGTTCCATTGAAGAGGAATATGGCATCCGTTTATTTCGGACAAATGCAGGTGGATACCGTTTAACAGAAGCGGGAGAAGGGCTCTATCATTATGCTCGCCAAATTGTACAGCTACAAAAAGACATGAATCGCTTTGTCGAAAATCTTTTGGCGGGTAATATTGGCTCCGTTCGTCTTGGCGCAAGCGGGCTACCTGCACATATTTTTATGCCGGATATTATTCATCTAGTTTCAACAGCTTACCCAGACATTCGAATATCGCTAGAAGTAAAAACAGCGCCTGAAATTGAACAAAAGGTAGCTCTTCAAGAATTAGATTTCGGGCTAATTATGGAAACAAAACAAGAAAATTCGTCTCTAATATACGAAACAATCGGCGAAGATTCCCTTGTATTAGCATTGAGTCCTACCCATGAGCTTGCAGCAAAAAAGGACATCATAAAAGCAGATGTCCTAAAAAACAAAGTATTATTGCATACATCCTCAAGTTCAACGAATCATTTTATAGAAAAATGGATGAACCCATTTCACCCATCCATTTATACGATTGAGCTAGATTCTGTCAGCACTATTAAGAAAATGCTTACTTTCGGAAAAACAATTGCATTTTTGTCAGTTGCCCTGATAGAAGATGAGTTAAAATCAGGACTTTTGATCAAAAGAGACTTACACGATGTGACACTTAATAGAAAGATTCAACTTATTTATCCTAAATCTCGTCTAGATAGCAAGATGGATGCGTTTGTAAAAACTGCAATTTATGATTTAGCCAAACAATTAAAAAAATAGCCTCTTATGACATAATTCCATAGTCGACAATAATAACATGGAATGGGGAATGTTTATCCCTATGAAGGGAGGGTTGTACTTGCTAACTGAGTTACTGACAAAAGATACTATACAACTTGCAAATTTTGTAAACACTTGGCAGGAAGCTATTCATTTAGCTGCAAGTCCACTATTAAAGCACAATAAAATCGAAAAACGCTATATTGAGTCCATGATTCATTCCATTGAAAAACACGGACCTTATGTAGTCATTACACCCAAAGTAGCAATTCCACATGCACGGCACACAGAAGGAGTCAATGAGCTAGCCATAAGCTTATTAAGCTTACAAAAACCTGTTTTTTTTGGACCAGAAAAGCCAGTTTTCTTAATTATTATCTTAGCTGCGACCGATAGTGCGTCGCATCTGCAAGCATTAGTTGACTTAACAAAGATTTTGCAAGAACCCAATCAAATAGACAGCATCATCGCCTGCCAGCATAAAGACGATATTATCAAAAAAATTCAACAATTTGTGGCAAAGGAGTAATCTTAATGAAGATTTTAGTAGTGTGCGGGAATGGCTTAGGCAGTAGTTTTATTATGGAATTGAATGTAAAAAAAGCATTAACTGAACTTGGAAAAGTTGCAGAAGTAACTCATACAGATTTAGCATCTGCCAAGACAGAGAAAGCGGATATTTATATTGGCGCAGAAGATATTGTCAATCAATTGCCCGAAGAGAGAGGTCATATCGTTAGTATTGTTAATATGATGAGTATTTCTGAAATTAAATTAAAGCTTAATCCACTGTTTTAAAGGATTGAATTTGAACTTTTTGAAATGACTAATTAAAAATTGGATAGGTGAGGTGTTAATATGTTAGATGTTATTATGAATGACATTTTAGGAACACCAGCTATATTAGTCGGCCTATTTGCTTTTGTCGGTTTATTAATACAAAAGAAGTCAGCTTCAACAGTTCTTTCTGGTACGTTAAAAACGGTTATGGGCTTTGTTATACTGGGCGCAGGTGCAACCGTTTTAATTGGTTCTTTAAATCACTTTAGTAAAATGTTTGATCATGCATTTAATGTCCAAGGAGTTATCCCAAATAATGAAGCGATTGTAGCAGCCGCTCAAACTAGTTTCGGAACAGCTACTGCTATGATTATGGTTTTCGGTATGATTATGAACATTTTATTCGCGCGATTTACGCCTTTAAAATATATATTTTTAACTGGTCATCATACATTATTTATGGCGTGTTTAATCGCAGCATCGCTTTCAGTCGGCGGTATGAGTGGCACACCTCTTATAATCGTTGGCTCTATTATTCTTGGTCTTTGTATGGTCGTATTCCCTGCCATTTTACAACCAACTGTTCGTCAAATAACAGGTAGTGATGATTTTGCAGTTGGTCATTTTGGCAGTGTTGGCTATTATGTATCTGCTAAAATTGGAAAGCTCTTTGGAAACAAAGCCAAATCAACGGAAGATATAAAAGTTCCACAATCTCTTGGTTTCTTAAGAGATACATCTGTAGCTGTGTCCTTAACTATGAGTCTGTTTTTTATTATCGTTGCCCTATTCGCAGGTCCATCCTATATTGAGTCACAGTTATCTGGCGGTTCGAATTTTATCGTCTTTGCCATTATTCAAGCTATTACCTTTGCCGCTGGTGTCTATATCATTTTGGCTGGAGTGCGAATGCTAATTGCCGAGATTATTCCTGCCTTTAAAGGTATTGCAGATAAACTTGTGCCAAACACAAAGCCTGCATTAGACTGCCCTACAATTTTTCCGTTCGCACCAAATGCAGTTATTATTGGCTTCCTATTTAGCTTTGTAGCAGGCTTAGTGTCCATGTTTATACTCCCACTCATAGGGCTAAAAGTGATTGTACCTGGGCTTGTGCCACATTTCTTCACGGGTGCGGCTGCAGGAGTATTCGGTAATGCAACTGGTGGTAGACGCGGTGCTATGGTAGGAGCATTTGCCAACGGATTAATTATTAGCTTTATCCCCGCGATTCTACTTATCTTTATGGGTGATATCGGCTACGAAGGAACTACATTTGGCGATTCAGACTTCGGCATTGTAGGAATCATTATTATAAATGTATTAAAATTATTTGGTGCAGTTTAATTCATTACCGTCGAACAGTGGGCCCGCAAACTAATTAGATGTTTGCGAGGCTTTTTTTAATTGCACAAAGAAAAGGGGTAATTTTGCAATATATATAAATATTTCACAATATCCCCCTACCTTTTTCACTA
Organism: Lysinibacillus sp. NPDC093190; assembly: GCF_050280425.1. Taxonomy (NCBI): domain Bacteria; kingdom Bacillati; phylum Bacillota; class Bacilli; order Caryophanales; family Bacillaceae; genus Lysinibacillus; species Lysinibacillus sp. NPDC093190. Next base: position 15,540 of record NZ_JBNNVG010000029.1, on the reverse strand, counting down.
TATAAATAGAGGAAATTCATTGCATAACAAACTAAATACTCAGTGATCAGAAAATATCGAGAATGATTTAAACCCATTTTCCTGTAGTAAATTGTAAATAATCTGATAGTATTTAATGGTAAAACAAAAAATCAACGTCTGACCTCTGACTTAGAATAACTTTTTGCCGATATAAATAATACATACAATTGGAGGTATTCATATTGAAAAAATTAATGATTGGCTTTTGTTTAATAGCTTTGTTATTAGCAGGCTGTTCAATTACTCAGCCGGAAAAAGCGCAAGATGACTATAAAATTGGTATCTTACTTTCGGATGCAGGGCTTGGTGATGAATCGTTTAATGACTCAGCTTTTAAAGGGCTAGAGAAAGCACGAGATGAGCTAGGTATTTTATTTGATTATAAAGAGGCGCCTGATGGCAATTACGAACAGAAGCTAGAGGAACTTGTCGCAGAAAAGTATAACGTCATTATTGGTCTTGGCTTCTCTGTACAGGAGGCATTGGAAAAGACTGCGAAGAAATATCCTGATCAACAATTCGTCCTGATTGACGGGCAATCAGATGTTGCAAATATCACTTCCATAACCTTTAAAGAGCAGGAAGGTAGCTTTTTACTTGGAATGGTTGCAGCAATGACGAGTAAAACTGGAAAAATAGGATTTATTGGTGGTGCAAATGTTCCGGTTATCCACCATTTTGAGAACGGCTTTATTGAGGGAGCTAAATATTATAATCCAAATATCGAAATTGTTAGTGAATATGCTGGCTCATTTGATGATACCGAGGCAGGTGCGGCAATCGCAGAACGTTACATAAAGAACGGCGTAGATTTTATTTATCATGCAGCGGGATTCACAGGCTTTGGTGCCATAAAGAAAGCAGAAGAAATGGGCATATATGCGGCCGGAGTTGATATTGATCAATTTTACATTGCAGAAAAAACTGTCGTAACATCGATGTTAAAAAATGTCGACCAAGCTGTTTTTAAAATGGCTAAAACATTAGATGAGGACGGAAAAATTTCCGAAAAATCGTTTTCATTCGGTTTAGCTGATAATGGAGTGGGCCTTGCGGATATACGTGTTATTAAACTTACACCTGAACAACAGGCTGCTATTGAAAAAGCAAAAGAAGATATTGTCTCGGGTAAAATAAAAGTTACTGCAGAAAAGGGGAACAGCCAGTGACACTACGAAAAAAATTATTTATGAACATACTTATTCCAATTGGACTCGCAATGGCTATGATTAGTTTTATTATCGTTCAAACATTCGATATACAAACAACTGCACAAGATGATACAGAACTATTACTGGCAGTGAAAGAACTTGAACAAAGTTTAGTTGTAGCGAGCCAATCATTAAATAACTACACTTTTTTAGATAGTGAGGCCAATAAAAATGAAGCTCTTTCAACTTTAAAAGAAACGAAAGTAAATTTAGAAAAACTCTCAACTATTGCAAAAATATCTGAACATAAGGCAATCATCAAAAAAATCGAAGGTAAATATGACGAATTAGCAAAAGCTGCTGAAGCAGGATTTCTTGCTCACAATCGTCCTGAGATAAAAAAACAAGCAATCAGAATATCCGGTATATTGAACGATATGTATCTACTAAAAAAAGAAACAAATGAATGGTATAAAGAAACGAATGATTTGGCAACGCAAAAAATTTCTTTTATTACAACATCAACAATAATAGGAAGTATCCTTCTAATTATTGCTACTATCATTTTTTCGTATGTCGCAACGAAAAGAATTACTAAACCGATTAACCGAATCGTGGATTGTGCACAATTGGTGGCTGCAGGGAATTTGACAATTGACACCTCTTCCCTCCCCTATAAGAAAGACAGTCGAAATGAAGTTGATCAACTGACTGAGAACTTTTCCAAAATGATTGTTGGGTTAAAAAGCACCGTACAATCAATTGATCATGTAGGCAAAAATGTTGGTCTATTTACAAAAGATGTCACAAGCTATATTGAAACCGTTAACGAAGGCAGTAAACAAATTGCTACATCAACGGATGAATTGGCAAAGGGAAGCCTAACTATTTCAGAAGATATCCAATCAGCGGCTATCCTGATGAATACGATGGCGGATCAATTTACTACTGTTCAGGAGACAAGTGAACAATCAGCAGTGAACGGTAACAAAGCACTTACTGCTGTTCAAAATGGTCGTAGCTCACTAGAGAAGCAATCCTCTATCGCGAAGGATATTTCATCCACTTCGATTAACATCAAAGAGGCTGTTACTCAATTCGCTCAATTCACAACAGAAATTGAAGGAGCGGCTAATGCAGTTCACGCGATTGCTGATCAAACAAATCTTTTAGCATTAAATGCTGCAATCGAAGCGGCACGTGCTGGTGAAGCCGGAAAAGGATTCGCAATTGTGGCAGAGGAAGTCAAAAAACTATCTCATGAAACAGAAAAAGCGACTAGTTTCATTTCTTCGATGGTGACACATATACAAAATGGTATTACGCTCATTCTTTCAACGGCAGAGCATGGCCATCAGCTGTCAAAAGAACAAGTACAATCGATGAACGATACAGAAAGGTCATTTGAGGCGATTGCAACTCATGTATTAGACATAAATGATCAGTTACAGCACCTTACGAAGGATATGGAGCAAACAAGCGAAATGAGCCAGCAAATGAACAGTGCCATTGAAAACATTTCAGCTATTACGGAAGAAACCGCAGCAGGAACAGAAGAAATTTCTGCTTCTACTCAAGAGCAGTTAGGATCATTCCAAAAAATTAGTGAAAAGGTTTCAGAACTTCAAGAAATGACAAATACATTGTCTGTAGAGCTAAAAAAATTCACATTATAATGATCAATGCAGTTTAGGATAAATTAATAATACAAGGTAAGAAAAACAAAATCCCGAATAACGGACATTATTCGGGGTTTTTCTTAATGAAATATTGTGGTAACAAGCCCTCCGCGTAGAAATTGCAGGGACGAAAATATAAATAAACGAAGATGTAAATACTAGAATGATTACTTATTTCAAGATAAATATTTCATTGTTAAATGGAGAACTGCTACTTCATTCCCGGTGTTTTCATAGCTATGCTTTCGATTTGCTTCAAATTGAATAGAATCAAATTCGTTTAATTCATACATTTCTTGTCCAACTTGAATCGAAATTTTCCCTTTCATTACTGTTACAAATTCGATAGCTCCTTCATGATGAGGTTCTGCCTCATATATGCTATTCGGTTGCAAACAAGCACGATGCATTTCCAATCCTGTTTCTTTTTTGTAACGAAATATCGTCTCTAATCGCCACATTTGATTTTCTTCTATAGTAAATCCTTCTCCGCAGCGTGCAACATTTACTATCTCTCCTATAACCATGAGCCGTGACAACGGAATAGATAATCCTTTTGTAATCTTCCAAATGACGCCTAATGTAGGATTCGTTTCTCCTCTCTCAATTTTTCCTAGCGTTAATTTACTAACACCCGTTTTTTTCGCTAACTCTTCTAAACTTAATTTCTGTTCATTTCGTATTTGTCGTAACAGTTGACCAACTTGCAGAATTACTTCTTTTGTTTGCATATCCTCTTGTTCTTTCATATAAACCCCACTTTCGGTATATTATAATTTACTTTTTATCTAAATAATTATATTATAATATATATTTAGAAAGGAGCGAACGAAATGCGCGCTATCTTATTAGGTATTTTATCATCTGCGTTTTTTTCAGCTACATTTATTATAAACCGAGTTATGAACGTTTCAGGAACAAGCTGGGCTTGGACTGCTTCCTTCCGATTTTTATTCGCTTTACCCATTTTATTCTTTATCGTCCTATTTCGCAAAAACCTTCGTCCACTATGGGTAGAAATGCGTAAACATCCTTTGGCATGGCTTGGTTATGGTACAATAGCCGGGGTTGGATTTTATTCCTTATTAAGCTATGCTGCTGTATTTAGTCCTGCATGGCTCGTAGCAGGTACATGGCAAATAACCATTTTAGCTGGTTTGTTATTATCTCCGTTATTTTTTATTACATTGGAGACGAAGTCAGGAGTTAAACGAGTTCGCGGTAAAATTCCCATGCGAAGCTTACTCATTTCCTTATTTATTTTAACAGGTGTCATTTGTATGCAATTAACAGAGGCTGGGGATATTACTGTTTCTCAATTTTTATCCGGGTTCCTCCCTGTAGTCATCGCTGCATTTTTATATCCTTTCGGTAATCGAAAAATGATGGAAGTCGTTGCTGGTCGCTTAGATACATTCCAACGCGTGTTAGGCATGGCAATTGGCAGCCTTCCTGTCAGTATTATATTAGCGATTTATGGTTGGACTACAACTGGCATACCAACATCAGGGCAAATGATGCAAGGTTTCTTATTAGCATTATGTTCGGGTGTTATCGCCACAATGACATTTTTCTTCGCTACTGACTTAGCGAAAAATAACTTTTCTTTGTTAGGAGCAGTGGAGGCAACACAAGCTGGAACAATGGTATTTACTGTTCTTGGTGAAATCGTTTTTTTAAACGGTTCTTGGCCTGTAGGAGTATCTTTAATCGGTATGATCATTATCATGATTGGAATGATAGCCAACAGTATTTTAAATCGCACTGTTCCTGTATCCAAACAAAGGAAAACAGCATAGTTTTACTTTCTCCAAGTAGCATTTTACATTGTGTAAAATGCTACTTATTTTTTATGTTGACATAGATTTATAGTGTAATTCAAGCTATTGCGAAATGGAAGCTAGTTTTTAAGGAAACGGTATTACTATCCATCCTAAAATGAAAATAGTTGCTATAAATATCATGATGAATATTAAAATACTTAATCCCCAAAGCCCTAACGAACGACTTTTTTTAGAAAATATTGCAATGACGCTAAAAGGAGCTGTCAGATACATTAACAAATAGAGGTTATTATTCATCATATCAATATTCGTTAATAGCGTAATATTAAGTAATAGAAGTAGGCATAAGCCACCAAAGATTCCAAACCATCCAGCTGTGACGAATCCCTTTTCAAATCGTTTTAACGTGACCAGTTCCATAATTTCACCTCACCTACTTTTAGATACCGTACAATATTATTCATTTTTTCTAATGATGCAAGGACCTCTTTTTTTGGTCCTGTTACTACAACCCCATAAGTCTTTATGCCATGTTTATTAATGTAAGCAATACGCTCTGGCAATGCTAAATTTTTCGCACTAGATATCGCTGTCGCAAGCTCTTCATGGTTCTCCATCGTCTTTAAAATATCTTTAAATACTTCTTCATTTGACGCTGAATCTCGAAATGGTGACCAAGTAGAATTATCACGTTGCACAGGATAACCAATTGGTGAAACAACGTTGCCATCTTTGCTTAAATTTGTTTTTTCTACACCGGTATCGACAGCAGCCCACAGGACATCGACATTAGGCATTGCATCTTCAACTTCTTTAACTGTCATAAGATCAAAAAATGAAATATAAGCTTCCACAACTGTTTCATCTGGTAAACCGTTAAGCACCCGCAATTCTCGACCCGTATCCATCTTTAAATTCCTGTTTTCAGGATGTATTAGCCAAGGATTAGTTTCTGTTGGGTTTTTTGGAGCTACTTTTTCTAAAAATGTTGTCACTTCTTTTTTAGATAAGCCACCAAGGAAAAAACGTAAATCATACGTGTTCGCTTTATAGTCTTCCTCTCCTATTCGCTTATATTGCTCAAAAGCAAGTTTCATTGAAAATGGCGTAAAGGACATATCAAACTCCATTTCTTCTAATGATGTATTAGGCTCTGTAACATACAACGTTTTACTTGCTACTTCCATTAATGTTGTAGACTTTGTACCGAAGGCGTAATACATTAATGTAAACATAAAACTAATTGGCACAATCAATAATATCATCGTTAAAGTTGCAAAAATCAACTTCGATTTTGACGTAAAAATTGTTCTTTTAATAGCTTTTTGAAATTTACTTTGATCTTTTATATTTGCGATTTCTGCTTTGGAGTTAGCTATTAATTTTTCATAATCATCCATATTGTTGTCTCTCCTTTTCTATTAAAATTCTCATCTTTTTTCGACCACGCAATAAATGACTTTTGAGCGTATTTAATTTTAAATCTAAAATATTTGACGCTTGCTCATAAGTACAATCGTGCAGATCACACAACATAATTGCCTGCTTTTCATAAGGCGATAGCTGATCGAGTAAAGAAATTAACGAATGGAAGGATTCCTCATTTACCGCAATGGTTTCAGGTGTCATATGTGTTGATCGTTCAAGATTATTCGTAAGGTCCACACGGTGCTCTTTTCGTATGTAATCGATATGGGTATAATAAGCTACTTTAAATAACCATGGTTTAATGTCTTGGACCGTATTAGAAAGTAATGTAATGTGCGCTTTATAAAAAGTATCCTGCATTAAATCCTCTGCTAATGTTGGGTTTTTGCTTAAGGAATATAAATACCGATAGATATCGTTTATATAGCGCAAATAAAGCTGTTCAATGTCCATCTCTTCCCACCTTTCAATCTATCCTCGTTTCATAAATAGAAAAAGTTGCACATTTTTTTTTTTTTTGTAATTTTATTCATTCGGATAGTAACTAAGTGTTTCTATCAATTATGCCTCGGCGAAATTCGGTGACATCCGCCGGAGGCTGAAACTAAAATACCTTTCAAAAATCTAATATATTGTGTAATACCTAATTGTCCATGTACATAGTTTATATTAAAACGGAATCATTACACTTTAAAAAGATAGTAACTTCAGGGAGGTAAATGTGGAACGTCTTCATATTCCTAAATATCTATTTAATTTTTGGTTCATTTTCATTTTATTTCTATTCTTTATTCAACCATTCTTAATAGCCTACTCAACATTTGAGACTATCGCTTCTTCCATTATGAATCTTAATACTATATTTATAAGTATTTTAATAGAGGCTCTCCCCTTTGTGCTAATTGGAGTCCTTATTGCAGGATTTATTCAAATCTTTATAACTGAAGATCATATTCAAAAGTGGATTCCTAAAAATAAATTTATGGCAGTTTTAATGAGTTGCATTGTTGGGGCATTATTTCCTGCATGCGAATGTGGAATAGTTCCTATTGTTAGAAGGCTGATTTCAAAAGGAGTACCTATACATGCCGCAATAGGATTTATGTTAACCGGGCCTCTTATTAATCCGATTGTTATTCTCTCTACCTATATGGCATTTGGCAATGACATAAAAATCGCAGGCCTACGAATGATTTTAGGCTTCTTCATTGCTATTATAATATCTTTAATAATTAGCTTGCTTTTTAAGGGGACACAATTTAAACCAGGGATTCAAACAGATTCATCACGTAAAGACGTAATAAAAACTTCATTCATAAAAAAGTTATTTAATATGTTAAAACACTCTATAGATGAATTCTTTGACATGGGAAAATATTTAATAATAGGGGCATTTTTAGCTGCAATTGTACAAACGTATGTGTCGACAAAAACATTAGTCGAAATAGGAAATGATGTATCCTCTTCAATAGTAGTAATGATGGGCTTAGCATTTATTTTATCACTTTGCTCTGAAGCGGAGCATTTATAGGGGCTTCTTTTAGCTCTATTTTCTCCACGCCTTCTATTCTTGCATTTTTAATTTTAGGTCCTATGATTGATCTGAAAAATACAATTATGTTGATAGGCGTATTTCGCTTTAAGTTTGTCATTTGTTTATTAATTTTAATAGCCATTGTTGTCTATTTTAGTTTATTTATACTTTCAAATTATATATAAGGGGGAAAACATGAAATTTCAATTCCAACAAGCAGTAAGAGCTATCATTTTATTAGCTTTTTTTGCCATGATTTTCAACCTACATTGGACTGGAGAAATAACAAAATTCATTAATCCAAAATACGAAAATTTAAGTAAAACAGTTGCTATTTTATTCTTACTTTTATTTTTTGTTCAATTGACAAGAATTTTTTCTTTTTCAACTAAAAAACAACATTGTCACAGTACTGAACACGCTTATTGTACTCAACACGATCACGGAGATTCACCTATTAATAAAAAAAAGGTATTTTCTTATCTAGTTATCATTACTCCATTACTTACTGGTTTCTTAATGCCTGCGAAGGTACTGGACGCTTCTATAGCTGACAAAAAAGGAGCTTCTTTAATTCTCACTAAACAATCCCAAACATCTAAAATAGAAGACTATATCACTTCAAATAGAACCGTTAACGAAAATATATATGACGAACATGCTCAAGATCCAATGTTGATGGAAGAAAGGCAGGAGGTGCCTAAAAAAGAATACGAACTTTTAAAGCAACAGCTCTCACAAAATCAAACTATTAAAATGACAGATAAGGATTACACTATTTATTATGAGGATATTAATAAAGATTTATCAAAATATCTAGGAAAAAAGATACAATTGAAAGGTTTTGTTTTAAATGAAGATAGCTTTCCTCAGAATCAATTGGTTATTTCAAGATTTCTCATTACTCACTGTATTGCTGACGCAAGTATAGTAGGCTTTCTAGCAGAATTTCCAAAAAGTCATACTCTAGATGACGATACGTGGATTGAAGTAATTGGAACAATCGATATTACAACATACAATGGTGAAAGTTTACCCGTTATTAAAGTGGATAATTGGGTAAAAATAGAAGAGCCTGAAAAACCTTATCTATATCCAATTGATATTCTCATAAGCTTTTAAACATATTATTAAGAAAAGGCAACGAGGGAGATCACCTTCATTGCCTTTTGCTACATATGATAGATTTAAATATTCCGACTCATTCGAAGATGCGGACTTTTTTGTTTATTGTACACCAATATAGAATGCAATAATTAAACCGATTAAAGCAATAACCATCCAAATCAAAATTAGTTTCCAAACGAATTTTACCCATTTTTCGTATGGAATACCTGCAATACCGAGGTAGCCCATAAGTGCTGCCGAAGTCGGAATAATTGAATTACTAATTGCGTCTCCATATTGGAAGGCAAGAACAGCTAATTGACGTGACATGCCGAGAATATCCGCCAACGGAACCATGATTGGCATCGTTGTTGCAGCTTGGCCACTTCCAGATGGAATAAAGAAGTTAGTAAAAGTTTGTGCAATGTACATTCCTATGACACCAAATACAGGCGGCAATTGGCTAATAACATGTGATAACCCATAAACAACCGAATCTATAATTGCCCCGTTATCCATTATAACTAAAATTGTACGAGCGAACCCTACTATTAATGCACCAAATGCAACAAGTTTCATCCCTTCAACAAACGCAGCGAATGTTTTATTGACACCTAATTTTCCAACAATCCCTGCTAAAAATCCAATAATCATAAATGATGCGGCTAACTCGTTCAAAAACCAATCCTGCTTGATTACCCCGTACATATTAACGCCAATTCCGCCGAAAAGAATAACTAATACAAGTCTTCGATTCCAAGTAAATTCAGGAATTTGGTTATCATCTGTACGTACAGTACGATCAATTTTTTCTCCATATAGGACAGAAGCTTTAGGATCAGCCTTTACTTTTGCCGCGTATCGCATTACATAAAAAATTGCCGCTGCTAAAATAAAGACATACACACAAGAACGGAATAAGAATCCTGAGAATAGTGGTATTTCTGCAATCCCTTGTGCAACCCCTACTGTAAATGGGTTTAACATACCACCGATGAATCCACTTGCTGCACCCAGTGTAATCATTGCGGTACCAACAATGGCATCATAGCCAAGTGCAATTGCGATACCAATACCAATCGGTACAAAAATAATGTTCTCTTCTGATGTCCCTGTCGTAAAACCAAGAATTGAAAAGATAATCATAATTAAAGGTATAAGTAATTTATCTTTTGATTTTAATTTTGATACAACTACATTAATCCCAGCATCAATGGCCCCTGTTGTTTTTATAATCCCAAATGCTCCTCCAAGTAGGAAAATGTAGAAAATTATTTGTGATCCAGCTTGCATCCCTGCAGGAATCGAAGTAAATAATTCGAATAACCCGACTGGATTCTGCTCTACCGAATGGTAACTACCATCGACTACGTATAGCTTGCCATAAATCTCTTCTTTGTCATATTTACCAGCTGGTATAATATAAGTTCCGATTGCAGCAATAAGTATTATTATAAATATAATTGCATATGTATGCGGTACTTTTATCATTTTTTTCATAAACAAATCTCCTCCCTTTTTATGCAAATAATTATACTATACAACAAAATAACACAGATTCGTATATAGTTTTGCTCAAAAAAACATTAAAATCATTTAAATGTCGCGATTTCAAAAGTTGAAAATATATCAATTATAAAAAGGTATTATATTTTTCTATAGAAATATATACAAAAAATATTAATTTTATAGGATGTTGAAAAAATTAAAAAAATCGAAAGAAACAATTATTACTTATTGTAAAAATGGAAGATGAAAGAAATCTAAAAGTGTAATTAGAACGAACCAATCAAAATATGCTTCAATATTTACACAGTCGAGAATATAAAAAAGAGGAGGTGATTCCGTGACATCCGCCGGGGCTTTAAGCCAACAGATGTAGCTGACGTTGCACTTTCGCTACGAAAACATTTGTAGCTGACGTTGCACTTTCGCTACGAAAACATTTGCTGAAAGAAGTTAAATTGGAGAATAGAAAGTTCCGAAGATCATATTTGTATCTCAGCTAATATTCTCATAATCTTTTAACATAATATTAAGAGAAGGTAACGAGGGTTTACCTTCATTGCCTTTTACCTTATTTATTCTCTATCAAAAAAAACAAATTTTCTGTACATTCACAACAGATGTATCAACAATAATGATTTGGATTAATATAAACACCTTAATATAATCACCTACTACCTAGATAATTATTTCCCATCCAGTTGCCCTTTTGCTCGTTCAATCATCTTTCGTTTTTGAATTTTCTCTTGTGTTAGTTGTAAAGAGTGTTTTAGCGTCTGTGTCCTCTTAGCTTGTTGAAGTGCAATGATAATAGCTGGAATTAAGCTAGCTTCAGAAACGGGTTTAACTAGATACCCCATAATATTATCTTGCCTAGACTTTTCTATAAATTCTTTTTGGCTATATGCAGTAATCAACAATACTGGTATATCTAGCTGACGACCAATAACCTCGCTTGCTTTTAAACCATTTAGTTTTGGCATTTCTATATCCATTAACACCAAATCCGGTTTTAACTTAAAAGCGAGTTCAATCGCTCGATCCCCATCTCCTGCTTCCCCGATTACCTCATAGCCGTTATGTCGAAGCATCATTTTTAAGTCCATGCTAATAATTGGTTCGTCCTCAGCAATCAGAATCCGCTTTTTCATAAAACATCACAACCTTTCTGGACAGAAGGAATATTACATATATCAATTATGCCTCGGCATAGTTGTAGCTGTCGCTTTGCTTTCGCTACAGAAAATATTTGCCGCTATCGCACAGATAAATTGCCACAGGACGTGGCGTTCTTAGACTGAGTTCCTCTATTTCAGCGGATGTCTTTTGTACGAAAGCGTAGCGACAGGTACGGATGTTTGGACACCCACTGAAAAGTAACTTTACCCCGCATTCATCTCACCACCTACAGTGGTGAGAGACTTCAGCTGAAAGAAGTTAAATTCCTTTGTTGAGCAAAAGTAACTCCTGTACACTTTGCATGAAGCATTTGTTCGATTAAATCGGATAGATAGGCACCAGCTTCAACTGAAGTCAATCCATCTTTATGGATATTTGAAATGACCGTCCGATCAGCTTCAACTGTTTTTTCAGTAGGCCTATAAATCATGTATGCGCTCAAGCTTTCATCTGTATTTAGACCTGGCCTTTCACCAATCAATGAAATGACAAGGTCACAATTAACAATAGCAGCTACTTCGTCTTGCACCCATACACGCCCTCGCTTAATAAAAAACGGCTTTGCGACACTTATATTTTTTAATTTTAGCCCTTGTATTAAAGCAGGCAGTAAATCAACTACATTTGCTTCTACCGCAGAGGAGCTCAATCCATCACAAACAATAATTTGAACATCTTTGCCCTTATCCCCGTTCTTTTCAAGATACTTAATAGATTCATCCGATAACTTTCGACCAGCATCTAAATCCATTAAGTAAGTTTTCATATCACTAGCTTTCGTCTCCAGCTTATGCAACCCCATATTCTGAAGAAAATTATCACTTACATCTCTTAATACAGCATCCTGTGCAGCTGCATGATCAATTAAAAATTGTAAATAGCTTGTCGTCAACATACGAGTTCCAGTTCGACCAATACCGATACGGGCAGGTGTAATACTTTGTGCTCGTTCTATAGATGCAGCATTATGCGGCTTGTCTACCCCTTTTATACGTTCTTCCGGAAAATATATGATTTCTTCTTTATTTTGATCGGTAGCGTTTTTTGGTGAATTCATGTTTTTCTTCACTTCTTCTACTACTCTTTGAACAATCTCCTGAATATCCATTTTGCTCCTCCCTCCTCAATCAAAAATTGATAAGTCTCCTGCACGTTTTGTCAACTTTCCATTTTCCATTAGGCCCATATTCTCTAACCATTTTTCAAATTCCCGAAGAGGTCGTAAGCCCAAGATCTCACGCAAACTAGCGTCATCGTGATAGCTTGTATCTTGATAATTCAGCATGACATCATCTCCACCCGGTACTCCCATGTAAAAATTCGCTCCTGCTACTGCCGTTATGATACCGGCAACTTCCTGATCATTTTGATCGGCATCCATATGATTTGTATAAGTCGGAGCAATACCCATTGGCAAGCCATGTAATTTCCCCATAAATCCATCTTCAAGATCCGCTCTAATTAATTGGCGTCCATCATAAAGTGTCTCCGGTCCAATAAAGCCAGAAACGGTATTCACCATGAAAGGCTTCCAGTGACGTGCATAACCGTAGCTTCTTGATTCAAGGGTTTGCATATCTACCCCAAAATCAGCATTTAAAGATACCTCCGAACCTTGTCCTGTTTCAAAATACATAAAGTTTGGACCTGCAGAAGTACCATATCGAGCCATCATCTCATAGCCCTCATCAAGAATTTTTTTAGATATACCGAACGCTTCATTCCCTTTTTGTGTACCTGCTAAACTTTGAAACATAAGAGCGATAGGTGCCCCCTGCTTTAAAGCTTCCATTTGTGTTGTTATATGGGCCAAAACACAATTTTGAGTTGGAATTTGCCATTTCTCAATAAATTCATGAGAAAGTGTTAAAAGTTTTTTGACCGATTCAATCGTATCCACATTCGGATTTATTCCGATTACGGCATCACCTGCTCCGAAGGACAACCCTTCCTTTATTGAATACAAAATGCCTTCTGGAACATCATTTGGATGGTTGGGCTGACAACGAAATGCTAAGCGACCTGGCTCTCCAATTGTAGTATTACAATGTGCTTGATATTTCATTTTCTGTGAAGCAAGAACAAGATCAATGCTTGACATCAGCTTGGCAACCGCTGAAATCATTTCACTTGTTAGCCCCCTTGAAAGTTTCAATAATTGATCTCTACCTGTATCTGATGACAAAATATAATTTCTCAGTTCACCGACAGTCCAACTTTGAATATCTTTGTAAATCGTGTCGCTAATATCATCATAAATCAAGCGTGTTACTTCATCGATCTCATACGGAATAACCGGATTCTCATAAATTTCTTTCAGCTGCATCTCGCTAAGTACTACTTTTGCTGCCATGCGCTCAAGCGATGATTCCGCTGCTACCCGCGCCATCACATCCCCAGATTTCGCTTCACTCGCTTTTGCAAGTACCTCCCTTACCGACGAAAACGTATAATGAGTTCCTTTTACTACACAAGACAATTTCATCATTTAACACCCCTCTTTATATGCTAAAAATTGCAATCAAACGAAAAAAAAAGCGCTTTCACTTATCCCTGAAGAAATTTTCTTCGGGCGTGAAAGGCGCCTTTGCCTCAGTTATTATTTTAATTCATTCTACACTACTAGCAAATATTTTGTAAATAGTTCGAAAACAATAACAACATCAATTAAAAATGATATTTATTTTAAAATATACAATTCCTCGAGATTTAAAAAACTTGTAACTGTTTAACTAAAGCTTTAATTAGGAGACCTAGTGTCATTTAGTATTAACTACGGTAGATACTATCGGAAAGGTTATTGAAACTTTTGTCCCTTCCTCAGAAATAGGGAATGAAAAAACTCCTTGTAGCTTCTCTTCAACTAACATTTCTACAAGCTGTAATCCTAAAGATGATATATCGCCTAAAGAAAAAGAATCACCAATTCCACATCCATCATCCGTTACTGTAATCGTAACCATTTGCTTTCGTTGCCTCAAATTTATAGCAATTTTCCCGTAATTTCGTGAAAGAAAGGCATGCTTAATGCTATTTTGAACTAACTCATTAACAATTAGTGCTACGGCTGTTGCTTGATCTGAAGGACAGCATACAGATTCCCCTTCTACAGACACAGTAATATGTTGACTTGGAATAATGGACGAGGAAACTAACAAAGTAGAAATTTGTTGTATTAAAAGTTTAATATCTGCTTCATCAATTCCACGCTGAGCCAAATAATCATGCACTAAAGCCATACTAGATATACGAGATATACTGTCATGAAATACCTCAGCCACTTCTTCCGAGTGAGTGCTTTGCATTTGTAACCGTAGCAAACTTGAAATAACCTGTAAATTATTTTTAACGCGATGATGAATTTCCTGAACGACAATGGCTTGAAATACACGTTGCTTGTCTTCACTATTAGTCGCTTTCATAAGCTGCTCTATATTTCTCTCATTCTGTACTACCTGTGAGATATCTCTTTCCTTAATTAATACTGCAATAGTATCCCCAAACTGGTCATTTATAGGAACAATATCTTGTTGCATGATTCCGCGCTCTTCCGTAATGCCTCTTGATCCAAAAAGTGGTTTTCCGGTTTTTAAACTAAATAAAACACCCGGCTCCATTTCTTCATATGCAATTTGCCCTAACATACTATTTTTATACAAAGATACTATAGTAGTAGGCTTTGCCTCAGCTACAATTAAAGAGGCGTTATCTTCTTCCAAAAGACAATCTATAAAAATATCTGCTTGAGAAAGGTCAGCTATTATTTGAAGGTTTTGGGCTACACTTAAAATAATTTCACACTGTTCACTTGATAAATTTGTCAATCGTTCTAAATCTAAAATTCCCACCATGATATGCACTCCCCTCTCCCTAGTTTTCCAAACACTATAGCAAAAATAAAAATTGTGTTCAATGTGATGCAATCAAATTATCGAATTTTCAAAATAAAACATTCACATAGTTTATAGTACTTTATCGTTGTTGCAGTTAATAATATAAAATTTAAGACAAGGTTTACCCCATAAGGTGTAAACAAAAAACCTGCTATCCTTAGATGAGGGCACTGAAAAACTTACGTTTTCATAAAAGCGAACCTTTCTCAGATAAAAATAAGGCACTTCTTGTTCGATTTTGAACAGGAAGTGCCTTAT
>NZ_JBNNVG010000028.1:0-63646 GCF_050280425.1 Lysinibacillus sp. NPDC093190 | reverse complement strand
ACGAATCGAATAATCAAGTTCCAGGTATGTTTCTATTTTTACACGTTCTGATATGGTAAGATGGGTATAGCTCATAACGATTCCTCCGTTTGAATGTTGGTGTGGTAACTACATTCTACACGAGGTCGTTATGGGCTTCCTTTATATTGACTTCGGGGTGTTGCACTTAATATTACAATCCGTCATATAAGAATATTTTACCGTATATATTAAGAGCGTATTTTGATTAATCTTTTTTCAAAATACGTTCTATTTTTGTTGGATCAAAGGTCAATCTATATCACAAATCACAAATACGATTATGTATATCAATTAATTTGTATGTTTTGAAATCGTGTTACACAATACAAGGTTATAAGAATCTAGGTTAGTCTATTAAAATATGCAAAAATTAGGCCTAGATAGATTATTGTAGTATGAAGTTAATATCAGGGTGTTATCTTAGCAAAAGGAGCTTCAATCTTTGATATAAGAGCTTTTTCCACAGTGAAATTCTGGATTGTATCATTGGCAGATAAAGGTAGATAAATGAAGAACTTTACAACGTTTACAAAACAGAAAAACCTTAATTTGACACGTTCGAATAATATAAAAACCCCTATTTGTTATCCTTATTTTCAACATTTTTTTCAATTTGTAAAGCATGTATTAACATTTTAAAGACTCCGTAAATCGTATTGTTTTAAAATAAATCTGCTTATATAATAACCATGCAAGACAAAATTGACACGTTCAAAAATAAAGGAGAGAACATTTTTCATGAAGAAAACGTGGTTGCTAATCGTTGCACTTGTTTTTAGTTTGGTTTTAACAGCTTGTGGAGGGAATCAAGATTCCTCTGAGGGAGCTGCGAAAGGAAAAGATAAATCTCTAGTAATTTATACAAACTCCGGATCAGATGGTCGTGGAGACTGGCTGAAGGAAAAAGCGGCTGAACAAGGATTTAAAATTGAAATCGTTGAAGCTGGTGGAGGAGACATTCGCAATAAATTAATTGTAGAAAAAGCAAATCCAATTGCAGACGTTGTTTACGGATTAAATGAAATGAACTATATCGCATTAAAAAATGAAGGTGTTCTGGAAGCATTCACTCCTGTTTGGGCAGACGAAGTAGAAGCGGGAACAAGCGACCCTGAAGGTTACTATCATTCATTAGTAAAACAAGCTATTCTATTGATTTATAATTCTGACTTATATACAGAAGAAACGGCTGCATCTGACTGGCCGGAATTATGGGAAAATAAAGCATTTCACGGTTTATATGAAGTACCGACTAATTTAGGAGGGGACACAACTAGAACCGTCATTGCTGGTATTCTAGTACGTCACCAGGATCCAAATGGTGAACTTGGTATTTCGGCTGAGGGCTGGGAGGAAATTGAGAAATTCTTTGACAATGGTACTCCTGCGACAGAAGGTACTCCTTTCTATGCAAACTTAGCAAATGGAACGACTCCATTCGGTCAAATGTTCTCAAGTGGAATTCAACAAAGAGAAGAAGAATACGGTGTGAAAGCAGGGATTGTATCACCTGAAATTGGTGTACCCTATGTTACAGAACAAGTTGCAATTGTGAAAGGAACGAAGAAAAAAGGGGTTGCAGAAGAATTTATTAACTGGTTTGGAAGTGCTGATGTACAAGCAGAATGGGCAAAAGAATTTAACTCAATGCCAACGAATATAGAGGCAGCTAAATCAGCTAATCCAGAGGTAAAAGCATTACATGAATCTGTGACGAAACAAGATATGGATTGGGAATTCATTACTGAAAATATTGACGCTTGGATTGAAAAAATCACCTTAGAAATTCAATAAATTTTATAAGAATAATTGGCCTTGTTTTTTTGTTGAAAACCAAGGTTCACTTTTCTAGTACTAGCGGAGGGAATAAGATGATTGAATTCAAAAATATTCAAATCAAATTTGATGATTTCATAGCCATTCAAAATTTAAATCTTGAAATTAAAGAAGGTGAGTTTTTTACACTTCTGGGACCTTCAGGATGTGGGAAAACAACGACGCTAAGGAGTTTAGTTGGATTTATCAAACCAACAAATGGCGACATCCTAATTAATGGAGAGAGAATAAACGATATTCCTGTAGAACGCCGTGAAATAAGTATGGTATTTCAGAGCTATGCACTGTTTCCAACTATGAATGTATATGAAAATTTAGCATTTGGACTTCAATTAAGAAAATACAAAAAAGATGAAGTAGATAAACAAGTTAGGGAAATAGCCAGGAAAGTAGATTTAAATGAAGAACAGCTTTTTAAAAAAGTATCTGACTTATCAGGTGGACAGCAGCAACGGGTTGCCATTGCAAGGGCTCTTGTATTGAAACCAAAAATTCTTGTGCTTGACGAACCGTTATCGAACTTGGATGCCAAACTAAGGAAACAGCTTAGAAGAGAATTAAAAAAATTACAGTCGCAATTCGGAATCACGTCCATTTATGTTACACATGATCAGGAAGAAGCATTAACAATGTCCGACCGAATCGCAGTATTTAACAAAGGCAATATTGAACAGGTTGGAACACCAAAGGAAATATTTGATCATTCGAAAACAGAATTTGTCTGTAATTTTATTGGAGACAACAACTATTTAGAGCCATCATTTTTACAGCGAATAAAAAATGAATGTAATGTAGAGATCGATCCGTCTAAAAAAGCATATATCAGACCAGGTAAAGTGACAACTAAAAATGTCGATGTCAAAAAATATGATGTGATAGTAGAAGGAGAAATTGTTGAAAAAGAGTATCACGGCATTTCTTCTAAAGTCATTTATGAGTTAGGTAATCAACGAATCGCAAATATGGAAACGGAAGATAATTCAAACGATTATGAAGTGGGAAGCAAAAAAAGAATCGCATTTCAAACATCAGATATTTTAACTTATTAGAAGGTGGACATGATGCAAATACAAAATAAGTATAAATTAAACAATAACCTATTTCTCCTTACTATTGGAATTGTATTATCGTGGCTATGTATCGCCTTTCTTATTTACCCGAATATCAATTTATTAATCGCAACGTTTTTCCAGGATGGAGGCTTTACGTTAGAGCCATTTGAAAAGTTGATGAAATCTGAACGTGCAATGAGAAGCTTATGGAACAGCTTTATTTTAGCAATTGCTGTGGTTATAACAGTGAATATGGTTGGTCTGTTTCTAGTATTTATCATGGGTTATTTTGAAATTAAGGGAATGAAGTTTCTACGGTTTGGCTATTATTCAACCTTAATCTATGGAGGAATCGTATTAGTAGCAGGTTATCAATTTATTTATGGCGATGTAGGACTCGTAACCAATGTTTTGCTAGCCATTTTTCCGGATATGAACCCGCATTGGTTTAAGGGATTTTGGGCTGTCTTGTTTGTTATGACTTTCTCTAGTACATCAAATTATGTCATCTTCTTATTAAATGCCTTGCAAAAGGTAGACTATCAAACGATTGAAGCTGCAAGAAATATGGGGGCAACTGACTTTCAAATTATAAGAAAGGTGATTCTTCCCGTTTTAAAACCAACTATTTTTGCCTTGACTATTTTGCAGTTTATCGGCGGATTAGGGGCATTTGCAGCACCAAAAGTGGTCGGAGGAGAATTCCAAACGATTACACCGATGATTTTAACATTTTCCGGTATAGTCAGTTCTAGAGATTTAGCAGCCCTTTTAGCTATTTTTCTAGGGTTAGCTTCGATGATTCTACTTGCAATCATGACAAAGGTAGAATCTAAGGGGAACTATATGTCCGTTTCAAAAGTAAAAACAAGTTTGATCAAACAAAAGATCAACAATAACTTTGCCAATGTCATAATTCACATGATGGCATATGTATTATTTGTGCTCTATACACTGCCAGTTGTTCTGATCTTTATATTTTCGTTTACTGATTCCAAGGCGATTACTACAGGTAAATTAACATGGGACAGTTTTACATTAGAAAACTATATTACGGTATTTACCAACGCAAGTGCTTACCAACCTTTCCTTGTGAGTATCATTTATTCAGCACTCACTGCCATCATTGTTGTAGGGTTGATCCTATATATTGCACGATTAATTCAGAAGCATAACAACAGATGGACGGCGATTCTCGAATATATTCTTCATATTCCTTGGATGTTACCTTCCGTGTTAATTGCGATGGGTCTGATCATTACATATAGCATTCCAAATGCAGTAATGTTTAACAAAGTACTAACTGGAACGGTAGGCATATTATTAATTGGTTATATTATTGTTCAAATTCCTTTTGTATTAAGAATGTTAAAAGCGTCCTTTTATTCCATAGACACTTCATTGGAAGAAGCGGCAAAGAATTTAGGAGCAAGCAATATAAGGGCCTTCTTTAAAGTGTTATTGCCCATTATTTTACCTTCTGCTTTGGCATTAGTTGCCTTAACATTCAATTCAACTTTGGATGAATATAATTTATCGATGTTTTTAAGTCATCCATTTTATCAGACATTAGGAATTACGATACAAAACAGTACATCACCAGAAGCGTTACAGGATACAAGAGCATTAACCTTTGTCTATACGGTACTATTAATGGCCATTTCAAGTATTGTTCTTTACCTTGTTTATGGCCGAGGAACAAAGGCAGGAAAATAACACGATAAGTTCGATGAAATGAAATAGCAATTGTGGAAACAAAAAATGGAGGTACATCATGATTGGGAACAAAAACAACAATGATACGACAAAATTATTAAATGAGAAATTAGGATCGGAGCCCTTTTTAATTGCTGTCCATCGTGGTAGTAGCATGGGAAATATAATTGAAAATACGCTCCCTGCTTTTTATGCAGCGATACAATCCGGTGCAGATATATTAGAAATTGATGTGGTTCGCTCAAGTGATGGTGAATTTTACATATTCCATGATGGAAATGAGCGCAGGCTTCTGGGACAGGAAAAAAATATCAGGGAAATGGATTCTGTCTTCATTGAGTCTTTAAACTATCGAAATAATATCGGACAAGTTGTCAATTATAAATTAGAAAAGTTAGAAAATGTCTTAACGAACTTAAAAGGTAGTGGTATGCTCCTCAATTTAGACCGTTCTTGGGATGATTGGGAGACATTGCTTCCTTTCCTAGATCAGTTTGACATGGCAGATCAAATTATTTTAAAATCCCCAGTGAATCAAAGTTGCCTATCTATTTTGGAACAACACCCTATAAAGTATCCGTACATGCCGATTATAAAAAAATTAGAAGAAATAGACGAGGTTCTAAGCTATCAGACTATCAATTTGACAGGCATGGAATTAATTGCAAAGGACACGGATAGTGTATTCTTTCAAGATAGTATCATCCGCGGTATTAAAGAAAAGGGATTATTTATTTGGCTAAATGCAATCGTATTGAACGATAAGGATGTATTGTATGCAAAGTATGATGATGACCAATCCATCATAAAAGGGCCTGATTATGGTTGGGGGAAACTTATTGAAAAAGGGTGCGACGTCATTCAAACCGATTGGCCAAGTCTATTAAATCAGTATAGACAAGAAATTAGTAAGAAAATGAAAAGAGGATGAATATGAATAAATATATCCAAGATACCCATGCCCATGTTTTAATATGGCTTGAAGAAGCGGCGAATATGATACGTGAGTCGTTTACTGAACAATTAATAATTGAGACAAAATCTAACTTCAGCGATTTAGTTACAAATATGGATAAAAGTGTACAAGATTTCTTTATCCAGAAAATCATGGAGTACTATCCCACTCATCAGATTTTAGGTGAGGAGTCTGCAGAACAATTCAAAGATACGAATAGGGAACATGTATGGGTAATCGATCCGATTGACGGGACGGCGAATTTCGTAAAACAACAGGATCATTTTTGTATCCTTATTTCCTATTACGAAAATGATATTGGAAAATTAGGCTATATTTATGATGTAATGAATAAGAATCTATATTACGCGATAGAAAATGAAGGTGTTTTCTTAAACAATAGTAAATTACCTGCTCCACCAGCTATTTCTTTACAGGAGGGACTTGTCTCTATTGATGTACGGAACTGGTATGGAAAAGCAAGTTTGGAAAGGTTGGCTACTGACGCCTTCGATATCCGATATTTTGGCTGTGGCGGTATTGACAGCATTCATGTGATAACGGGTAAGTTTGCTGCATTTGCAGCATCGATAGCGGGCCCTTGGGATATAGCGGCTCAGCGAATTTTCGCAAAAGAATTAGGGCTATGTGTATCCAAATTTGATGGAAGTGATGTCAATTATTTGAAAGGAGGAAATTGGGTAATTTCCAATAAGGCTGCATACGAGGACCTTTTAACAATTGTTAAAGAATTTTAACACTTGAAAACGTAAGATAGATAAAAATGATTGTTAGAATTTAAAGGTGGTGGAATTGATGGTGACCATATTGGATATAGCAAAAGAAGCAGGCGTATCACATGGTACAGTATCCAATGTTTTAAACGGCAAAGGAAATGTCAGTTCAAAAAAAATGGAACTTGTTTTAAATGCGGCTGAAAAATTAGGATACAATCTAAATAATAATGCAAAGCTGCTTCGTTCCGGAAAAAGCCAAACTATTATTATGATATTACCTAGCCTCGCATTAGAGGAATACTCTATTTTTTACGAGTATGCTTTAAAAGAAGCAAGTTCCATAGATTATCAGATAAGGCTGTACTGTACTTATGACAATCCAATAAAGGAAAAGCAAATTATTAAAGAAATTATTAAAGAGCGTCCAGCTAGCATTATTACGGTCTCTGCATTACATGATGCTAATGAGTATTATGAGAATATTCCAATTAGTAAAAGTGACATCATTTTTATTAATAGGAATTTAGCCAATGTACAGGAATTTATAACTTTTGATTTTAATCAGGCTGGGATTGATATTGCAACGCTTATTGATCAACATATTACCGGAAAAATTGCCTTGTTTACTGGAAAAGACAATTTTACGAATGAGCATGAGTTTACAAATGCATTGTTGGAGAATTTAGATAATCGAGATATTACTGTATATCAGTCTACTTTATCCCATGAATATGAAAATGCGTTTAAAATAGTCTTAGAATCGTCCTTTGACTGTATCATTGTAACAAATGTCTCTAAAGCACAATTATTGATTAAAGCATTTCATTATGCTTCAAATAAAAAATTACCAAAAATTATTGCGCTCGGACCATTAAAAAACATGCATAGTAATGAAATGATGTACTATTTTCAGGATTTTGGATATTTAGGTGAACGAGTCGTGAAAAATATCATTCAAACGATAAATTTAAAAGATAAAAGTCATTCCAACGTTTATCCCAATTATGGATTTCTAATGAAGCCAGATCGATATAAAAACTTTCAATCAGAGATTAAGATTCTTACCATTGATTCACCAGCAACGCATGCGCTAAAAAAAGTCATTACGCATTTTGAAAAGAATACAAACTGCATCGTACATCTTGATATAAAATCCTATAATGAGGTTTTTCAAATCATTGAGGACGACGAAAAGTGGAAAGACTTTGATATTATAAGATTGGATATTGCTGGTTATTCTTGGTACGGGCAGAAAATTTACCGCCCACTGCGAGGATTGGAAGTAGAAATAGATGCATTTATTGAAGCATTGCCATACTTTATCAAAGATGCTTATGTCAATATCAATGATACTGCATATGCTGTTCCGTTTGACATCAGTATTCAGATGTTATTTTATAGGAAAGATATTTTTGAAAATGACATCGTAAAGCGAAAATACTTTGAAAAAACCAAATCAGAACTTAAAATTCCAACGACATTTGAAAAATATAACGAAATAATCACATTTTTCAATGAGAGCGACTTTGACCAAGTAAAAGAATTAACTGGTGCGTCCATGATTTCAGGAAACTTTGAGACCATTGCAGCTGAATATTTGCTCAGGTATTATTCCTTAAAAGGTGATCTTCTCACTGGCACAGATATTCATTTAGACCCAGAAATAGCGATCAATGCTATGAAGTTACTTTATGATTATTACAGGAATTCTCTGGTCATTGACTCGAATTGGTGGGGAGAGGAAGTACAGGCTTTTAATAAAGGGAAATCGGCAATGGTGATTGGATTTATGAACCATTTGTCTGTTGTCTCTCAAAGTAATATTAAGGGTTCAATTGGAATTGCCGATGTTCCAGGGAACACACCTTTGCTTGGTGGAGGGATTTTAGGGCTAACGAAATCAACTAAAAATGTGGAAGCATCCATTGAATTTCTTACTTGGCTCAACAGTCCAGAAATTTCGGAACAAATCAATTTACTAGGTGGCAATACGGCAAGTTATTTTCTCTCGAATAACTCTGTTGTCAGAACGATGTATCCATGGCTTGCTAAAGCGAAAAAAACAATCATAAATGGAAAGCGAGAGACTGTTTTTGAAAATGGTCAGAGAATCGATTTAAAACATACGGAAGAAATCATTGGAAAACATATACTAAAACTATTAACAGAAGATCAACCTCAGTTTAAAAAATATGTAGAAAACATAAATATGGAATTGAAGGAAAAGAAGGAAATGTTGACCAATCAGGTTTAGGGTGAGTTTTCGATTTGCATGATCAAATATTTTGGAGGGGATTTATGTCAATTACATTATTAGGAGTATTTGCTGGGCTATTAACTAGCTGTTCGTTTATTCCGCAAGCATACAAAGTCATTAAAACAAATAGAACGCAAGATATCTCTCTACCGATGTATAGCTTATGTACAATTGGAGTGTTTATCTGGATCATCTATGGACTGATGATTAATGATTTGGCCATTCTATTAACAAATATCATTACTTTTGTACCAACAATAATCATTCTTATCCTAACCCTTAAAAACCATATACAAAACAAAAAAATATATATTAAAAAGATCTATACTCATTCCTCTTGAGAGGAATGAGTACGGATCTTTTTTATTTTGGAATTACTTTTAGCTAAATCACAACGGATTAAGTTAAACTTTATAAGTTATTATGAAGAATTGCACTTAAACTATCGGGTCAAGTTAGTAGAAAATGGCTTATTTTATTGTTGACTATGGAAATTAATTCATTAAAGGAGAATGAAATAGAACCTAAGAAGCAACTGAATATTAGCTTGATTTATGATGAATGTCTATTAGCCAATGCAGAGGTCTATTCTTATTTTGCAATCCTTTCTATAAAAAATTTTATTGTTAATCACGAAGAGTGGATACTCAAATTATGTAACTGCCATTTGTTAAACTACTGGGCGTTGATCCAACAAGGGATTAATGCCCTTTTGTTGTATGCTTTGAAAACCCCCTGCTGTGCAGGGGGTTCCGGAAAGCTTTTAGCTATGGACAACAAAAAAGCTCCAATCGTACAATCAAGTCAGGTCTGGTCAACCGACTTCGTACGAAAGGAGCCTCCAAAAATGGATAATAAAAGTTTAGCGCATACAACATGGAATTGTAAGTATCACATCGTGTTTGCGCCAAAGTATAGAAGACAAATTATTTATGGTCAAATTAAAGTCGATGTAGGAAGAATATTACGCCAATTATGTGAAAGAAAAGGTGTAGAAATCATAGAGGAAACAGCATGTCCAGATCATATTCATATGTTGGTAAGCATTCCACCAAAATTAAGTGTATCTGCGTTCATGAGCTATTTAAAAGGGAAGAGCAGTTTAATGATTTTCGATCGACATGCGAATTTAAAGTATAAATATGGTAACCGTCAATTCTGGTGTCGAGGATACTATGTGGATACAGTCGGTCGGAATAAGAAAAAGATACAGGAGTATATAAAAAATCAATTACAGGAAGATATCTTGCAAGATCAAATGACAATGAAAGAATTCATAGACCCGTTCACAGGAGAGGAAATTAAGAGAAAGAAAAAATAAGTAAGCCGCTTTAGCGGTTTGTGTGGAAACGGAGTGCGGTTGGCAGACCTTTCAGAATGTCTTTAGACATGGGCCAGTCCCCCAGCGTTTCACGCGCAGAGCAAACCACCAGTTATACTGGTGGTTCTGATTGAAGTAATTGAACTAAACTAGCTAATGGAAGCTAAGTGATCTTCCACATTCGGGCGCGATTGTTGAACAACATAGGAAGAAAATAATCAATCTTTTTTATAAAATCAATTTTAGTATTATAATATAAGACTTCATTTCGATCAATCTTTTTTTTAAATGGAGTCTTTTTATTTATAGAAAAATGCTGGTTTGTGAGATATTTTTGATCAAACTTTATTACAAAGCTACATTTAACAAGGAATTGTAGGTTACAATAAACTTCTTAAAATCTTAGAGGATTTTTATAGTGAAAAAGAGAAGTGAATTCAGCAGTAGTATAAAGGAGGTTTATATATGAGAGTTGGAATAATCGGAGGCGGTTTTGGTTTAAAAGTTCAAGCCCCTATCATTAAAATACATCCTATGATGAAAATTACTGCTGTTAGCACTATGAAGCGTCATCAATTACCTGAAGAATTATTAAGTGGTGAAAATCCTCCTACTCATTATTTTAAAATTGGATGGATATGTTAGAGAAGGAGGAGCTTGAGTTATTATTTGTGAGTTCAATACCAATTTATCACTTTGAAATGGTGAAATACGCATTACAAAGAGGAATAAATGTTGTATGTGAAAAACCTTTTACAAGGGATAGTAAAGAATCTAAAGAGTTATTGCAGCTTTCAAAACAGAATAATTCAAAGGTTATTATTGATTTTGAATGGCGGTATTTTCCGATGCGTCAAAAAATCAAAGAATTAATCGTTAACAATTCTATTGGGAAGCTAATTCATCTCGAATACCATATTTCAAGCCCGCAATACCAACATCTTATTTCAAATAAAAGAGGTTGGATGGGGGAAAAGCGAAAATTTGGAGGAATGCTAGGTGCATTAGGTGCACATATGATAGATTGTTTGAGATGGCTAACAGCGGATGAAATAGAAAATGTAAACGGCTTAGTATATACTCACGTTCCAATGGGAGCAGGAGAATATAGAGATGCAGATGATGCGTTTTTTATTCGCGGAAAGATGAAATATAATACTACTTTTTCTCTTCAACTCTTATCAGGGATTAATCACGGATTTGGCTCTAACTTAAAGATATTTGGGAGTAAAGGTACAATAAGCTTAAGTAATGATAAAACTTTGTTGTTTGGAAAAGCAAATGAACAACTAGAAGTAATAAATGTTGAACAAAGAATAGGTCCTGTCCATCTAATAGACGAGGCAAATGCTTATTATCCAGCATTTTACCCATTTTTAGAAAGAGTCTATGATTATATTGTTTACAACCGAATTGATGAGGATTTACCGACTATATTCGATGGTCACGAAAACCAAGTAGTAATTGATAAAATATTTGATGTGTAAAAAAATCTTCTTCAACTCCCATGAAAGAACTTAATCATCTTTCATTTTCTGTGGTGAAGTGCTTATTTTTGCGCTTCATGGATGGCTAACGGGGGCGTTAGTGGAATAAAAAGGACATAACATATTAGTGCATATAAAATATGTTATGTCCTTTGACTTATTAATATTTTTTTCAATTTAGGTCTTGATAAAAGACGAAGGGCTTTTTTTACGGCTAAATTTTTTAACTTTTCAAAGGGGAAATAAAAACTTCACGGATATACATTCCGTGAAGTTTAAACATTCCATAGTTAGTTAGAAGAAAAGGAAGCCAATGCTTATAATAACGCCTGTGAATATTAAAATAAATAGACAGAAGCCCATTATATCCCTAGCCTTTAAGCCAGCGATTGCAAGGGCTGGTAGTGCCCAGAATGGTTGAATCATATTCGTCCAAGCGTCACCCCACGCGATAGCCATAGCGGTTTTTGCATAGTCGGCACCTAAAGTGGTTGCAGCATCTAGCATAATAGGAGCTTGTACCGCCCATTGTCCACCGCCTGACGGTATAAAGAAGTTAACAAGTCCCGCTGAGAAAAATGTAAACAAATAGAAGGTATGTTCATTGGAAATATTAACGAACCATTCTGAGAATACAGCAGCTAACCCAGAAGCGGTCATCATGCCCATAATACCTGCATAAAACGGAAATTGAAAAACTATGCCTGTTGTTGTTTTAATAGCATTTTGTGCAGCAACAAGGAAACGCTGTGGTGTCCCGTGGAAAATGATGCCTAGCACAATAAAAATCGTATTAATCACATTTAAATCAAGAACAAAGCCTTTCGTATTAAAATGATGTACTAAATATACAAGTCCGATAATAGCAATTAAAATCGTTAAAATATAACTACGCTCAGAGCGGCTGGCAAAGTTGTTTTCGGGCTTAGGCAACTCTGTTTTTTCTTCCACCAATAAAGAAGGATTAACCTCAACCGTATCCTCTTCCTTTGGCATCATCCAACGATTAAACAACGGTAAAGTGAAGACTATAACAATGACTATAAATAAGTTATATGTTGAAAAGAGTGTAACATTTGTTGGGATGATACCCATAATGTCAGCAAACTTATGACCTTCAGTCGCAATGGATAACGGAATTGAGCCAGCTAATCCACCATGCCAAATAACGAAGCCTGAGTAGGCACTAGCAATTAATAAACGATAGTCTACCTTTTTAACATGACGAGCAATTTCTTTTGCAAAGAGGGCACCAATTACAAGTCCAAATCCCCAGTTAATCCAGCAGGCTATTAGTGATACGAATGTAACAATGATAATTGCCATGCTTGGTGTTTTAATTTTACTTGCAATGGCTGATAATCCTTTTTTAAAGACAGGGCTATTCGCTAAAATGTGACCAGCAGCTAAGACAATCACCATTTGCATTGTAAATGCTAATAGTTCCCAAAAACCATCTCCCCAATAGATCACCATATCAAGCGGAGAAGAATCTGTTAATGCAACTCCTAATAATAACGTCAATACTGTGAGTAGAGTGACAAAAATGTATGGATCAGGTAAATATTTTTCCATGATAGTATTTGAAATTCTTGTTAACGTTTTCATGTTGGAAATCCCCCTTCCTTTTCTGCCATCCCTTATCGCTAATTGTACATAGAAAAATGAATAAA
Organism: Lysinibacillus sp. NPDC093190; assembly: GCF_050280425.1. Lineage (NCBI taxonomy): Bacteria > Bacillati > Bacillota > Bacilli > Caryophanales > Bacillaceae > Lysinibacillus > Lysinibacillus sp. NPDC093190. Next base: position 50,591 of record NZ_JBNNVG010000028.1, on the reverse strand, counting down.
TAAAGATAAAATAAGTATTAAGTACAATAAATAGAACGTAATGTAGAAATAAATTGATGGATGTTATCTCGGAGATTGCGTAATTAAATATTATCGAAATCATAACAAAGTCTTATCGCTATTGTATTTGTCTACATGTTTTTAAGAAGAAGGATTAGTAGAAAATTAGGAGAATTTATTACTAAATAGGGGTTTGGGGAATAATTTTTATAACAAATTAGAATAAATAGGGGGTATCTATATGGAATTGCGAGATTTAAAAGCATTTATGACTGTTGTTGAACATGGGAGCTTTACAAAGGCAGCTAATGAATCCTTTGTATCACAGCCTTCATTAAGCAAAAGCATTAAAAAGTTGGAGAATGCTCTTCATGTAGAGTTATTAAACCGCTCTACACGCAATATAGAATTAACAGACGCTGGTAGTATCGTCTATAAACAAGGACAAAAAATAATACGTTCTGTACATGATTTACATATATTATTGGATGATTTATCGAACATCGAAACAGGTACGATTAAATTAGGGATACCGCCGTTAATTGGCACACTATTTTTCCCTGAAATCGCTCGAAAGTTTCATAAGCAGTATCCAAAGGTACATTTAGAGCTTGTGGAACGTGGAGCTAAGATGATCGGAACATTAGTAGAAAATGGCGATGTTGATATGGGGATTGTAGTAATACCTACAGACGAAAGAAAATTTTCCGTCCAATCATTTGTGGAAGACCAATTTTTTGTCTTTATCAATGAGTCCCATCCATTGGCGCAGCAAGAACATATTCTATTACAAGATTTGAAAAATGAAACATTCATAATCTTTACAGAGGAATTCACATTGCATGATTATGTTATTAAATCATGTAAAAGTGTAGGATTTACACCAATAATCGGCTATAAAAGCTCACAATGGGATTTAATAGTGGAGCTAGTATCCTCGAATTTAGGGGTAACACTTTTACCATATTCCATTGCCGCAAAGCAGACAAATAAAAATGTGAAAATTATTCCGTTACTTAATTTTGACATGCCATGGCGTTTAGGTGTTATTACGAAGAAAAATACATATCAATCTTTTGCATTAAAGCAGTTACTCAATACAATACGTTTTGAAAAATGATTTATGCACTTTTAGAATAAATAATATTCTAATTAATTCCTTTACTTATAAAATGGTATTAAGGTAGAATTTTTCTTAATAAACGAGCTATTTTAGGGGGTCTCGATATGAGGAACGGGAAAGTGTGGAATTCGTTTGAGGAAGCCGTTGTAGATATTAAAGATGGGGATACGTTAGCGGTAGGGGGCTTCGGGCTATGTGGTATCCCTGAAAAATCAATTGCGGCGCTAGTACAAATGGGAACAAAGGGCTTAACAGTTGTAAGCAATAACTGCGGTGTGGATGATTGGGGTTTAGGGCTTTTATTAGTAAATAAACAAATCAAAAAAATGATTGCGTCCTATGTAGGTGAAAATAAAATTTTCGAGCAGCAATTTTTAAGTGGGGAGCTAGAAGTAGAATTGACACCACAAGGTACGTTGGCGGAGCGTATGCGAGCTGGCGGTGCTGGAATTCCAGGTTTTTACACTGCTACAGGAGTTGGAACACCTATTGCTGAAGGAAAAGAAGTAAAGGTTTTTGATGGCAAGGAATATATTTTAGAAAAAGGTATTGTCGCAGATTTTGCCCTTGTCAAAGCATGGAAGGCAGACAAGCTAGGAAATTTAGTTTTCAGAAAAACATCACGTAATTTTAATCCTTTAGCCGCAATGGCAGGGAAAATTACGATTGTAGAAGTAGAGGAAATTGTTGAAGTAGGAGAGTTAGATCCAGATCATATTCACACGCCAGGGGTGTTCGTGCAACGCATTTTACTAGGTGAACATTATGAGAAGCGTATCGAGCGTTTGACGGTGAAGAGGGGGGATGCGTGATGGCTGATACAAGACAAAGAATAGTAAATAGAGCGGTAAAAGAAATACAAAACGGCATGAACGTCAATTTAGGAATTGGTATCCCAACGCTAGTGGCCAATGCAATTCCAACTGATTATAATGTCCTTTTACAGTCAGAAAACGGACTTCTTGGCATTGGTCCATACCCAGCAGAGGAAGTGGTCGATCCTGATTTAATTAATGCGGGTAAAGAAACGGTCACTGCAGTTCCGGGTGCCTCTTTCTTTGACAGTGCCGAATCATTTGCCATGATTCGTGGGGGGCATATCGATCTTGCTATTTTAGGTGGCATGGAAGTATCTGAAACGGGTGACCTTGCGAACTGGATGATTCCAGGGAAAATGGTGAAAGGTATGGGAGGCGCCATGGACCTTGTAGTCGGGGCGAAAAGAGTAGTCGTCGTGATGGAGCATGTTAATAAAAACGGTGAGTCGAAAATAAAAAAACAATGTGAGCTTCCGTTAACAGGTAAGGGCGTTGTGCATAGGTTAATTACAGATTTGGCAGTTTTTGATTTTACGGATGAAGGGATGCAGCTTATAGAATTAGCAGAGGGTGTCACGTTAGAGGAAGTAAAAGAGAAGACTGCTGCTTCTTTTAGTGTCGCTTTAACAGTATAAGGTTACTTAATAAGTGGGTTTTCGTCAGCCGCACTAATAATAGTCTTCACTAATCATGCGTTTACGGGCAGTTAATGCATAACCAGTTCTTTGATAGGGCTGGTTTTTTTTCATTCGGAGTGGTAATAGATGGATAAATATGTGATTTTTTGAAGTGGTATTGTTGCTTCGCGGGTATTTCAATCAACTTCGCAGGTATTTTTGAAGAGCATGAAGGTTGATTGTGATTTTTCAGACTATTGGCTGTTCTCTAGCTCTATTTTGCAATTGTACAATGGTTGAAAAGGAGAAATATAACAATGAGACAACAATGGTCAGATGAAATACAGGTAGCACAGGTACGCGTTGCACGACCGACTGATAAAATAAAGGAAATTGAAAAATTTTATTGTGAAGGCGTAGGGTTAGAAAAAATCGGCTCTTTTTCAGGACATCGAGGCTACACAGGTATCATGATTGGTCTACCGAATGCTAGCTATCATTTAGAATTTATAGAGCATATTGAAGGAAGTCCTTGCCCAGCGCCAACAAAGGATAATTTGCTTGTACTATATATTCCAAAGCGTTCAACCATACAGCGTATTGCCGAACGCTTATTGCAAATGGGCTATCCTGAGGTGGAGCCAGAAAATACATATTGGGCTGAAAAAGGGGTCACAATTGAAGATCCCGATGGCTGGCGTCTTGTATTGATGAACACAGAGGGAATTTAAATATTATGATTAAAGGTACGAGCTTACATTATTGTAGGCTCGTATTTTTATTTTAATACCCTGTGTGGTATATAATGAATGGAAGAATAATAAGTTGGAGGTTTATAGTATGCAACGAATCAAAACCAATGAACAATGGAGAGAAGTTTTACAGCAATCTAAGCACAATCCTTGTCTAATGTTAAAATTCAGTATGACATGTATTAGTAGCATTTCTGCATTAAAGGAATTTAAAGCACTGGAAACTAATTTACCTAAGTATTTAGTTATTGTGCAGAAGGATAGGGATATTTCAAATATCATTGAGAAGGAGCTAAAGGAATCACCACAGCTTTTAATTTTGAAGGACGGAAAAGGCATTTGGCAAGCAACGCATTACAAAATAAAAAAAGCGCTTTGTCTGAAGCAATTAGTATGTATGTTTAGTGAACAGGAAAAAAAGATACCCATCCATAATACGTGAAGGGGTATCTTACTATTGAAGCTTTCTAATGCCCTAAAGAAGCCTCTTGATGATAATGAGTAGCAATAGATTCAATATCTAGCTGGGTATAATTTGCCCAATTAGCCTTTCTAAAATCTTCCTCACTAAAGTAAATATTTAATAGTTCATTCATAGATTTGTTCCCATTTGGTTCTGTTAACGGAGCATACCAACTAATAGCTGGAGTTTTAACACTAGGTAGCTTAGACAGCTCTGCAAATATTTTAGTGGAATCCTTCAGCATTTGATTTTTCATACCTTTTTTCACATCTGTATCCTGTATAGAGATTGAGACGATACCGTTCTTTTCTTCAACGGTAAATTTATTTTTAACGATAGCTCCTACTATATCTTCAACGGAAGTATTTTTATCGACGGCAACTTCCTTTGGCGCAGTATTTTTCCCGCAAGCTGATAATAGTAGTGTGGCTAGTAAAAGTAAATAAAATAACTTCTTCAATGTAATAACCTCCCTTGTTACTACCATATATGCGCAAAATGGAAGGGAATTATACAAAAAGAAGATAGCTTTTTTCAAGATGAACATGGAATTACATCCTCGTTTTAAGTGCGGTTCTAGATAAAGATCAGAAAAAACAATTGGAGGTATTCAAAAATGAACTTTTCAGAGTTTAAAAACTGTCTTTTGACAATAAGCGAAATAATTTATTTTGATAACAATGAGTACCTTCGTGAAAAAACGTCTAATCCTTTTAGATTAAAAGAAATGATAAACATTGCTGAAAATTTACTTGCAAATATAACGAGTGAAGATGAGAAATACTTTCTAATGGGAACGCTGGGGAACTTATATAGAATTTATGGAGAACCACAAAAAGCCATAAATATTTTATCGGAATGCATTAAAATTGCCTGCGATCAGAACGATAGCAATCGAGAAATCGTGTCATTAATACGCCTAGGAGAGGCAATTAAATATAACGGTAATCCAATGGAAGCAATGGAAATCTTCAACGATGTTTTAGATAAATGTAAGGTAAACAATAATTTGTTATATGTGGACTTTGCCATGCAACATAGAGGAAAGTGTTTGTTAGAAATAGGGGAAATTGCAGAGGCAGAAAAATGCTTTAAAGAAACATTAAAGTTAAGAGAACTTAAAGGTGATGAATCACTTATTGAATCTACCCGACAAGCATTGAATTTAACTTCTTTCATCAGGCGTTCAAACACCTGATGACTAAAATTAATTATAACGAGAAAGTAAATTGAATCGCAGATGACTGGTACAAGGAAAACAAGAAAAAATGCAGTATAGGTTAATTAAAATAGGAGAACTCTATTTAGAACTTGTGGTAAACGGAGACCATCATTTATGATGGTCTTTTTTATACGATAATTTTGTAAGCGTATACACTTTTCACAGAGTTTTTTTCTTTTAACTATTGAATTGCTAGTAAAAACAATGTATAGTGAAGTGATTTGTCTGACGTCTGACTGTCTACATATTTTCAGTTAAAGATCTAAAGCTGTTATCCATGTTTCAATAATGGAACATAATGAGTGACAGAAGGATTTGTAGTTTCGGATATCGAACGCGTAAAAATTCAATATTATTTATGGAGGAACTCATGAGATACTTAATATCCATTTGTGGATTGCTACTTGTATTTGGTTTAGCTCTGTTAATGAGTAAAAACAAAAAAGAAATAAAATATAAAAACATAATTATGATGTTAATCATCCAATTTATACTTGCAGCATTACTGCTAAATACTAAGTTTGGTTATGTTCTAATTAAAGGTTTTACAAAAGTATTTGATCATTTGTTGGCTTACGCAAGTACAGGTATAACTTTTGTTTTTGGTGGTTTAGCGAATGAAGGGGAGTATTCCTTCTTCCTAAATGTGTTATTACCTATTGTTTTTATATCTGTATTGATAGGGATCTTACAGCATTTCAAAATTCTTCCTCTCATCATGAAAGGGATAGGTTTACTTTTAAGTAAAGTAAGTGGTATGGGGAAATTGGAATCCTATAATGCTGTTGCTTCTGCAATGGTTGGTCAATCTGAAGTATTCATTACTGTTAAAAAACAATTAGATAAGATTAGCCCACAGCGAATGTATACATTATGCGCATCAGCAATGTCGACCGTTTCGATGTCAGTTGTTGGAGCATATATGACGATGATTGAACCAAAATATGTTGTAACAGCGATTGTCTTGAACTTGTTTGGCGGTTTTATTATTGTTTCGATCATCAATCCGTATACAGTAGAAGCAAGTGAAGATATTTTAAAGATAGATGAACAAAAGCAATCGTTCTTCCAAATGCTTGGAGAATACATCATGGATGGATTTAAAGTGGCCATCATTGTTGGCGCTATGCTGATCGGTTTCGTAGCATTAATGGATTTAATCAATTCACTATTCGATATGATTTTCGGTATATCCTTCCAAGACATTTTAGGTTATATCTTTGCACCAATTGCTTTCCTAATGGGTATACCTTGGGCAGATGCTATTACTGCTGGAGGAATTATGGCAACAAAATTAGTAACGAATGAATTTGTTGCAATGATAAGCCTTGGAGAAGTAGCTAAGTCTATGAGTGCGCATACACTGGCTATTATTTCAGTCTTTCTTGTATCTTTTGCAAACTTTTCATCTATCGGTATTATTGCTGGAGCGGTAAAAGGTTTGAATGAAAGACAAGGGAATGTAGTTGCTCGTTTTGGCTTAAAGTTGTTGTATGGGGCTACGCTCGTTAGTATCTTAACGGCTACAATTGTTGGTATTGTTATTTAATTTATAAAAAAAGAAGTAGTTGACTGCACTTCAATTGATAGACACATCAATTGGGGTGCAGTTTTTGTATGGCTAAAGTGTGTGGTTTTTTGCACTTCATTTATGTGACTTAGAAAACTACAAAGACCACCATTGTTAAGATAGTCTTTTTGTTGAAGTATTGGTTGTCCCATTTTTAACAAAATGAATAAAAATGAGTAGTATTAGTTGAAATAGTGCAACAATCAAAAATACAATACCCAAAACAATGAATGAAACCATTCTAACTTCAGGAGTTTGAACTACCCCTGCATAATCAACTTCTCTTACTCCAATAAATATGGCCCCAGCAGCAAAAATGAATAGCCATACAATATTTATAGCCCACCATATTTTCATACTCAAAATAAATATCTCCTTTCTATTCATAATTGTATTTGGTTTACTACCATAACTTTACGCTCCTTAATAAACGTCATCCCTACTTTTGGCGATGAATCTTAATGCTCCGATAAATGTTTTTTAATTGTAACACTTTTCCTTTTTACTGGAAACAAACTTTAGGTGGTGCTACCTCTCAGCCTTAAGACTGATTTCCTTATAATTTACAAAAATAAATGACGAATTAAATATGAACAAAAAAACAGACAACAAATATTAGCTCATTTTGATTAAAAAAAATCACCCTCCAATAATGGAGAGTGATTCGTTCAAAAGCCTTGTGGCTGTATGATTAAAATGTCAGATGAGTGAAAAGAAATTGATTTAAATGTGTATATTCCCCGTATTAAAAGGCAAGGAATAGCATTTATCGGGAAAGAGTTAAAAGCGGCCATAGGAGACATATAGGGAGTATATCAAACCTCCCTGACATCTAAGATTTATTAAACAACATTTCTCCATTCAAAAAAGCGCCAGCTAACCGTAGTTAACCAACGCCTTTCCGTTATTGTTAAGAAGGTTTTATTTCCATTCCTTCTTTATCTTTGAATTTGCCGATAATAATCATAATAAAATCGATCAATGTCCAGATACCTAGTCCACCCAAAGTTATAATCATTAAAATACCAGTACCTATTTTACCTGCGTAGAAGCGATGTATTCCTAGACTACCTAAAAAGAAACATAGTAAAATCATTACTATATAGTTTTTTTCTGAAGTTTGTTGTTGCATTTTTATTAATCACCTTTCTTTTATGTAGTAATAATTAACTACATTTCCATTCAAAAGTCTATCATTCTTTTACGTTTTTCTCTACTTGAAATAAGTGCCAACCATAGTAAACCAGCGTGTTATTCATTGCTGTTTATTAGGTAGATTTTATACCTTTTTTACCACGAGGAATATTCCTGTTATTGGAAAAAAGAGTACGATAAAGGGGGGAAGAATCAAATGAAAGAGAAAAAGGATGATGGAATGGGGACTATGAATCAAGAAGAAAAACAAGTCGATACTGACCAATATTTTGCTACTCGTGAACCAATCGGTGAAGTGTTATCGGGAGAAGCGTTAGCTAAAGCAGCAATTAAGTATATGGAAGAGTTAACTAGTAAAATTTCTCCTGAAGAAGAAGCTGCATTTAGAAAAGAAATGTTAGAATTGAGAGGCAAAAGAGGAAAATAACGTTTGCAGCTCCTTAGCAGCTTCTTTTCGACTTTCTATATCTTCCCTTAAATATAATTTATCTCGACTTAATTCTTTTACCGGAACTAACTTACCGCGCTTTACGAGCGAATTTAGTGCTTGCCGAGATATTTGTAATTCCTCTATAACCTCTGACGTTGTTAATATTTCAGATTGAACCAGTTTAATAAATTCTTCTTTATTTGCTACCTTGTATTCCATCTAAAAAGTTTCACCTTATTTATATCATCCCCCATTACTTTATGAAAAGAATATCATCGACTTATACTATATCTATTTACTATCGTCAACAGATATAGTGAATTTATTTTCCTGTTATGCTAAAAACTTCCACAAAAAAAGCCACTCATTTTGAGTGACCTAGATACCTAATAATTGCTTTTTCTTCGCGTCAAATTCTTCCTGAGTGATTAATTCATCCTCTAATAGTTCCTTCAATTCACGGATTTCATCGGCAACATCGTACATGGCAGCTGTTGAGAACCACATGGCAGCACACTACTACAATTTGACTGAATCAGAACGTGCCATCGTTTTCAAGCTTGCTAGTCATGCTTTGGAACATCCAGGGGCTTGTCATTTGAAAGCTGCTACTATTGCTGCAGCATTGGAGATCAGCACAAAGACGGTTTATCGTGCTATTTCAAAATTAGAATCGCTAGGAATCGTTAAGAAAGAAACGACTGTAAAAAGCAAAGGTGGACAAGGTGCAAGCATTTATATCATTTTGCCTTACAATGTCCCAGCGTGGAAATGCTGAAAAGCCTTGTGAGAGTAAGGGTGAAGCGCAACAATCTGAAAACCTATCTTTAAACTCTTTTAATCTTTTAAGTTCTAAACAAGCAAATAATAATTTATGTGATTTAGAAAATGAATTACATAAATGTGTATTGGCTACAAAAATGAACGATATACGCGATTTTGTGAACGCTAAAGACATTTTAGCTAACATTTTACATGATATTGCAAACGGTACATTAACAGTTACAAGTACATTAAGAGCCGTATTCGTGGGTGCATATAGTAAGGCTATAGAGCGTTTAAGTAATAAATCAAATGAATCATCATATATAGAAGAAACAGCGAATAGAGAACGACCAGTACCGTTTTATAACTGGCTTAATGAACGTCATAGTCGTCCACAAATAAATAGTGCGTGATTTAATCAATCTCTCTTTAAATCATGCACTTATTTATTGGTATCTTAAAAAGTAAAGGAAATTCTTTCTTTTATACAATATTAATACCTGCACTTGCAGTACCTTCAATTGCGAAATTTAGTGCAGGAGGATTTATTACTGATGAAATATAAAATACCATTAATAAAAGATCGCCCGTGGAGACAGGTACTGGCTCGATTTCTGTTGAACCAAAAGTTATTCCTGCTAGAACTCCAGCGACAGGTGGAGCTAAATCAACACGTGCATTTGTAGCAGTGAAGATGTTACTTCCTACAGGAGCACGATAGATTTGAGCTGTTATAGTAGTAAGCCCTCCTCGGTTAAAATTTAAAAAGTAATTATATGCTGCGGAAATAGCAGTAATATTACCATTGCGTGGAACTGAGAAAGCTTCGCTTAAAAGTCCAGTTAAGTCTATTGTATTGTCTAAAATAGGCACACCATTAATAGCAGTACCGAATCCTATAAGACTAGCCGTTAATCCAAAGGCAGGCCCTATAGTAACTACAGATGTTGAAATTCCCGAGGAAAAAGGGATTATTGAACCGCTGTCGTTTTCTTCGCCACTTTCAATTTCAAAGTTTATACAGTTTATATTTTTTGCCACAAAGGGTCCAAAATTTTCACATTCTATTTGTGGTGATAAACAATTACAACTTCCATTATTTATGCACACAATTTTCCCTCCTTTCATCTTATGCTATGTGGAAGAAAGTAAGTGGGGGAGGGCTATTAACTCAATGGATTGTTATTTATTTGGTGGAGTTCTATAACTGGTTAAAAGAACATGATAGCTTTCTACAATCAATAGTGCATAGTGAACCATCGTTAGATAATTGGCTGGAATGGTAGAGAGGGGAATATAAGATATGAAAGATCAAAAACAAATTACTATGTATGATTTTATAGAACAACCAATTAAAAAATCTTCCACAGATGTTAATAAGGCTGTTGATAAGAAGAACCCCGTAATAGAGTCTCGTATAAGAGTGTGTATTGTACGTAGATAAGAGAAGTTTGATTTTATTTATTTGTAATTATAAAGAAGTTTAACCCCAATTTAACCCCATCGGCTTTTTAGGGATGAAAAAAGCATCTTAACCAATTTGGCTAAGATGCTGAATAAACATTGATATAACAGTATTTAGAGTAAAAGCCGCGTATGCCGTAGTTATTATAGAAAGTTTTAAACCACCACTCCTCAAAGTGGGTGTTCGCAGAAGCTTTCCTGCTTATCCTCATGCACCTTGGTGTGAGGCCCGTCATTCCAACTCCAATAATAAAACTCCCTTTTACAGCTTAAAGGTTAAAACTTAATATTATACGAACAATGCAGCCTTTAAGGATATAATAAGGCATGTTAAACAAACTTGCAAGTAAGATGGTTTGTACAAAAAAGTCAATGGGCGAGTGTCCCAAATCATACTTATCCAGAATGAAATATCTCCAAAAACATAAAACAGATTCAAACATTTTTCACAAATACGAACGAAAAATACGAACATCCTTTACTTAATAGGGCGAAGTATGTAAAGATAGGAGAATATATAGGGTTTACCTAGCAAAACAGTATAGGGAGGAAGCGGAAATGGCAGCTTATCCAAATTGTCCGAAATGTAATTCTGAATACACATATGAGGATGGAACGAACTTTGTATGTCCAGAATGTGCGCATGAGTGGAGCTCTGATGTCACAGAGCAGGAGACAGATACGTTAATCGTAAAGGATGCTAATGGCAATCTACTTGCGGACGGTGATTCCGTTACAATTATTAAGGATTTGAAGGTTAAGGGTAGTTCTTCAACATTAAAAATTGGGACAAAGGTGAAAAGTATTCGTCTCGTTGAAGGCGATCACAATATTGATTGTAAAATCGATGGCTTTGGTGCAATGAAATTAAAGTCTGAGTTCGTAAAAAAAGCATAAGTAAAAAAGAGTCGTGAAAATGAAGCACCCAACTAGGAAATGATGTTGGGAAGCTATTCAAAAAACGACTCTTTTTTATTTTTATTCAGTAGGTGTCTAAACACCTACTGAATAAAAATAAAGCCTCCGGACGCATTGTTTATCTGTGCGAAAGCGAAGCGACAGCAACAATTACGCCAAGGCGAAATTGATTTCAATAAAAATTTTTAGTAATTACTGTAACATTTAGAAAAGATATACGTTTTACTTGTGAAATTGCAAAGCGAGGGGATGGCATGGACAGACAGCGGAAAAACGAGCTTGAGCAATTTTATGAAAAATACGCGAAATCGTTATATTATTTTCTGCTGAAGATGTCTGGGTCAGTGCATATAGCGGAGGATTTAGTGCAAGAAACATTTGTACGAGCTACGATATCGCTGTCGTTTTATAAAGAGGAGGATGTGAGAGCATGGTTATTCAAAGTAGCACGGAATACGTATTTAGATGAATGGCGTAAGCAGAAAAGGCGAAGGACTATTCCGTTCGCACACTTATTTTGGAAAGATGAAATGCTAAGTCCATATGGGCTGCCAGAAGAGGATTTTCTAATGCAGGAAGTGACAGAAGATGTACAGGCGTTGCTGAAATTTTTGCCTGAAAATTACCGAACGATTTTATATTTACGTGAATATGAACAATTCACCTACTTAGAATTGCAGGAGGCACTAGAGCTTTCTGAGGGGCAGGTGAAAATACTTTTGCATCGTGCCCGCAAAAGATTGGAAGAAATAGTGAAAAAGAATGGAGGTTTTCAACATGACTGAGTGGTCGCAGGAGAATGAAAAAAAGATTTTACGAAAATACCGTTTTACATTAACATTTCGAGTACTGCGTATATTGCTAATATGCTTCGTTATTTATGCGCTCTATATAGCAGGGGTGTCCATCGTTTTTGATAAAACGCGTCCTGATCTTAAACATGCTTATAACTCTTTAATAGTACTTGAATGGCAACATCCAAATATGAAAGGTCAATATTATATGGGTTCGCCTGCAGAAATAACACCATTTCTGACGCAAAAATTTAGCTATCCTCTTGAGAAGCAGGTAGGAAAGGAAAAGGTAGTAGTCGGCGAAATGCATGTTGAAAAATCTATATTGAATTCTAATGCATCTCTGAGTATGGACTTACCGTCGACAAATACATCACAACAATTTAATTTTAATTTACCCGAAGATCCGGTAACGGGAAAAGCAACCTCATCTCAACTTAATAATAATATATGGGATATATTAGAGAAATTACCTGATGGAGCTGTAGCGGAAATGGCATTTTCGATTTCAACATTTAAAGAGCCTATAGAATTGGAAAAAATGCTTGCTCCGTACGAAGTCCGAATTGTTTGGATGCCATTATATACAGGTGAGTTTAAATCCTTTGAACCAACTGCTTCTGGCCGCTCCAGTGGTACAATTACAATTTATGATAGAATCGGGCTATCAGGAGGCTTAACAGTTAGTGATGATTATTCACATATATCTGAAGCACAGGACTTAACAAGTAATTTGAAAGATAGCCAGCGTTGGATGGTAAGAAATATGGAAAAACTATTGAAAAATGAAAAGGAAAGCTATTACGAGGGATTTTTAGGTTTACATCATTTGCAAGAACGCTATGATTATATTAAAAAGAATGGATTTCAAGCTTATGGCGCTGTTGTAACAGGACCGGCAAAGAAACTATGGATGCTTCAAGATTTAGAAGGTATTTCTAATGAAATGCTAGGGGATGTTGAACTTATGAATGGGTATAATTGGTGATGAAGGAAGTTGTCTCAGATACTTGAGACAACTTCTTTCTGCTGGTGTAACATTATTTTGTAAACCTACGAAATAGAATAGCAAAACCAGCACCAATTAGTGCAAAAATAGTATGTAAAAGGGCTATGTAGCTAGCTCCAATCAACAGTGCCCCAATTTCCGTTAAGGAGTAGTGGGTGACATAGAGTGAATTATTAATATTGTTAATAATGGCCCATACGAAAACAGGTACAGAGCTGATGGCAAAAACAATCCAAATATTTTTATAAAAGAAATAAGTAAGGCAGCCAAAAATCGCGTAACATATAGCAAAGCTTGTTTGATTGCCCAGTAAGGAAGAGTTAATGGCAAACATAAAGGATAGTACGATAAAAACAAGATGGAAAAACGTTATCGTTCTTTTCATTAATAAATGATAGCCTAGTGATTGCTTTGAAGTAGCGAGCTGCCGACAATGCTCACAAGTAGCTAAATGTTGTTCGATAAATTCTACAGTAGTTGCTTGGAGCGCTTGTTTTTTATACAAAGGTAATAAATCCTCTACAATTGAACATTCCTGTGACAAAAGCTTCCCTCCGATCGATCTCCTTCCATTATACGACTTTTTTAGGGAAATAAAAAAAGCCTTCCGTGAGTTAATTTGTTCGGAAAACTTACATGCACCCTATTAATTTGATGTTAATACTTCATTGGTCAAAGCTTGAATATCAATATGTGTTTTTTCCTTCACAGCATCCTTCAGAATCTCAGTACGGAAATAGTGAACCGACGCTTCAAGAGGAATAGTTAAAATCTTGGAAAGGGCTGATTGATACATATGCACAAATTCTTTATCTGTGTTTCCACGTTTTAATTCAGCAAAGGCTTCGTAGAATTGGTCAAGCTTATCAGCAAACTCAAGTAGGAGACCTTCTATAGTTTTATCCTTACCTTCTTTCATGCGCTCAAAGAAGACAGCCTGAAACTCTTGTGGGATCTCATCAATAATAAATTTCTCCATCATTTTTTCTTCCACATGTGCAAGCATTTGCTTAAGCTCTGGGCTCGCATGCTTTACTGGAGTTTTAATATCACCGATAAATACTTCAGCAAAGTCGTGGTTGATGGTTTTTTCATATAATGATTTCCAATTGACCGTAGCTCCATTCATTTCTTCAAGTGTGGCAAAGAACATCGCATATTGTGATACCTTCCAAGAGTGAGCAGCCACATTGTGCTCCTCAAATTTGAAGCGTCCAGGGCAACGAATAATACGCTCTAGATCATTAAGACTTGTAAAAAATTGATGAATTCCTATAAAAATCACTCCTTTTTGGTCTATATGTGCATGTTACTATAATCCATACCCTCTTTGTGCAAATTTCAAACATATTTTACAATGATTCAATTTGCGTTTACAAATGATTCACAATTGACGATAAAGCACGCTGATGTTGAGTGCTATAATGAGGGGGATCTGATTAAAAGGGGAGTATGCACCATGATTTCAATTTATACACTTCTTCTTTACATACATATTTTAAGTGCTATCCTTTCGATTGGGCCTTTGTTCGTTGTTTTAACAATTGTTAAGAAAATGCGTACAGCATCTCATGTTGAAATGTCACCATATATTGAGGCTTTTAAAGGAGCCATTACGATCGTCAAGCATTCGGGGCATATTCTTGTTGCATCCGGTATTTTATTAATGTGGCATGCAGGCTATCAATGGAGTACCTCGTGGATTGTTCTTACTTTTCTCGTGATGTTGGCCTCCATTGTTTTTTTAGCAAGAGCGTTCAAACCGACTTTACAGACATTTAATACACCTGCTTATGACCAGCAAAAATTTGCTTCATTGCTACATCGTAAAGCATGGATGTACATTTTGTTATTGCTAATCATGTTATGGCTAATGGTAGCAAAGCCTGTACTTTGGTAAAGGATAAAAAATCGTACCCTAAGTTTTGTGAATGTTACTTCCGCTCCGCTTTCGCACAAAAAATATCTGTTGCTGAAGTTTCGTTTTATCACTATAAATTAGAGTGACATGCCAGAAGATACATGCTATGTGAAGTGGTTGATTGGAGTGGAGACTGGGCGACTCCTTGGGGATCAGCGTCACAGATGAGACCCTGGAGCGAGCAGATAGGGGAACGAAGGCTAAAACCATCACGTCCTGTGATAACGCCTTCGTGACCAACATCGTGTTGGCCCAAGCGGCTCATCGGACGCCCCCAGGAAAGCGCCCAGTCGGAACGGAAATCAATCACTCGTTTTGCCGAAGAGCCATACTTTATTTCATTGACACAATAGTTTTTCATCAATTGCTAAGCAAGCGTTT
Source organism: Lysinibacillus sp. NPDC093190 (assembly GCF_050280425.1). NCBI lineage: Bacteria > Bacillati > Bacillota > Bacilli > Caryophanales > Bacillaceae > Lysinibacillus > Lysinibacillus sp. NPDC093190. The sequence continues at coordinate 35,189 of NZ_JBNNVG010000028.1, read as the reverse complement.
GAAATAGCTTTTGCGAATAAATATAAAACTAACGAAGAACAGGGCAAAGAAGCATAAAGAGCTCATCATTGATACTTGCAAAAATGATGTTGAAACCATTTTTCGCATAGCAAATAATGTAGCAAATAACATTGTAGTGGCTATTGCGAATGGTACAAATATAAGGATTGCCAGCTCTTTAGAAACAACAGTGAATAACTCTTTTTTAGATAGTCCAAGTTTTCGTATGCCTACATACTTTTCTTTTTCTTGAAGAAGTGTCGTTTGTAAATAGAAGTAGAGTATACTCATAGCTGCACTTAAGAAAATCAAGCTCAACATAGAGCCGATAAAGAACATAACACTTTTTGTAAACATCTCTGCGTCATACAATTCGATTTTTGAAGTTACATAACGTTCCTCATATATATGTGGGAAATCCTCAATAATTTTTTTCGCCAACTCTGTATGTGCCGTCCAATTGTCTAGCTCAAATAAATAGGTTTTGTAGACAGGATATTTGATACTGTTATAAACTTCATCAGGCACAATAAAATACGTTTGTTGGAAACCGGTTGTTAATAGATTTTTTTCATTTACAGATACAAGCTTAAATTGCTTTAGATATTTGTCATCACTTACATTAGTAATTGGAAATGTTTTACGATTACCAGCAACTGCTATAAATTCATTTACACCTAAGCTAATCTTTTCATTGTGTAACAAGTTATAATCGGAAACGGACATATAACCGAGTCGTTGATCTTCATTCGATTTAAATTCAATAAAATAATTTTGTGAATCCACTGTGGATAATTCTTTTCCAATACTTTCAATATCAGCTTCTACCTTACTTGGATCAGCCTTAGGAGGGGCAATATACTGAAAACTGTATGGATAATTCGCCTCACTATCTTTTTCAACATTATAGTAAGAACTAAATAAAATGCTTGTACATAAAAATACACCGCTTAATAAAATAGTGATTAAAAATAGCATATTTGCGTGTGATTTCATTTTTGCATTGAGATTGGAAGCCAGTAGCATATTCGTTTGTTTCATGTAGGCTGACGATCTCTCAAAAGCCTTTAGCAGGAAGCGCATTCCTTGTGAGATGATTAAATAAATTGTACAAAGAACACTCACGAAAAACGCTACATAGAAAAGAACACCGAGACTACCTACAATGTCATGATCTATTTTTAAAAAATAACTTAAACCAATAGAGATCATTAGGCTAATGAATAATAAAAGATAATGTGACTTTATCGACTTTTCAATGACAACATCACTTTTTAATAGTTGAATGGAAGCTTCTTTATTAATAAATCTTGTCATTACTTTTGAAATAACAACGAATAATATAAGGAATAGGCTAATAGTTAGCATGATTGCTTTAATAGGGAAATACATACCGAAAGCTTCTGCCTTTAAAACAACCTTGGCACCCATTAAGAAGAGAGGCGCAATGACAAGCCCAAGAATGATTGCTGTAATAATCGCCAATACACCTATAAGAATATTCTCTCGAAAAACGAGCTTACGAATTTGTTTCATGGATGCACCAGTAATCATAAAAATACCTAGTGTTTTTGTTTTCTTCTTTAAAAAGGCCATGATGGAATAGGCGATATAAATAAATGAAAACAAATAGACGAGCAAACTTGCTAACATTAATGCAAGGCCAAGTGTTGAGTCTGGATCTAAACCTGCAAGACTTGGATGAAATACAATGACTGTAAATAGAAAGAAAATAATGATAGAGAACATACTGCTAAGGAAATACGAAACATAGGTCCATTTATCACGTAAAATATTTTGAACAACGATATGATTAAAGCTCATGCTGTCCACCACCTAAAAAAGCAAGTGTGTCCATGATTTCCTGGTAAAATTGTTTACGATTATGACCGCGATGAATTTCGTTATATAATTTACCATCCTTAATGAATATAATACGATTTGCGAAGCTTGCTACATAAGGATCATGTGTCACCATTAAAATGGAAGTTTTCAGTTCTGTATGAATAGAACTAAATAAATTCATAACATCATTTACTGCTTTTGAATCCAGATTTCCTGTTGGTTCATCTGCCAACAATAAACTCGGTTCGTGAATAACCGCACGAGCAATAGCTACACGTTGTTTTTGCCCACCAGAAATTTCATAAATTCGTTTTGAAAGGAGCTCTTCAATTCCAAGAAATTGAGATACATGTTGAAGTCGTTGCTGCATTTTATCGGCAGGTAAACTATCTAAAGTTAACGGTAATAAAATATTTTCTTTCACCGTTAATGTATGCACAAGATTAAAATCTTGAAAGACAAAGCCTAATTCTGAACGCCGGAACTTTGCAAGCTCTTCATCATCTAATGAATATGGATTTCTACCATTTATAAGAATTTCGCCAATAGTAGGGCGATCAATTGTTGACACGCTATTTAAAAATGTAGTTTTTCCACTTCCTGAAGGTCCCATGACGGCTACGAATTCGTTCTCATCAAGTTGAAAATCTATGCCATTCAATGCCTTATATGTTATTTCTCCGATATATTCTTTTTGCAGATTGGTCACTTGTAGGATTGAGTTTTCCATCTTTGAACAACTCCCTTACTTCGATTGAATAGCTTAAGTATAAAGAAGGAGCAGCATTTTACCTATTTGGTTAAATGACGTCAATATGACAAAGTTGTCATATTACGAGCATGATTTTTTCACGCTATTTGAAAAATCTATGGAAAAGGTAGTGACACACTCATGGGACTGTAAAGTAAAAGGGTGCTCTAATTCAGTTAAAATCTTTTTCACTAAATACAAGCCTATACCAGTTGCCTCACCGTTCGTTCTTCCTTTCATACCTGTATAAAATAAATCAAAGACACGTGGAATTTCACTCTCGGGAATCGTATCTCCATAGTTTTTAATTTGTAAAGTAGCTTCGTCATAAATAATTTGAATAGAATTTTCAGACTCACCGTATTTAATGGCGTTATTGATGATTTGATAAAGCACAATTTTTAACCATTTTCGATCTGAATAAATAATAGTATTTTCAACAAGCGTCACTTTTGGAAAAACTTCTTTAGCAATGAAATAATCCTTTAAATCGTTAACAACATCCTTCATAAGTTCCTTTAATGAGAGTGCTTCTATTTTTAAATCAGCCACGAGATTGGACGTGCGTTCATAAGTTAGTAGCTGATTGAGGGTAAACGTCAGCTTATCGCATTCTTGATTAATTGTTTGCAAATGCTCGGATTGGCTATTTGCATTCGATTGGATAAGCAGTTGAATAACCGACAATGGCGTTTTCATTTGATGGGCAAAATGTGAAAGTACAAGCTGCTTTTCGTTTTCTTGCTCCTCTAAATGTTGCTGCTGTGTTAAGTATAGATATTGCATTTGTCGTAGTTTTTGGCTGTAGGCTTGCTCAATCATAGCATGTGGTTCATACAGATGGAGGTCATCGCTTGTTAATGTGTTGTTCTGTAAATGAGTATAGAGTTTTTTTCTGCGATAATAACGACCGATCAGCCAAATGATAAATAGGAAGCTAACGAGAAAGATAAAATAAAGATAGTGTGAAGATAAATCATCCAATGAATGAATGATCCAAGGTAATAATAGAAAGCTTACACAATAAAGAATGATGACACTTACATGATCTCGAAAGAACAGCTTCATTCTTCTGCCTCCACTAATTGATAACCAAGTCCACGAATTGTTTTAATTGCTAATCTAGATTGGATAGCCTCGAATTTTTTGCGTAATCGGCCAATATTAACAGATAAAGTGTTTTCTTCAACGAAGGATTCATCATCCCAAATGGCACTTAACAATTTCTGACGGGGAACAACATTAGGATAAGCTTCAAATAGTAATTTGCTAAGCTGCATCTCTTTTAACGTTAACAGGCTCTCGTGTTTTTCGGTGTAGAGACGAACTGTATTAGAGTTTAATGTTGTATTAGCGATTGATATCGAATTAGATTCGGAGGAAGCATATTCTCCGTATGTACGACGAATAAGACCATTCACTTTTGCCATAAGCACATCTAGCGAGAAGGGCTTAGTGATAAAATCATCCGCACCATTTTCAATTCCATGCACTTGATCGATATCATTCACACGCGCAGATACAATGATAATCGGGCATTTGGATAGCTGACGGATTTTGCGCGACCAAAAGTACCCATCATATGTTGGCAGGTTAATGTCCATAACCACTAGATGAGGTTGAATAGCTTGAAATTCTTCCACTATATGATTAAATTGTTGAACGGTATAGCATTCAAATTGATATTTTGATAAATGCTCCACAATAATCTTTGAAATATTGGGATCATCCTCTATTATGTATATTTTGTACATAGTATCGACCTTTCTTTATTAACATACTATTAATGTACCCTGATTTTTAAAAATCCATAAATATGGCTCATAACCAAAACGTGGGGTTGATTTCCGTTCCGACTGGGCGCTTTGTTGCTGACGCTTCGCTTTCGCACAGAGCAAAGCTTCCTGGGGGCGTCCGATGAGCCGCTTGGGCCAACACGATGTTGGTCACGAAGGCGTTATCACAGGACGTGATGGTTTTAGCCTTCGTTCCCCTATCTGCTCGCTCCAGGGTCTCATCTGTGACGCTGATCCCCAAGGAGTCGCCCAGTCTCCACTCCAATCAACTATCTACATAGCATATGTTTTAATAAATATCATTCCTAGCTTTTGGCGAAGAGCTAAAAATATTTACATTAATATAGTAATTGTAACTTGAAATTATAAAAAAGAGCCACCACAAACTCAATCGAGAAGGTGATGGCCACTTTATTTATTTTTTTGGAATATGGAAGGTGACAGCTGTGCCTTCATTTAATGTGCTTTTAATTTGTAATCTCTGTCCGTAAATCCTTTTAAGACGTAAATCTGTATTACGTAGGCCTACGCCAGCGTTTGGCGAATTGCTGCCGGATTGTAGTTCATCTAATATACTTGGGTCAATCCCAACGCCATCATCGATAACACTTACTGCCACATGATCAGAAAAATCTTTTATACGGATACAAACTGTACCGCCTTCTTCTTGTTTCAATACACCGTGACGAATGGCATTTTCGACTAAAGTTTGTAAGGAGATAGGGGGGATTTCAATATTTATATTGTCATAAACATCCCATTCGATGTTTAGTAAGTCCCCAAAACGCTGCTGATTAATATAGAGATATGACCGTACTAGCTCTAACTCATCCTGAAGTGGCACAACTCTCTGTAGATTCCTCACATCAAAGCTTGCATGTAGATATTCACCGAAATGATGCATTAAGTCAATCATTCGATCTGTATCGATCGTACTAAGTGATGCAATTGTATTTAAAGTATTAAATAAAAAATGCGGCTGTATTTGGGCTTGAAGCCAAGCTGTTTCCAAATGTAGTCGTTGATTGATACTATATTTTAAATCGATTAAGGCTCTACTCCTGACCTTTAGCTCTACAGAATTAATAGGCTTCGTAACATAATCATTTGCACCATGGGCGAAACCAGCATAGACATCCTCGGAATGATTACGGGCTGTTAGTATTAAGACAGGTAATTCAAGCAATGAGTAGTGTTCTCGAATAATTTCGATTAATGCATAGCCAGATATATAAGGTAACATCGCATCAATAATGACTAAATCCCAATCGTCTTGCTGTAGCATTTCTAATACTTTTTCACTGCTAGTAACGGTAGTAACAGCGTATTCTGAAGTTGTAAATAAACTACGCATAATTGTTAAGTTTACAGGATCATCATCGACCATTAAAATTTTAAATTGCTTTTCCACTGTCGCTGATGAATTATGTTCTTCAAGAGGGAGGTGCATATCCTCTTCCTCTATATAGGATTGCTCCTCATTAAAGTCTGCCTCTGCTAACGGTATTGTGAAATAGACATCCGATCCTTTGTTAGGAATAGAATGTATTTGCAAAGTTCCACCATGCAATTCGATGAGCTTCTTTGATATTAATAATCCGAGACCGATTCCATCATTGTTGTCATTTCCTTGTTCATAAGGGGAAAATAGACGACTTTGGATAGCATCATCCATGCCTAACCCAGTGTCACGAATATGGATAACGGCCATATTATTTTCTATATGAGCACTGATTTTTATAGATCCTGCACTCGTATATTTAATGGCATTGTGTAGGAGATTAAAAAGAATTTGAATCAATCGATTTTCATCGGCCACTACATTAGGAAATGCCCTAGGAATCGCTGAATTCATTTGGATCTGTTTTCCACTTGTTATAAAGCGTAACATGTCAAAAACACCATAAACTATACTTTGGATGCTAACGTTCTTTTTATGGAGATGTAAATTACCTTCCTTTAAACGAGTAAAATCTAGTATGTCATTTAATGTAAAGGACATGCTTCTCCCAATATCAATTAGATGCTTTAGGTTTTGTTTATCATCAGCCATAAGCTTATTGTTTGGATTATCATAAATGGACTGTCCTAATGTAACCATTTTATTCATGGGATCCCACAGCTTTTGTGAGCTACTGGATAAAAATTCATCCTTTAACGCAACGTCCTTTTGTAATTTAGCAATCAATTGATTAATTTGCGCTTGATTTTCAAAAAAGCGTTTAAACCAATAACCCGAAAAACCGAGCATGACAAATAAATAATCGAATGGATACATTGGTATATCAAAAACATAGATGGATTTGATATACGCCCATATGATGCCATTCGTTGTACCAAGGGCCGTCAATGCAATAAAGGCAGTGCTCTGTTTTTGATTTTCAAGATACTCTCTTAAAGAAAGTACTACTACACATAAAAATGAAACGACATAAAGTATAAAGTAAAAAGGATTTATTGCGAATAACCAATCAATCGGTAAGACGATAGTGAAAAATGCCGAAAGGAAATAGAAAGCACAGAGCCACTGAAAGCATTTAGCATTATGATATTTGACTAGTAAAACACGCATAAATTGAACAAAGAAAAAAGAAGACCCGAGATAAATGATAGTAGATAGCTTAAATGACCATACATAATCGAGATGTAACCACGTGAGTATAGATTGATCATATGAAATTAATTCATCTGCTAAGGGCAAAAGAAAGCCTACTGTGAACAGTAAAACAATTGGCTTTGGATTAATAAACAAGAACACAAGTGTGCTAAAAAGTGTGAACAATATGAGTGTTATTGAAATTGTAGCAAGAGATAAATAGTTAATCATTTGGTGATGTTCTATAGCTGAAGCAGAGCCAAATAAAATTCTTTTATCAATGGTAGGGCTTATTGATGTATCAAAATTAGATACATGTAAAATTAAGTCAATTTCAGGTTGCTCATTTGTAAAGTAAAGAGTATAAGGAGCAGCTTGGCCTTTATGACTATGTGAATCAGTAGCTACTTTCCCGGATTGTTCAACCAACTTCCCGTTAATATATAATGCTGAAGCAGTTGGCACTGCGGGGATCCGAACGGCGAAACGATTATCTTTCGGAGCATTGTGATTGAGTAATATTTTTAAACGGTATGAGCCATATCGTTGTGTCGTTGCATTTGAATCTCGCATGGGAATCGTTCGGGTAGTTTGTTCGAATGATTGGGTATTAATGTTTAAGGGATCTATTAATGATCCGGGATAGTAGAGCCATTCACCATCTAAGTTAAGAACTTCTTCGTCGGATAGCTGCTGATCCCGTATATCAAATATACCTTCCCGGGCAATCGGTTGATCACTTGAAGGGAGAAAGTAGGCTAGCCAAAGTAAACGAAGTGCAGTAAGCACTATGAAAATTAAAATAATGAAAAGTGAATGTCGTATAGTCGCTTTTTTTAACAGTGACATAAGAACCTCCAAAAATTTCCTTCTTGTATTAAAAGGACTATATTTACCATGCCATGAAATTTAGTAAATGGAAATAAGAAATTTTTAAAATAATACTTTCAGACTAATCAGAAAGAATGGTGAGGAGCTGATTTCCGCTAGAGGTTACTTGCTTTCCTGCGGGCGTAGCGTGAGATTTGAGACCCCTTTTACTGTGCAGTCCAGTACATATTTTGAGGGAAAATCATTAGTGTTTAAGTTTTTTTTAAGAGGTGTGACGTATGATGAAGGAATAAATAATTTGCGGGTTAAAGCGTATAAAAATTTAACAAAAAATCATCTCAATGGGAGAAATGATCTATTGTGGGTAAATTTAAGTTAAAGTTATCGTTTGTTATTGTTAGTATGACAGTAATTGTTGTACTTGCGACATCTAGTTTTAGTATTTGGAGTAGCTATCGAAATTTTAACGACATTCTTATGCAAAATAAGATTGCCATGCAGGAAAATTATGTGAAGGAAGTTTCGGTAATCACGGAGAGCTACGTACAAGAAAAACTGATGGAACCAAATCAAGATAAGTCGATTGAACCTTATATGGTGCAAGTGGTTAACAAGTTACTTGATGAAGGAGTTGTTTCATTTAGCGCGTTCATAAAAAGTATAATCGTTCCTTTACTATTATGGTTAGTCGCAGTACTTGTATTAGCTGTATGGCTTGCTTTCAAAATTGCACGACCTTTAAAAAAGCTTTCTACTAGCGTGGAGAGAGAAGAAATACAGAAGCTTGAAGAAATGGATGACTGGTATTACGAAGCACATTCGTTAAAAAAAGTAGTACAAAACATGTTCATAAGTTCGGAAAGCAAAATAGTTGATTTAACGAATCAACTGAATTTAGATTCCTTAACGGGAATTCCTAACCGTAGAAGGATGGATCAAATTTTAAATGAGCTAATCATCAATAAAGTCCCACATACAATAGTGTTAATAGATCTAGATGATTTTAAAAGTATAAATGATACCTATGGACATACTGTAGGGGATAAAGTTTTAAAAGCTTTCGCAAATCATATGCAGGAGAACGTTGAAGAACAGGGAATGTGTTTTCGATATGGTGGGGAAGAGTTTATGGTTATATTGCCATCCACGACAATAGATATAGCTTTAGAATTAGCGGAGAATGTACGCATTAAGCAGGCTTTGTTAGATACGGCATGTGGAAGGCCAGTGACAATGTCTGCCGGTATTACAGCATTTACAGCAAATATTAAGACTGCTAATCAGATCATTACAATTGCAGATCAGGCATTATATAAGGCGAAGCAGTCAGGAAGGAATTGTATCTGTGTCGTCGAAGAACTATCTGAAAAAATAATCAAATAAATTATCAGCCAAACCCAAAAACAAATTTCTTTGTTCTAATAGGCTTATCATCATAACGTGTGGTTGATTTCCGTTGCGGCTGGGCGCTTTGTTGCTGACGCTTCGCTTTCGCACAGATAAAACATTTGTTGCTGACGCTTCGCTTTCGCACAGAGCAAAGCTTCCTGGGGGCGTCTGATGAGCCGCTTCACTCGCTCCAGGGTCTCATCTGTGAAGCTGATCCCCAAGGAGCCGCCCAGCCTCACTCCAATCGACTTATATAAATGGCGTGTATTTTAACTAAACTACTATAAATTAGGCTGAATCTTATTAGTATGTTAAATCATAACTATACTCCTTTGGAAGCTTGTCTACCCATACTAAAATGATGAGGAACTGTTGATTTTTCGCGGAGAGTAGCGACTCCTGCGGGATGAGCTTGCGCTGAAAGCCCCGCAGGAATGTAGTGATGAGGAGAATCAATTATGCCTCGGCATAATTGCGTCCGGAATCGGCTTTGTGCTTGCGCAAAGAACTCCTTTCCGATTCCGTGACAACGCCGGAGGCTTTAACTTCTTTCAGCAGGTGCTTGGACACCAGCTGAAAGAAGTTAAAGCCAAGCCCGCGGAAAGAGCCAACTTGGAGTGAAAATCAACCTTTGTTTATTGATACACTTTATTCATATTGATTTGTTTGTCGACAAGCTAAGGCATCGAGAGTTATCTTCTCGATGCCTTTTATAGATTAAAATTATTCAACCGATATAGCATTAAACAGCTCAGTTGTTTCTTGCTCGGGTAAAATACCGAGATCCGCTAACAAGGTACTTTTAAAGGAATTGTAAACCTTTACTGCACTTGCTCGGTTATCCACTTCTATATAGTGCTGTATTAGCTGACGGATGGTTTTATCGGAATATGGATTATGCTCTATCGTTAAAAGTAATATTTCCTCTCGTTTTTTTACATCATGTATTGCTGTATAATGCGCTACTAAATCATGAAGTAAAAGGGTAAATTTATTGTTCATAAAATTTGCTTTACTAGTAATCCAGGGATAATCTAATGAGGCCATAAATTCACCTTGGTAGTTTTGTAGTAATGCCTCAGCCTTCTCTACATCAATCTTTCTAGTCTCCGTTTTACCATTTAAAATATTCTCTAAGTCATGGGCATCACATTGAAAATCCTCTAGTTGCAAAATATAGCAGCCATTTGCATACTGTATGACTTCTGAATAGCCAAGTGCCGAAAGCGTAGTGCGTAAATAGGAAACTGTTGTATGTAACTGAACTCTTGCCTTTTTAAATTCTGTATCTGCCCATAAAGCATCGATGATTGTATCACGAGGTACATGGTTATTAAGATTGGAAAAAAGAAGGGCGAATAATTCCTTTGTTTTAAGCGTTCTCCAATGGACTACTTTGTCATTGTGTAAAACAACAAATCCGCCAAAGCATTGTATCGTAAGCGCGGGTTTATTTCGTATTTGTATAGGAGTCGATTTATTTTCTAGGTGAAGGAGTTCTTGGATTCTATTAATAGTTGTCTCTAGACGAGCTTTTGAAATAGGCTTTAATAAATAGTCAATGGAGTGAATTTCAAATGCTTGGACAGCATAGTCCCGATACGCAGTGACAAATACGATAAAAATGTTTTTGTTCCATTCTTTTAATAGCTGTGCAATCTCTAAACCGTTCATGCCAGGCATTTCAACATCTAAAAATGCTACTTGAAAATCCAAGCTTGGCCCCTCTGCAAGCAAATCTTTTGCAGTTGTAAAAGATTTAATGACCTCTATTGAATTAAATTCTTTTAACTTTTTCTCCATGTTTATAAGAGCTAATGGCTCATCATCCATTATTATCACTCGAATCAAAAAGGGCACCAACTTTCGAATATTTATTAACCTGATATCAATTATGCCTCGGCAAAGTTGCGTCCGGAATCGGCTTTGTGCTTAGGCCTGCAGATGTTTTTTGTGCGAAAGCGCAGTGCTAACGTAGCGGCAGCAACAGATGTTTTTTGTGCGAAAGCGCAGTGCTAACGTAGCGGCAGCGGCACCGATGCAGGTCAGTTAGCCGTTATCGCATGGATGCGATGATTTTAGGCTAACATCCTTTATAAACTCCTTTCCGATTCTGTGACATCTGCCGGAGGCTTTAACTTGCTGAAAGAAGTTAAAAAAAGTGAAATAGGTTAAATTGAAATATCAATGACTGCCCCTTTATACGGATGTATAGCCTCTTGCTGCTGTGGCAGATCTTTTAATAATTCGATAGCGGCTGCAGTATTTAGATTAAGCGCATTTTGCATAACACTCATTTGGACAGTTTGTTGTAGCTCCATAATCTGAGAAGACATTATTGTATTAATTTCCATCCTACATTCCTCCTTTACCATATTATCGTATAAAAACACTGATTTTCCAACATATAAAAATTGCAAATAGAGTCCCAATGTTTTTTCTGCAAAATTGCTCAATTTACCAAAAATATTATTGATATTGTATATTTTTCCGTTTTTATAGAAATAATTCGTACTATCAGGTCCATTGTCCTGAGTTATTAATTGCATTCTCTAGCATTGCTTGCATAAAAGAGCCTAACTCTAGTGTGCTAGCAGCAGACTGCAAAATAATTAAATATGGAGGTTACAAAATATGAAAAAACAAGCTTTAGCTTTAGCTGTAACATTGACCTTGGGATTAAGTTTATTTGCCAGTCCATCATCTGCTAAGGAAAAACTCACTTTTAAGCCATACGACGTATTGTGGGGAATCTCGAAAATTTACAATTTATCTTTAGGAGATTATGAGCCAATGGCCGATTCAGACGCGAAATGGTTTTATCCAGAGCAAGATTTAAATGTAGTCGAATCGAAAAATGATAATTCAATGAAAGACCAACACTTTGTTGAGGCCGGGGATACATTATTTTCAATTGCACGCGTAAATGATGTATCAGTGGAAGAATTAAAGGAATGGAATAACCTCACATCTGATCTAATTTATGTAGGTGAAACATTAGCTATCAAAGCATCAGCGGCAAAACCTAAAACTTCCGAAAGCAAAACTAACAAGGTAGCAACGACCTCAAGTAAAAAGAAAGTAACGACATCAAGCACAAACTCTGTGAGTGCTCCAGCAAATACGAGCAAAACATTAACAATGCGAGCAACAGCCTATACAGCGTATTGTGAAGGATGTTCGGGGATTACAGCGAATGGAACAGATATAAGATCTAATCCAAACTTAAAGGTAATTGCTGTAGACCCACGTGTAATTCCTCTTGGTAGCAGGGTTTGGGTTGAAGGTTATGGTGAAGCAATCGCAGCAGATACTGGCGGAGCGATAAAAGGTAATAAAATTGATGTATTTATTCCTACTGAGGGACAAGCTCGTCAGTGGGGCGTCAAACATGTAACTGTAAAAATTTTAAATTAATGTGATTGAAAGGATATCTCGTTTGTTAGAGATATCCTTTTTGCATCATTGTTTTTAAGCGTCAAAGGCCATTAAAAGCCAAGTGTGAAAAATTTACTCCTTAACCAATAATTTGCAAAATTCTAATGAAATTGCATAAGTGGAAGGATTGTTGGCAACCATCTGAAATAGAGGAGGTATTTTTATGAAAAAAATGAGTTTAATAATTATTTCTTTATTAGTATTTGTCGGTGGTTGTGGTTTCTTTGAAAAGAAGGAGCAAAAAGTGGCAGTTAACGCAAATTCAGGACCAACTGCAACCGCGAAAGTAATTGGTAAAAATAATGAAAGCTATGGCAATGCATATTTTGAGGAAGAGGATAATGGGGTTAAAGTGACACTCGCACTTACAGGATTACCACCTGGAACACATGGCATTCATGTTCATTCAGTTGGGAAGTGTGAACCACCCACGTTTGAATCAGCAGGTCCGCATTTTAATCCAACGCATAAAGAGCATGGGAAGCTTAATCCTAAGGGATATCATTTAGGGGATCTTCCGAATTTAGAAGTTGGAGAAGATGGTAAAGTGGATCTGAATTTCTTAGCGGAAGGGCTAACATTAGAAAAAGATGCTGCCAACTCATTGTTACGTGATGGAGGCACTACATTAATCATTCATGAATCTGAGGATGATTATAAAACAGATCCTTCCGGTAATTCTGGTGCTAGAATTGCTTGTGGCATTATTCAATAAGGAAAATAGATCGACTGTATCTGAAGTAAATCACTTTAGATACAGTTTTTTTGTTTTGGGGATAAAAATCGACAATCATTTTGGTTCATTACTAAAAGTTGGGAGGATATTTTTTAAAAAAAGAATGCTATGTATATAAGTTGATTGGAGTGGAGGCTGGGCGACTCCTTGAGGCTCATCGGACGCCCCTAGGAAAGCGCCCAGCCGGAACGGAAATCAACCCTACATTATAGTAATAAAAGAAGAAGTGAAAGGTCGCTTTTATAATAAATATGCAATTTTTATACATATGGAAAATAAAATTATTTTCTCAGAAAAAGAATTTGATGATTTGTTATAGATAAAACTAGTGTAAGTAAGCTATTAATGGAATTCGGAAATAATTGGTATTTAAGAGGAATGGTATAAATATAAATGACTGAATTTACTATAAATAGGTTGACATTATTATACTATATTTGGTAATTTTAAATAGATTCTTATTTTTAACCAAAGGGGGAAGGTTACTATGAAGAAAAAACAATTCAGGCTATTAATGCTATTAAGTGCCTTTGCGCTATTGATTTTAGCTGCATGTGGGTCTGATAGCGAAACAGGTTCAAAGGACTCGAATAAGGGCGAATCGACGTCATCTGAAAAGCCTAAATTTTTGAACTTATTAACAGGTGGAACACAAGGTACTTACTATGCATTGGGTGGAACGTTCGCTGATTTTATTACTAAAGAAACAGACATTAAAACAACTGCTGAAGTATCTCAAGCATCTGCTGCCAACATGACGGCTTTGCAAGATGGCAAAGGTGAAATTGCGTTTGTACAATCAGATATTGCTTATTACGCTACTGAAGGAAAATTAATGTTTGATGGCAAAAAAATTGATTCAATCGCTGCTTTAGGTGCACTTTATCCAGAAACAGTACAATTAGTAACGACTGAAGCATCAGGTATTAAATCATATGCTGATTTAAAAGGGAAAAAGGTTTCTGTAGGTGCGCCAGGTTCTGGAACTTACGCAAATGCTGAACAATTACTTGAAATTCACGGTCTAACAATGGATGATATCAAAGCACAAAACCTTGACTTTGGTGAGTCTACTGACGGTCTTCAATCTGGTCAAATCGATGCGGCGTTTATTACTGCGGGTACGCCAACAGGTGCTGTAGAGGCATTAAATGCAACAACTAAGGTAAATATTATCGGTGTAGATCCTGGTAAAGCAGATGAGCTAATTGCTAAATATCCTTACTATGCAAAAGATACAGTAAAAGCTGGTACGTATGGTCTTGCAAAAGATACTGAAACAGTTTCGGTACTTGCAATGTTAGCGGTGAAAAAAGATCTTCCGGATGATGTTGTTTACTCAATGACAAAAGCTATTTATGATAACGCGGGTAAAATTTCCCACGCTAAAGGGGCGTTTATCAAAGCTAAGACAGGCTTACAGGGTATCAGTATTGACGTTCACCCGGGTGCTCAAAAATACTTTGATGAATATAAATAACGGAACATTCGGACAATAAATTCAGTATAGCTTATGGCGAGTGAAAAGTTATTTTCTTAAATACGAAGAGGCTCGGATTGCGTAAAGCTTCGAGTCTCTTTTCTTCCGTTAAGTCTAAATCGTGAGTAATAGCGAATAGCTTTTTAACCTCTTTCAGCGGGTGTTTAGACACCCGCTGAAAGAGGTTAAAGCCTCCGGCGGACGTCACGGATTCGGAAAGAAGTTTCTTGTGCTTGCACAAAACCGATTCCGGACGTAAGTATGCTGAGGCATAAATGATGTGGGGGAACAGACGTAGTGCGAAAGAGAACATTAAAAATTGTTTTAGCTTTTTTATG
This sequence comes from Lysinibacillus sp. NPDC093190, assembly GCF_050280425.1. Taxonomy (NCBI): domain Bacteria; kingdom Bacillati; phylum Bacillota; class Bacilli; order Caryophanales; family Bacillaceae; genus Lysinibacillus; species Lysinibacillus sp. NPDC093190. Next base: position 19,989 of record NZ_JBNNVG010000028.1, on the reverse strand, counting down.
TATTTGCGTTAGTATAGTCATTTTTCTTCCTCTTCAAAAGGTATTCGCATTTACGGAAACACGTATAAATGATCCGGTAGTGCATTATATACCACTTACAACTGAGGATACATTTGAATTTAGATACACCCACTCCATCCATAAAACGGACGTCCTGGAACATTATAAATGTGTAGATGGAACGAGTATTCAAATGTTAGGGATGGAGTATGAAAGTTTAGCAATCGGCATGCCGAGCTATGCAGAAAAGAATCAAACATTAACAGAACGAGATGGTAAATACTTTTTGCAGTTTGACAATGAAGTCATTGAAAATTTTACGATCTATATAGGTGATTTGGATTTAGACCTTGTATTAGATTACGAGAATTATGAATACGATTTAAAAAAAGACTTACAAAGGGGAAATTCCTATTTATTTGAGGTAAAACGTTTATCGCTTTATGAACAATGGAAAGGAGTAAGGATGAAATGACAACTAAGTATAAATCAAACGACGAAGTAAAAAAAGAAGAATTCGAACAAATATCAGCTGAAGAGCAACAAGCAATACTAGAGAAATATGATATTGAATCCAATGTCCGAACGATATCGGGCATTATGAAGCATGTCATTTTCTTTGGACTACTTGCATTTTCATTGTTTCAGCTTTACACAGCAATTTTCGGCCAATTCCCGGCGCAAATTCAGCGTACGATACATTTAGGTTTTGGTTTGACCCTAATTTTCTTACTATTCCCTGCTCGAAAAAAAGCAGCAAAGAATAAGATAGCATGGTTCGATTATATTTTAGTAGTATTATCCATTGTAGTAGGTTCGTATTGGACAATGAATTATACAGAGCTTGTTAATAGCAATGGTACCATTACGCAAACAGATTTTATTGTAGGTCTCATAGCTGTCGTGTTAGTGCTTGAAGCAGCTCGCCGTGCAGTAGGTTTACCGATTACCATCATTGCTATATGTTTCTTAATTTATGCGTATTTCGGACCGTATTTCCCGGATTTTATGGCGCATAGAGGGCAAGATTTTGAGAGTATTGTTAATCTCATGTATTTTACGACAGATGGGATTTTTGGAACACCGATTAGTGTTTCTGCCACATTTATATTTGTGTTTTTGCTTTTTGGAGCATTCCTTGTCAAAACAGGTGTTGGCCAATACTTTAATGATTTAGCGGTATCTCTTGCAGGTAAATTAATTGGTGGTCCTGCAAAAGTAGCGGTATTTTCAAGTGCCCTTCAAGGTACAATTTCAGGAAGCTCTGTAGCGAATGTTGTAACATCTGGATCATATACGATTCCGATGATGAAAAAGCTAGGGTACCGTAAAGAATTTGCGGGTGCAGTTGAGGCAGCGGCATCTACAGGTGGGCAGTTAATGCCTCCGATTATGGGTGCGGCAGCGTTTTTAATGGTTGAGTTTATCGGTCGTGGAATTACGTATTGGGATATTGCAAAGGCGGCGGCGATACCTGCATTACTTTATTTTACAGGTATTTGGATTATGACTCACTTTGAAGCGAAACGTGTAGGCTTAAAAGGCTTACGTGACGATCAAATGCCAAATCGTCGAGAGGTATTTAAGAAAATCTACCTTCTATTACCGATAGTTGCAATCATCGTTTTGATGTTAACAGGTACACCGGTAATGCATGCAGCACTTTACGGTATTATTATTTCTATTGGTGTTGCGATGTTTAATAAGGAAACACGTTTAAAACCAAAAGATATTATTGATGCATTAGTTGAAGGGGCTCGTACAGCACTGGGTGTCGTAGCGGCAACAGCTTGTGCGGGTATTATCGTAGGTGTAGTTGTAAAAACTGGTCTAGGCTTAAGTTTAGCTAATAGTTTAGTAGAATTAGCAGGCGGTAGTATTATTTTAACGCTAATTTTTGTGATGATTGCTTCCCTAATTCTTGGGATGGGGGCTCCGACAACAGCGAACTATGTAATTACATCAACAATCGCTGCTCCGGCAATCGTGGCATTATTATCACCGAATACACCACAGGAATTAGTACCGGTAGTCGTTTTATTATCAGCACACTTCTTTGTATTTTACTTTGGTATTATTGCTGATATAACACCACCTGTTGCACTTGCTGCTTTTGCGGCTTCGGGAATCTCTGGTGGAGATCCGATTAAAACAGGTGTAAACTCAGCGAAGCTTGCTATTGCAGCGTTTATTATTCCGTACATGATTGTATTTTCACCGGCATTGCTAATGATTGATACAACTATACCTGAAATTATATGGGTAGTAATCACGGCCATTACAGGAATGGTAGCTATAGGCGCGGGAGTAATAGGTTACTGGTATCGCAAATTGCTTTGGATTGAACGCATTATTGCTATTGCAGCTGGTTTACTACTTATCTATCCAGAAAAATTCTCGGATTGGGCTGGTTTAGCAATCTTTATTGTAATGTTTGTTATTCAATATGTAACACAGCATAAAGGTAACGGTGATGACGATCAAAAAAGTAAAACGAGTGCTATAGCTTAAGTAAGAGGTAAAAGGGCTTAGGGCCGACATACTTTGATTCAAACGGAGGCAGTAAAATCCCGTCACAAACAGTGGCGTATAAAGCTTTAGTAAAAGCCCCTTCTAATCCAAAGAAGGAAGGCTACACATTTATCGGCTGGTATAAAAATAAAGAATTCATAAAGGCATGGAATTTTAAGAAAGATGTAGTCACGGAAGACTTAACATTATATGCTCGATGGATGAAGGAAAGTAAAGGCTGTGACGTTGCTTTTAAGGAAATTGATAATAACTGGGCAAAAGATATAATTAAAGAAATTGCTAATCGATGCATTATTAAAGGCTACTCAGATGGCACTTTCCGACCAAATGATATGATTCAACGTCAACATGTGGTACTTATGATTGACCGTGCGTTACAACCGGCACCAATTCGAGAGGCTGTATCATTTTCGGATGTATCTAAAAGCTATGTATATTTTGAACAAATCACACGACTACAACGAGCGGGTATCGTGGATGGCTCAAACGGGGCATTTCGTCCAAACGCTTATATAACACGTGCCCAAATGGCGAAAATAATGGTGCTTGCATTTGGCTTAACGCCAGAAGGCAATAGTACGTTCAAGGATGTCGATCCATCACACTGGGCGAGTGGATATATTGCCGCTCTAGCGGACCATAACATTGCACTAGGCGATGAAAACGGTAATTTTAGACCGAATGAAAACTTAACACGCGCACAATTTACGGCGTTTATGTACCGAGCACTTAGGTTATAAGTCTTACTATAAGGGAGGCTGGGACAAAAGTGTTTCAGCCAACAAAAAAACCGAACTATTCAATGAAACGCTTATGAAGTGTTTCGGAATAGTTCGGTTTTTCTATTTATCGTGTTTTGTTAATTTAGAAATTATTCGACTTTTCGAAGGAGCCATTTAGTTATGTCCCAGCCTCTTTTTCTGATAAACTCAAATTTTAATCTAAAAAGTAGATTGTTTTTATGCTTTTTATGCATAATGAGCATTGTTTATTGCTTTTTTTACAAAGATCATTGTATAATTCTTTTATCAGAAAATTCGATTAAATAAAAAGGAGAGGTGACTAAATGAAAAAGTTTTTTAACTCAAAATTTGAAACGTATTTAATGGATCAGGAAATTGAACTTAATATGGAAGAGGAAAAAAATGAGGAGCAACTAACGATGGTGCATTATGAAGAATATCCAGAAGGTTTTTTTACAAGTTTATAATAAATATTTGATGGACTGTGCTAAAGGTAACAATAACTTTTAACACAGTCCTTCGTTTTTTTACATACATTAATCATTTTTGGATCCTCACCATAGCGTGTGGTTGATTTCCGTTCCGACTGGGCGACTCCTTGGGGATCAGCGTCACGAAATGATATACGTTTTAATAAACGTCATCCACAACTTTTGGTGATGAGCCTCATTTTTTTCGATATTGATTTCTTCGACTGTATGGAGTCATATTAATAAAATATCCTTGTTTTTCATATATATATAGGTCTAAATCCATATGTACTTTTAAGAAATAGTTTCATGTATAATGAGAAACAAAAATGCGTATAGAGGTGTAGTTATGTCAAATGCAGTAACAGTAGAAGAAGCAATTTATCAATGGTTTGAACATTTTCATAAATACCCAGAGGTAAGCTGGAAGGAATTCGAAACTACTAAAAAGATTGCGTCCATTTTAGATGAGTTAAATGTATCCTATCGTTTGTTAGGGGATGTTCCGGGGTTAATTGCTGAAATTGGTACAGGTGATGAAATTGTTGCTGTACGTGCAGATATAGATGCTTTATGGCAGGAAGTGGATGGGCAATGGCAAGCAAACCACTCATGTGGGCATGATGCAAATATTACGATGGTACTTGGCGCTTTATTACTGCTGAAAGATCGACCATTGCAGCATCGTGTTCGTTTTATTTTCCAGCCTGCTGAAGAACTTGGGAATGGAGCTTGTGCAGCCTTTGAGCGTGGAGCTGTTGATGGCGTATCGCATTTATTTGGCGTTCATTTAAGACCAATTGAAGAGCTACCACTTGGCAAGGTATCGCCAGCTATCCATCACGGAGCGGCTTATTTTTTAGAAGGAACAATACGAGGCACTGATGCCCATGGTGCTAGACCTCATCAAGGGCAAAATGCAATCGATGTTATTATGGCCGTACAACAAATGCTCCATAGCATACATTTATCACCTTTCGAACCTCATTCTGCAAAGTTAACGAAGATTGTTGCAGATGGTGGTAGTACGAATATTATTCCAGGTACTGCGAACTTCTCAATGGATATTCGGGCGCAACGTAATGACCAACTAGAATTACTTCGTAGTCGTATTGAGTTTGGCTTAACATCAATCCAGCAGCAGTTTGAGATTGATATGGATTGGAAATGGATAGATTTCACACCTGGCGCTGAGGTTTCTTCAGTTGCTGCACGTATGGCTAAAGATGCAATTATGGAAACACTTGGGGAAGCGCATCTAGGTGGGGAAATTACAACACCTGGAAGTGATGATTTCCATTTTTACACAGTTAAAAAACCTGAATTAAAAGCAACAATGATTGGTATTGGAGCCAACTTAACACCAGGATTACATCATCCAAAAATGACTTTTGAACGAAGTGCTTTAATGGATGCTGCAAAAGTACTTGCTTGTGTGTTAGAAAAAAAACCTGAATACGAATAATGATAGCGAGAGGGAACTATATCAAAAGTACAAAATTCTTTTGATATAGTTCCTTTTTCTTTTCTTTTTTGTCGAAATGTTTGAATATTTTGCATTGTCCCTAATAGCTATTTGAAAGCGTTTTTATACGCTTAAATAGTCGAAATTGCTCGAGAAGCATAAATTTTTTGCGTTGACTTTTAATTTTTTGAATATTATGCTAAAAAACGTAAAAAAATATTTGCGTCTTTGACAACCGAGAATGGCAACTGGTGCAAAAAAAGGGGATGGGATTATATGAAAAAGGATATTAATGCGGGTTGGGCACTTCTGACTTTTTTAATAATGATTATAGCTATGCTAATTACAGTAGTTGTGTTAGAGCAAAGTCCTCACGTACCTCTTATTATTGGAACAACTGTAGCAGCCATTGTTGCTAAAATGCATGGATATAAGTGGATAGAAATTGAGGAAATGATGTATAAGGGGATACGTCTAGCTTTACCAGCAATTGTTATTATTATTTTAGTAGGTTTGACAATTGGCGCATGGATTGGCGGCGGTGTTGTCGCAACAATGATTTATTTTGGTTTAAAATTAATTTCTCCAGCTTGGTTTTTAGTAACAATAATGCTATTATGTGCAATTGTTTCACTGGCAATTGGTAGCTCATGGTCGACGATGGCAACAATCGGTGTTGCTGGTATGGGTATTGGTTTAAGTATGGGAATCCCTGCAGCAATGATTGCTGGAGCAGTTATTTCGGGTTCATACTTTGGTGATAAGATGTCACCATTATCGGATACTACTAATCTTGCAGCAGGTTTAACAGGCACAGACTTATTTGATCATATTAAGCATATGCTTTATACGACAATTCCAGCTTTAGTCATTGCAATTGTTGTATTTGGAATTATGGGTAGAAGCTTTGCAGATATCTCAATGAAATCAGAAAGCATTTTAACAACATTAAAAGTAATGGAGGAAAGTTTCGTTATTTCTCCTTGGTTATTGCTTGTACCAGTTGGTGTAATTGTATTGGTAGCGAAAAAAGTACCTGCAATTCCAGCTTTAGTTGTCGGAATAATCTCAGGATTCTTACTACAAATCTTCGTACAAGGCGGCACACCTACAATGGCTGTACATGCTTTACAGGAAGGATTTGTGATTTCAACTGGCAATGACATGGTGGACAATCTATTTAACCGTGGTGGCTTAGATTCGATGATGAATACGGTTTCAATGACAATTGTGGCTATGACATTCGGTGGGGTGTTAGAATATTCCGGCATGTTAAAAGCACTTATGAATGTCATTGTGAAATTTGCTAAATCAACAGGAAGCTTAGTTGCTTCAACGATTGCTGCATGTATTACAACAAATGCTACATGTTCTGAGCAGTATATTTCAATCGTTGTTCCATCACGTATGTTTGCGAATGTTTATCAAGAGCGAGGCTTGCATTCGAAAAACTTATCTCGCGCGTTAGAAGATGGGGGAACACTAACTTCTGTATTCTTCCCATGGAATACTTGTGGAGTCTTTATTTTAGCAACATTAGGTGTAGGTGCAATGGAATATGCGCCATATGCCATTATTAACTTCCTGGTACCTATTATTTCAATTTTTTATGCATATATCGGTTTTGCGATTGTTAAGCTGACACCTGAAGAAATGGAAGAAGCTGAGAAGCGTAAAAAAGAGCAAGAAATAAATGATGCTGATATGGTCATGGCTGACTAAATTTTTTGTTAAATAAAGTCTCGCGGAAGCAAAGGCATCCGCGAGAGTTTATTTAGTAAATGGCAAAGTTCAATTCATATATTGTACGTGGGCGGCCTTGTTGGTGAGTCATTTCTTCACCAACTACTTTAGCATAACCGTTATCCACTAATTTTTTAATAATGCGCTCTGTTGTGCGGCGTGTAACCTGTAAGTATTCTGCAAGATTATGGGATGTAAATTGTGCTGATTGTCGCTCTCGGCTAAAATGAATGATCTTGGAAATATTTAATGGACTTAAGCTTGTTTGCTTTGCCATTTGTAAAACGTAGGGATCATCTGTTTTTAAAGCTAGTCTTACTTCCGATTTTGGAAATGGACCTAGCAAGTTTTTATGTTCATCAAGTATATAAATTTCACAAGGTTTAGCAAATGTTAATGCATTCTTAGCATTTTGGTTTGCCTCAAATATTGAATGACCATAACCGAATGCTAGCTTAAATGGCTGATCGATTTGTTGTAATAAGTTCTGTAAGTTCTCTTTCTCGAGTGCCTTTTGCAAATGCCCAGCTGTCGTATAGAGCTCAAAAGAGTACGGAGAAATTTCTTTATAAGTTGAATGTGTAGCTGCTGAGATTTGTGTTAACATGTTATAGTCTATAGATTTATATTCAGGAGCTTCTAATAGTCCAACAACGGCTTTTACAGACTCGGATTTTGTAAGAAGTGATTGGGATCTCGTTTCCTCTAAGCATTGAATAATGGAGTTAGCTGCATCTAACATACGCATTGCAGGTATTTGAAGAGCTTGTAATTCATCAAACACACTATGAATACTTGTTATGACAAAGTCAATGCTGTTAGCTTCCCATAAAGCTATATGATGCTGCAATATAGATTGAGTAGGTTTAGTGATAGAAATAGGTTGAATATATGGTTTTGGACCACAATACTCTATTTCTGTTAGAACATTTTCTACAATAGCCGGATTCATAACATCAATGGAAATTCTATTTAAAGGTACTGCATGATTGGCTATAAGCGATAATAAAGTTGTGGAAATTGCCGTCTCATCTTGTTTTATATAATTCCAAGGTATTGGCAGTTCTGACAGTGCAGATTGGGCATGTAAGTAGGGTAGCGTTCCTCCGAATAAGAGTGCATCACATGGCTTCATTTCCTTTAACAAAACGGGTGCTTCTGTAGGTTGATTGTAAAGATAAAAATCTATTTGAATATTCTCTATGTTTTGTGCGATACTATTTATACGCTTCATAAATGCTTTAGAGCAAATAACCGCTATTTTAGTAGACATAGGCATTTTCCTTTTCTATTCTATATTTTTTCAACAATTAGCGACGTATTAGCGACAATTATATTATACAGGAGACTGATAAAAATGAAAATCCAACAAGTAGAAATTTTTGCAATTCATTTACCACTTATTGATCCGTTTATCATCAGTTATGCTACATATGATACAATGCCTTCTATCATTTTGAAGGTTACGACAGACACAGGTATTGTAGGCTACGGTGAAGCAGTGCCAGATGAACACGTAACAGGGGAGACGTGGGAGAGCACATATGCTGTATTAAAGAATCAGCTTGCTCCTGCAATCATTGGAGAAAATCCAATGGCCTTTGAAAAACTTCACGATAAATTGAACAAAGTTGTGAAGGATGTGCCGGCAGCGAAAGCAGCGATTGACATTGCTTGTTTCGATATTGCAGGGAAAGCGTTACAAGTTCCGGTGTACCAACTACTAGGTGGACGCTATCATGAGAAATTCCCGATTACGCATGTGCTGAGCATTGGAACACCTGAGGCGATGGCAAAAGAGGCGGCTAACCGTGTAGAGATGGGCTATCGATCATTTAAAATGAAGGTAGGAACAGAGGTAGCTCGTGATGTTGCTCGTATCAAAGCGGTGCGTGAACGTGTAGGTGAAGACATCGCAATTCGTGTAGATGTAAACCAAGGATGGGGCAATGCGTCAACTACATTACAAGGTTTACGTGCATTAAAGGATCTAAATATCGATTGGTTAGAGCAGCCAGTAGACAGTGAAGATATTGATGGCATGGTAGAAGTGAAGTCAAAAACAGATGTCCCATTAATGATTGATGAAGGGCTTCGCGGTGTACGTGAAATGCGCGAAATTATTGCAAAGCGTGCTGCAGATAAGGTCAATATTAAATTAATGAAATGCGGTGGAATTTATCCTGCTATGAAACTAGCGGTGATGGCTGAAATGGCAGGTATTGAATGTCAAATCGGTTCAATGGTAGAATCATCAGTTGGTTCAGCAGCTGGCTTCCATGTAGCATTCTCTAAAAAAATAATGACAAGTGTAGAATTAACAGGTCCATTAAAATTCTCTAAGGATGTCGGAAACTTACACTATGATGTGCCATTTATTTGTTTAAACGAAAAGCCAGGATTAGGTGTAGACGTAGATGAAGAGATTCTTAAAGAATTATGTAAGTTCTCAACAATTGTAATAGCCTAAGGAGGTGGCGAAATGGAAAAAATTTATGAAGGTATGCTTGGGGAAACGCCGTTTTTTGTTACAACATTAAATCTTCAGCATGTGCAAGAAATTGAAAAATTACAGCTTGAGGTTTATGAATCATTAGCAGACCAAAGTATATTACAGCCATTAAGCACGGAGGAATTTGACTATATTTTAAGAGGCAATGGCATGATGATAGGTGCTTACATAGAGGATGAGTTAATTGCCTTTCGCGCACTATTGAACCCACCTGTTGATGACGAGCACCTTGGCTATGATTGTGGGATTGCCGAAGATGAATTTCATAAAGTTTTATATCAAGAAATATCGAATGTTTCACCAACATATCATGGCTATGGTTTACAAAAAACATTAGCCCGAGTTGTCATGGATCATATCGATTTAGAAAAATATGATTATGTATGCTCAACAGTAAAGCCATATAATATCCCTAGCTTAAAAGATAAATTTTCTCAAGGATTAGTCGTAAAGGGATTAAAGATTAAGTATGTCGATAAGCTACGATATATTTTCTACAAAGACTTGCGACAAGAGCTACCAATCTTTACAGAAAAGCAGACGATATCGATGGGTGATACAGTTGGTCAGCAACAGCTTTTAAAACAGGGGTATATAGGTACTTCAATGTATGAAGATCAAAATGATTGGTTCGTCGTTTATGAAAAATAAATAATAGTAAAGAGCCTTACCTTTTACTTATTGTGAAAGGTAAGGCTTTTTTGTTAAGGAGATTTTTATTTCATTGGGCAAAAGCCACAAGCCATTAAGCCAGGTATGTCTTTTGAAAAACAACATGATTTTCGTACAGGAACGTTCACTAAATTAGTAGGGCTTTGACCTCCTGTATATTGTGCCCACCAAGATTTGTTGGAGAAACGAGCCCATGTTTTAGGATCCTCTAAAGCTTCAATATCCTCCATTGCCTGATCGGCTAGACCGGGATTAGAAAGCAATATATGGTAGTGCCAAAGTAGATATCCAAAGAAATTCTCCCAAATAGTGAGAGGGGAAATAGATGTTACTTTGCGAAGCTGTTGAACGATAACATGCCCATCGTATAGGATCTTCTCAATAACTGCTTGACGTTCATCCTCATCGACATAACGCCAATCGTTTGGGTTAACAAACATTGCGACTGTAAAACTGTCGAATTCTTTTGCTGCATCAAAGCGAAGCTCGATTGGTTTACCGTCCCACACCTCGTCATAGGCGGCAAGCATGTAAAGTTGCATAGCGAAAAACATACCGTAGCGGCGTGCAAAGTGAGAAATAGCGGCTGCTTCCGTAGCTGCGTCTGTAATTCCCATCATCAGGTTTAAAAAGTCAGGATGGTAAAAGTCCTTATGTATATCCGCTAATGTAAATAATGTCCGCTTTGGTTCTGTCGTATAAATGCTATAGGAATTCAATTGTCGAACTTGATCCATCGTTAATGCTGGCATCGTGATCACCTTTTCTTTCAGTCTTCTGTTACTTCAATTATAAATTAATCATTTTTGCTTCACAAATGGAATGCAATATAGTAAAATACATTAAACATATCTGAAAGGTAGGTTTTATGATGTGATGTCACAGCCTCATGCAATTCCAAGGCCGCTCGTACGACTCAATCAATGGACGATTCTTTTAAGTGTCATGCTAACGTGGGTAACAGGTGCCTTTTGGATTTTAGCAATTCCTTTAGTAGCAAATTTACTAGGTGTTGTATGCAATTTTAATCCAATTATTCGAGTAGGGAAGCTGTTTCTAAAAAATGCACCATCTACATATATACCAGAGGATGCACAACAGCAAAAATTTAATGCTAGAATTGCTAGCTTTTGTTTAGCAGGTGGAATTTTAGGTTACTTGCTTAAATGGCAGGTGGTTGGCTATGTCTTTACGGGAATGGTTGCTGTAGCTTCATCGTTAGCAATTGCAGGATTTTGTACAGGCTGTTTTCTACATTTTCAGCTAAAGCAATGGCAATACCGTCGCTCGTTGAAGAAGGCATAAAAAAACTTTAAAAAATTTTTAGATTAATGTTGACTTTATAATTGATAATGATTATCATTATCGTATAAAGATTATTCCTCTTCTACAATACAGTGTAGAGAGGATGAACTTTAGCTACTTTTCTCCAGAAGTTTGCTAGTTCATGATAACGCTCCTAAAACCCCCCTCATTTTTTGGGAACGTGAAAATCTCAGAGCGACTTATACCTATATGGATAAGTCGCTCATTTTTTGATTGTCTCTAGATAGGGAAATTGATTAATAAGTAACAATATGGGTATGGTATGATAAAAATGGGAATTTAACTTCTTTCAGCAGAAGTCTCCCACCTCTATAGCTGGTGAGATGAATGCAGGTATAAGTTACTTTTCAGCGGGTGTCCAAACATCCGCTGAAATAGAGGAACTCAGTCTAAGAACGCCACGTCCTGTGGCAACGACTGAGTGACCAACATCATGCTGCTGTCACTACGTTAGCACTACGCTTTCGCGCAAAAAACATCTGTTGGCCCAAAGCCTCCGGCGGATGTCACGGAAATCGGAAAGGAGTGCTTTGTGCAAGCACAAAGCCGATTCCGGACGCAATTATGCCGAGGCATAATTGATTTAGAAATAAGAGGAGGGAAATGAATGAAGAAATATATTATCACTTTGCTCATCGTTTTAGCCTTTTTTACAAACCCATCATCATCTAAAGCGGCAGAAGTACGGTGGGATGGGGCACAAGTTGTGACGGGGCAAACGGGGAAAATGACCTTTACAAAAGATGTAAAAGTGTATAAGAAAAATGCAAACGGTACATATAGCTCGATGACGGTCAAGCGCAACAACTATTTCCGAGTGTATGATATTGAAAAGTATGACAATAAAACGTTTTATTGGATGAGCTCGGGTTATCGTGTGCAAGCAACGGATTTAGTTGTTTTTAAGAAAGTACCTCTGAACATCCGCGCTTCTCTTTATGATAATCCAGCCTATATCAACATCAATCGTCAGGGCTATAGCTATGGACAACATTACCGACTTGATTCAGCCCTTTATAATAAGATTTCTATTGGTGAAAACCTATACTACTCTTATTACGATGCGGATGGTGGTTCTATTGAGGTCAATATTGACGGCTCAGATATTCGCATTTTCGAAACAACGAAAAGAGATAAAGGGCTCTATATGTTAACAGCTGATGCACAGGTGTCAGGCGGTCCAATGAATGGAGCAGGTGGGATAGGGCGGACAAAAGGAACTGCTCTTCATTCATTAGGACTTGAAATAAACGGTTACCTTTGGACGAATGAAGGCTATATCCCTGTAACATTAATCCAACCTGTGAAAAAACAAGGGAAACGCTATATTCGATATGGTGTTAATGCTGCAGCTATTAAAGGAAATCCAAAAGAGCTAAAACGTTTTGATGAAGTAATATTATTGACAGATAATGATACGGCAGCTTGGATTGAGGTAGATGGGGAAGAATATAGTGTACCGAAAAAAGTTCTAGCTACTATAAGACCGAACGAATCACCGATTATAACAACGTCTTTCTTGCCAAATGATACGATTCAGCAGCTAGTATATCAGAATTATGGTACTCCAATTGTTTATAAGAAAACGACTAATAATCACTTTGTAGCGCCAGCCTTAAAGTACATTGACTACTCTGAAACAGAAAAAAACTTTACTTACAACATGGATGGGTTCAAATATATATTTGAAAAGCCAGTTACAGAGGGCTCAAAAGTAACTAGAACAGGACATGGATGGAATGATGAAGGGTTTGTTCGTGCCATTCATTACACGATTACAACACCAGCAGGCACGTTTAACAATGTTGTGGAAACGTCCCTTAATGAATTTTATGCACCGGGCTATGGTTTCATTAGTGATGATTTTGGCAACAAATTAACGTCTTATGAATAATCTATGAAAATATAGCATTGCATCGTAGCTGTGCAATAGCATACCTACAATGATAGACGACTCACTCCTTGTGACTGAGTCGTCATTTTTGATGGAAACTGCAATTGTTCCGATAAAACGTGATAATGTTCCGATAAATCCGCAAAGTATTCCTATAAAATAAATTCATCATCATAACGTGCGTTTGAAAAAAAATGTAGCTTTCTACGTCGTACCAAAAATTACAATTTAATATATAATATACCTACAATATTGGAGGAGTGATTATCTTATGTTTTATATTAGAAATTTCGAAGGTAATATAAAAGAGTTTGAGTTCTTTCAAGAAATGTTATATGAATCTGTAATTATTCCTGACAATAAACCATCGAAAGAGGTTTTGCTAAACTCCCCTCACATAAGGAAATATCATGAAGGTTGGGGGAGGAATGGAGATAAAGTTTTGATTGCCTTTGACGAAGAAAATCAAACTGTTGGTGCAGTCTGGTACAGATTGTTTGATGAAAATAATAAAAGCTATGGTTATATTGATTGCAATACTCCCGAAATAGGAATTGCTGTTTCAAAAGACGTAAGAGGAAGAGGGGTGGGAACTTTACTGATGCGTAAAATAATTCAGCAAGCGCAGGATGAAGGATACAATACCATTTCACTTAGTGTAGACCTTGAAAATAGTTTGGCCATTAATATTTATAACAAACTTGGCTTTCGAGATTATGAAGTAGTAGGCACTTCTAAAACAATGATTTACAAATTATAGTGCTCTCTAGAATGAAAAATGTACACTACTAAAAGTGAATTTAGTAATGTACATTTTTTTGTATTTAATATTACTGCGTAGGATTGCTATGAACAGCACTTTTTTTCCCTAGTACCATCGTATAGTAGCTATGTAGCAGCATGCCAACAATGATGACACCTAGACCTGCGATAGCGATTGGATTTGGGAATGCGATGCCAAGCAACAATACTTCACCAATAATGACAAAGAGTATTTCGGTCGATTGTGTTGCTTCAACTGCTGCAAGCTTGCCTTGATGATCACGAACACGGTCAGTAGCAATGAAAAATAAAGTTGTGGCGATGACGCCAGAGCTTATACCTACAAGCAACGATTGCATCACTTGGCTGCTTGAAGGGAGCCCGACCGTTGCCAATGCATAAATGGCTAGAATAATCCATGCGGGCATCGAGGCGATAGTCATGCCAAGAACTCGTTGATATGTATCGATGCGTCCGCCACAGATTACCATCATTTTGCGGTTACCAAGAGGGTAGGCAAATGCAGCGATGACAACAGGTAAAATGCCAAGCATTAAACTTTTAAGTGGAACAGATTGTGCCTGTGGTATTTGAATAAGTAAAATGCCGGCTAAAATGACACATGAAATAAGTAATGAAATAAGCGGTATTTTTTGACGTACTGTTTTCCCGGCTACTACTGAAACAAATAGGGGGGCTAGTAATACGCCAGCGACAATTGTCAATTGCCATGTTCCGGAAACGAGCCAGCCTGGACCGAATGCTGCTGCAAATGTCAGTGGTCCATAGAACAATACGAATCCGATAAAGCTCCAAAGCAGCCAAGCGATAGGCTGTGCTTTCATTTCACCTGATAGTTGGGAAAAGCCTTTTCGATAGAAGACGATCGCAAGTAAAAACGGTAGCATGAAGAAATAGCGCAGCGATGCACTCCATAGCCAGCTACCACCTTGCATTTCCATTGCATGATTTAATATAAATGTGACAGCAAAAAAAAGTGAGGCTAAAATACCTAATGCAATTTCTTTCATTAAAATCACCTCAAAACCCTTCGTGTAATTTGAAAATTCAGTCATTGTTTTTGAAAAAGTTACGAAGAAGGGGCAAACCCTTCTTCGTAACTATTTTCCTTGCTGTTCAAAGAGCTCAACAATCTCAATAATCACTTGTATAGCTTTCTCCATCGTTTCTGCAGATACATATTCGAATTTACCGTGCATATTTTCGCCACCTGCAAAAATGTTTGGTGTCGGTAAGCCCATGTAAGAAAGCTGAGAACCATCAGTACCGCCACGGATTGGTAATGTAATTGGAGTAATATCTAACTTTTCCATTGCTGTGCGTGCAATGTCAACGATTTCTTTAACAGGCTCAATTTTTTCGCCCATATTATAGTATTGATCTTCCATAGTAATGCTTAAAGCATCCTCGCCATATTGGGCTTTAATTTTTGCCGCAGCATCAAGAATTAATTGCTTTTTCGCCTCGAATTTTTGACGGTCATGGTCACGGACGATATAAGAAAGCTCAGTATGCTCGATCGCGCCGTTAAAGCCCATTAAGTGAATAAAGCCCTCATAGCCTTCCGTTTTTTCTGGTACTTCATTGGTAGGCATTTCATTTTGGAAGGCGATCGCCATTGTGATGGCATTGACCATTTTATTTTTTGCAGAACCAGGGTGTACACTCGTACCTTTTGTCACAACCTTTACACCTGCTGCATTAAAACTTTCGTATTGTAGCTCGCCAAGTGGTCCGCCATCCATCGTATAAGCATAGTCGGCTCCAAATGCAGCCACATCGAATTTATGAGGACCGCGGCCAATTTCTTCGTCGGGTGTAAACGCTACACGCAATTTACCATGTTTAATAGAAGGAGTGTTTACTAGGTATTCCATAGCCGTCATAATTTCTGCGATACCAGCTTTATCGTCAGCGCCTAATAATGTCGTACCATCCGTTGTAATTAACGTTTGACCTACATAATTTTTAAGCTCAGGAAAATCTGTTGGCGACATCGTTAGATTTTCATTGAGCTGGATAATTCCTCCATCATAGTTGTCAATGCGCTGTGGATTAACGTTTGTGCCAGTAAAGTCTGTTGTTGTGTCCACATGTGCTAAAAAGCCAATAGTAGGTACTTTTTTATCTGTATTTGCTTCGAGTGTCGCAAATAAATAACCATTTTCATCTAATGTAATGTCAGTTAAGCCTATTGCTGCAAGTTCATCTTTTAGTATATGCAATAAGTCAAATTGCTTTTGTGTTGAAGGAGTTGTTTCGCTTGTGAAATCAGATTGTGTATCAATTTTTGCATAACGAATTAAACGCTCGATTACTTGTTCTTTCATAAGTATGGCCTCCTAATGTGTAAGTCTAAATTATTGTAACACTTTACTTCGGATTTCGGAATATTGAAGGATGCTTAATGCAATTAGTATTTGGGCACTGTAATATGTCAACATAATAACCTCATGAGAAAATGGTAAGGGCATAACAAACTTGTTAATAGATAAATAGGAATCTGATGAAATAAATAGCAGAGCTCCAATCGTTGCAAATGTAGAACCTGTTCGAATCGCAGTCCAACCCATCGTTAATATGACCGAAATATAGGCAATTACCGCGATACCAAGCACGACTTCTCCTGATGAAAACACGGTACCTGCAATCCACACAGCCATACTTGCCCCGTAAACGAGTAAGACAATCTTCGCCCAAGTCGGTACTTGTCGTTCATTAATAGAAAAAAAGGCGAGGATATAAAAAATATGACCGATTAAGAAGCTTGTTAGCCCAATTAGAAACCACTGTAGTGTATAATCACCGATCATACAAAACACAAGTCCGATGACAATCAGTAGTTGATACTTTTTAATACCTAAATTTCTTGGTGTAGCGGCTAAAATAATGATCAGAAGCATTGGAATAACTTTAAAGATAAGTATCAAGTTTTCTGGAATATGGGACAGGAAAAAAATATAATATAGACCAAACAAAATAATAAATGCTATTAAAATTTTTTTAGACAAATTTCTCATCTCCTTTTCTTTGAAATTCTTTATCTATGTTAGAATTTCCTTTATTTCTTTTGTGAAGGAAATGCACAAGAGGGTACTCATTCATCTTATGTATGAAACTTTTTTAGTATGTAGCCGTAAATAAGTGGATAGTAAGGTTAGAGAGGGTGAGCAAAATGACTAAGCTATTAATAGCTTCGGCAGTCATTGGACTAATCGCGAGTGTTTTATTAACACCGATTATAACGAAAAAACGAGAAGATGGAGGATCTAAAAAGGTAATTGGATACTTCTTTATCGGTGTATTTGTACTAGGATTTTTAGCTACTGGTATAACAGTATATGTGACAAAAATGGATGTAAACTGGCTTGCTTTTTGGCCTGCTATTATTCTATTAACA
Source organism: Lysinibacillus sp. NPDC093190 (assembly GCF_050280425.1). Taxonomy (NCBI): domain Bacteria; kingdom Bacillati; phylum Bacillota; class Bacilli; order Caryophanales; family Bacillaceae; genus Lysinibacillus; species Lysinibacillus sp. NPDC093190. The sequence continues at coordinate 2,449 of NZ_JBNNVG010000028.1, read as the reverse complement.
TTAGGTGGAGCACTTCTTGCAAGTGGTATTGAAAGAAAAATAAAAGGTGTTTTATTTTTAGCTAGTTTAGGTGTTGCAGTGTATGTATTATCAGCTCCTTTATGGAATGCTAACGAAAAATTCAAATCAGCTGAAATGAAGGAAGAGGTTGAAATAAAACCATTCGATGAAACACAAACGCCAGCTAGTGTTCCTCCTAAATTTGCGCGTAATAAGATGAAAAAAGCGTTCGGACAAGTACCGAATACAAGTTATTATGAGCTAGGGCGCTTACAAATTCAAAAAGTGAAGGGTGAATATGTTTATATAGCGCCAGTAGAGTTTTCAGGTTTCTTTAAATGGATGAACGGCGGGACGACTCCTGGTTACTTTATAATGAGTGCAACAGATTCGGCGGATAATCCTAAATTTGTTAAGCAGGAAATGAAGTATGTTCCTTCTGCTTATTTAAATTCAAATTTAGAGCGTCATATACGTTTACAACATCCATTCCTTGTTTTTTGTGGAGACGTACAGCTTGAAATAGATGATGATGGTAAACCGTACTACATCCGTTCATATGGTGAATTTATTTCAGCACGTAATGGCTTCGATGTAAAAGGAATCGTGCTTGTAGATGCGCTGACTGGAAAATCAGAAGTTATTAAGTTGGAAGATGTCCCAGAGTTTATTGATGGAGCGGTTTCTCCAGAGACAGTAAGCTTACAAAATAGTTATTTCGGTAATTATGTACACGGATTTTGGAACAGTCAGTTTGGGAAGAAAGATGTAAAACTTCCTTCAGATGAGGGAACAGAGGCAAATGTTAGCCCGATTTTTGACGAGAAGGGCGATATGTATTATTTCACCGACTTTACAAGTCCTAAAGAGGGTGTCGATTCAATGCTTGGCTATTCCTTAACAAATGCCCGTACAGGTCAAGCAACCTATTATACTGGAAATCTAGACGCTTCTTATATGGATTCACAAGGTAACTTGCAAATTATTGAGAAGAAATTTATAGAGAAAAAATGGTCTGGAGAAATGCCGGTGTTGTATAACTTCTACGGTGAAGCTAGCTGGCTAACAGCGGTGCTTGACTCAAATGGTTTCTTACAAAATTATTTCATCGTTTCTGCGGCAAACCCTGAAATTTCGGTTTATGCGACAACTCCTAAAGAGGCACTGAAATTATATAAAACAGCCTTAAGTCGCGGTGGAACTACAGTCGAAGGAAGCTCACATGCAGAAGAGAAAAATGTAAGTGGAAAGGTGCTTCGCGTATACAAAGAACGTCTTGGAGAATATACAGTTGTATCATTTTTACTAAATAACGGGGAAAACTATTTGGTAAGCTCTGAAACAGAACCGCTTGCAATTTATTTACAAGAAGGTGATGATGTCATTCTCACTTATGGTGATACAGGAGAGCAGTTCTTACCAGTTCGATCACTGATTATTAAAGGGTTAATAGAAGAAAAAAGTTAATCTAAAAGACGATCAAGTAGTAATGCGCTACGAAGATCGTCTTTTTTATGTTGGCTGAGATTCCATATAATGAAGCATCTTTTCCTGGTGATTCGTATAAAGTGCTTGGGCATGATCGTTTAACGCAAATATTTCATGAATGTACCCTTGGAGTAATTTATGTTCATATTCAAAAGTATAAGAATCTTCATTTTCTACTATATGCGCTAATAAAAGTGTATGTAAGACAGCGACTTCTAAATTTTGTGTATTTGTTATGAATTTTAAGTTGAGGATGGTAGTGTGCGAAACGAATTGATTAACATAATCAATAGCATTCTTATAAACGGCTAAGTCAATATGTGGTTCAATTCGTTTTCTTAATAATGTACAATTATTATTTAAGTCTTGAATTTTTAAAAACAAACCTCTTACACTTCGCTTATGTTGTTGTTCTAAGGTACGAGCAAGATCTTTATTGACATAGGACATTTATACATAACTCCTTTCCACATAGTGGTCATCTATTAGTATTAATGGAATTGTTTAAAAAGGAAAGAGTCTTTTTGTTTAATTTACACCTAGATTTAACTTCTCCCACCAAAAAAAGTCTCTCACTTCTAAACGTGAAAAAACAATGTATTTTCTCATTTAATCACCTATTGAACAAAGTTTGATAAAAATGATAACTCAATTATTAAATAGGAAGCTTTTCAATGAATTGAAAAAGTATAAATTTTTATTTTAAAAAGTGTTGACCTTTTTAAATTAAGAGTGTAATATTATAGAAGTCGTTAAGACAGCTACTGAAAAACAATTAAATTAAATAAAAATTAGTTGTTGACACCTAGCGAACGACATGATATTATATAAAAGTTGCTGTTGAGAAAACGGTAGCGACATGAACCTTGAAAACTGAACAAGCAAAACGTAATCAATAAAGTTTTTAGTAGCTAACCTTGAGTTGGTGAACGAAACAAAATTTTGGACATCAAACATGATG
>NZ_JBNNVG010000027.1:0-74542 GCF_050280425.1 Lysinibacillus sp. NPDC093190 | reverse complement strand
GTCACACCCGTTCCCATACCGAACACGGAAGTTAAGCTCTTTAGCGCCGATGGTAGTTGGGGGCTTCCCCCTGTGAGAGTAGGACGTCGCTAGGCGCAAAAAGTCGCTGCTGACAAACTCAGTAGTGGCTTTTTTTTATATCCAAAAGAATATAATAATAGCAATATATAAAGGAGACATTTCAACCAAGTGATTGATGAAATGTCTCTTTACTATATTTTATACAGTTGCTGCTCGTAGCTCTATACGACGAATCTTACCAGAAGTTGTTTTTGGTAGTTCATCAATAAAGACAATACTACGAGGATATTTATAAGGTGCTGTTAATGCTTTAACGTGCTCCTGTAGTTCTTTTATTAACTCGTCCTCATCACGATCTCTGAAGCCTTCTCGCAAAATGACAAAGGCTTTAACAATATGCCCTCTAATTTCATCTGGTGCTGCGACTACAGCACATTCTTGGACAGCATCATGTTTATTTAAAGCATCCTCTACCTCAAATGGCCCAATTGTATAACCTGATGAAATAATGATGTCATCTCCTCGACCTTCAAACCAGAAGTAGCCGTCTTCATCGCATTTGGCTTGGTCACTAGTAATATACCAATCTCCACGGAAGGCAGCTCGTGTACGTTCGGGCTCACGATAATACTCTTTAAATAGAGCAGGAGATGATTTGTGTACTGCAATATCTCCAACTTCTCCAATCGGTGCCTCGTTGCCTTCATGATCTATAATACGGACAATATTGCCTGGGGTAGGAACACCCATTGAACCCGGACGTAACTCAGTATTTTCAAGTGTGCCGATTAATAAAGTATTTTCCGTTTGGCCATAGCCATCGCGCACTTTAAGACCAAAGTTGTTCATAAATGTTTCGATAACTGGTCGATTTAATGGTTCACCAGCAGAAACAGCGCTACGTAGAGATGATAGATTATAGTCTTTTAAATTATCAAGCTTCGCCATAATTCGATATTCCGTTGGAGTACAGCATAAAACATTGACCTTTTCATCTTGAAGCAGTTGAAGGTATGTTTTTGCATCAAATCCTCCGTGGTATACAAATGCAGTTGCGCCCAGCATAATAGTCGATAAAAAGGGGCTCCAAATCCATTTTTGCCACCCTGGAGCTGCAGTAGCCCAAACTAAGTCACCTTCACGTACACAAAGCCATTGAGAAGCAGCGGTTCTAATATGTGCATATCCCCATCCATGTGAATGGACAACACCTTTTGGCTTGCCAGTGGTGCCAGATGTATAAGAAAGAAATGCCATATCGTCTCTTTTAGTAGCAGCAGCTGTAAATGTATCTGGTTGTGTACTTGCCAATTTATCTAAAGATGTCCAATCACCTGTAACAGTACCTATAACCAATTTATTATTTAAAGCCTCTACTGAAGAAGTAATACGATCTACCTCACTAGTGAATGCTTCATAGGTAATTACTGCCCTTGCAGAAGAGTGCTCCATACGATACTCTAAATCACTTGCACGTAACATTTCTGAACATGAAATAGGAACAATTCCAGCCTTTAGACAGCCGAGGAAGACAAAATAAGCCTCAGGCAGACGTGGAATAATAACTAATACGCGATCTCCTTTTTGAAGCCCCTTCTTCGTCAAGGCATGCGCGTATTGATTCATTTTTTGAACAAGTTCAACATAGGAAATTGTTCGGCGATCCTGTTGAGTATTCAACCATCGTATTGCTTGACGATCGCAATCGCGGGAAAATTTCTCCAATTCCTCTGTAATATTATAGAATTCTGGTGCAATTAAATCGTTTGTTACCATGTGAACATTCCTCCCCCAAACAAATTTAATAGAAAATTCATAAAACTATTTTCATTTTAACAATTACAATAATATACAGCAAGAATATTCTATACATAAAATAGAAATATTAGATTTAATAGAGAACTATTAGGTTTCTGGTTAATGTACAGGAAAGTTTCGACAAAAAATATAATAATTTTCACAAAAAGTATTGCATAATTTATAATGCTTGCTATAATAATAAATGTATTAAAGAGGTTTTAAAAACCAAATTGAATAGTACTGTTCCGAAGTAGCTCAGTTGGTAGTAGCACCTGACTGTTAATCAGGTTGTCGCAGGTTCGAGTCCTGCCTTCGGAGCCATTTTTTTGCCCATTTTTAAGATAATGATGTTATACATATAATAAATTATAAAAAAATGTTGCATTGAAAAGAAAGTAATGTTAATATAAATATTGTCTTGTTTGAGACATAAGAAATGGCCCCTTGGTCAAGTGGTTAAGACACCGCCCTTTCACGGCGGTAACACGGGTTCGAATCCCGTAGGGGTCACCATTTTTAAAGCAATGTAGTAATGCAAAGGCTTAAAAAGAAAATAAACTGTGAAGAAATAAACACCTGTTTCTATGGAGGATTAGCTCAGCTGGGAGAGCATCTGCCTTACAAGCAGAGGGTCGGCGGTTCGAGCCCGTCATCCTCCACCATAATGTGTTATTTCGGAGGGGTAGCGAAGTGGCTAAACGCGGCGGACTGTAAATCCGCTCCTTAGGGTTCGGCGGTTCGAATCCGTCCCCCTCCACCAGTTTTTTTATAAATGATTGGGGTATAGCCAAGCGGTAAGGCAACGGATTTTGATTCCGTCATGCCTAGGTTCGAATCCTAGTACCCCAGCCATTTTTATTTTTTGAGCCATTAGCTCAGTTGGTAGAGCATCTGACTTTTAATCAGAGGGTCGAAGGTTCGAGTCCTTCATGGCTCACTTTTATAGAATAAAGCATATTCAAAAGTGTAACATTAACTACAGATACTAATCTCTTGCTGAAAACAGCAGGAGATTTTTTTATATTCTTTTTAATTGTATAAATATTCATAAAATTGTAAGGTTGAGCCAGAGAGGATATAGGCTTTACAATAGTCTTATAACTTAAAGGGGGTATGAAAAGATGAATAAACTAAATATTTCTATTATTGGGGTACCAACTGATTATGGGCAAACTCGCAGAGGGGTAGATATGGGGCCAAGTGCTATCCGTTACGCAGGTGTTGTAGAGCGCTTAGAAGCTATTGGGCATGTAGTACATGATCAAGGGGATATACGTGTTAGTCAAAATCAAGAAGGCACTATTGTTGATAAACAGCTACTTAATTTAGAGGAAGTTATCGATGTAAGTACATCCTTAGCAAACAGTGTAAATGAAGCAATTGAACAAAAGGAGTTTCCGCTTGTACTTGGTGGCGACCATAGCATTGCTATTGGCACACTTGCAGGGCTTGGTGAGCATTATAAAAATTTAGGTGTTATTTGGTTTGATGCGCATGCTGACCTAAACACACCTGAAACGACACCGTCTGGCAATATACATGGTATGCCGTTAGCTGTTAGCATTGGGCTCGGTCATGAACGCTTAGTGAAAATTAGTAATGATGTACCAAAAATTAAACCTGAAAACGTCATTATTATTGGAGCACGCTCCGTAGATCCAGGAGAACGTGAATTAATAAGTCAGCAAGGAATCAAAGTTTATACAATGCACGAGGTAGATCGTCTTGGAATGACACGTGTAATGGAAGACGCTCTTGCTTATTTAAAAGAGCGTAATGTAGATGGTTTGCATCTTTCACTTGATTTAGATGGATTAGATCCACTTTATACTCCAGGAGTTGGGACACCTGTACCTGGTGGTATTACATATCGAGAAAGCCATTTGGCGATGGAGATGCTTCAGGAATCAGGTATGCTAACATCTGCTGAATTTGTTGAGGTTAATCCAATTTTAGATGAAAAGAATAGAACAGCTGATGTTGCGGTAGCGTTAATGGGCTCCTTATTTGGTGAAACCCTAGTTTAAAGAAATTTGACAAAAAATTGCCTATTGCCACAATGTATAAAAATCTTTTGCTATAATTAATAACAAAATGAAACTTTTCTTATCGATGGGCCGTAAAGTATAAGACAGTTGTAAAGGTGGAGAAATCAACACAATGGATGCGTTAGTAAACAAGAAAATAAAACAAGTGCTTAAAGGCGATCAAAACGCATTTGCAGATATTGTGAGTCTCTATCAGCACAAACTGTACCAAGTATGCTATAGGATGTTAGGGAACAAACAAGAATCTGAGGACATTGCACAAGAAGCGTTTGTTCGTGCCTATATGAACTTGCATACTTTTGATCAGAAAAGAAAATTTTCAACGTGGCTTTATCGCATAGCGACAAACCTTTGTATAGACCGTATCCGGAAGAAAAAGCCGGATTACTATTTAGATGCGGAAGTAGCTGGTACAGAAGGGCTCGATATGTATTCGCAGATTGCAGCAGATGACCAGCTACCGGAGGAACAAATAGAGCAAATGGAATTGCAAGATCGCATTCAATATGAGATTGGACGTTTGCCGGATAAATATCGTTCAGTTATAGTATTGAAATATATTGAAGAATTATCATTACAGGAAATTAGCGAGATTTTAGATATGCCTCTTGGAACGGTGAAAACGCGGATTCACCGCGGACGTGAAGCATTACGTAAGCAATTAAACAATCTGTAGGAGGGAAGCGTCATGAATACTTGTCCAGAGCATGTAATAGACTATATCCATGATTATTTAGATGGTGACATTAGTCGTGAGCATGAGCAAGAGTTAAAACGACATTTGCATACATGCAGTGATTGTAAACAATTGATGCAGGAATTAAGTGAAACAATCGCCTTTGTGAAGAGTGCTTCCCATATTACAGCGCCTCCGCATTTTGAAGAAGCCGTGATGGCTCGTTTACCGAAACCCAAAAGTCGTGTAGGCATGCAAAAGTGGATTCGCCGGCATCCATTCTTTGTGGCAGCAGCAGTTTTTTGTTTATTCATGAGTGCAACTTTACTAGGTAGTTTCATGGATGACCAACAGTTCTCTGTGACCAAACAGCCAAACCTAGTTGTTGAAGGTCAAACGGTTATTGTGCCGAAGGGAGAAGTTGTAAAAGGCGATATTGTTGTTAAAAATGGTGATTTAATTGTTGAGGGTGAAGTGGATGGCAATGTCACTGTTATTAATGGACAGTATATGGCATCTTCGGCAGTTGTTTCAGGAAAAATAGAAGAAATTGACGAAGTATTCGAATGGCTTTGGTATACGATTAAAAATTCAGTGAAGTCTGCTGTAACATTCGAGGAGAAGCAAGCAACTAAATAACACTCTATACGTCCTAATAGATAGTGCACGTGAGAGGCTGAATGGTCTACTCTTATGAGTAGACTTTTTATTTGAAAAAAGTTACATTTGTTAAGAATGTGCTATACTTAAATGTGTATGGATTCGCAATGAAAAGTGGGGGATGCCACGTGCAAATTATCGAACATTTCGCTAATTTAACACCTGTGAATATTGTTATTAACTTATTAGATGTACTGCTCGTATGGTATGTTGTTTATAAAATTTTAACCCTCATTAAAGGTACGAAGGCTGTCCAATTATTAAAAGGAATTTTCGTAATTATTATTGCGCGCCTTGTTACAGACTTTTTAGGGTTAGAAACATTAGGTTGGATGTTAAAACAAGTTATCGAATTCGGTTTCTTGGCAATTATTATCATTTTCCAACCTGAAATAAGACGTGGTCTTGAACAAATTGGTAGAGGTAAATTATTTCAGCGTTCAATTAGTCAAGTCGAGGAAGAACAAACAAGGCTTGTTGAAGCTATGAAGAAATCTGTTAGTTATATGGCCAAACGTCGTATAGGGGCGTTAATTTCTATTGAAAAAGAAACTGGTCTAAATGAATATATCGAAACGGGCATAGGTCTAAATGCTGAGATTTCATCTGAGTTACTTATCAACATTTTTATACCTAATACACCACTTCATGATGGGGCAGTTATCATGCAGAAAGATAAAATATCGGCAGCAGCTTGTTATTTACCGCTTTCTGAGAGTCCGTTTATCTCAAAAGAGCTTGGGACACGCCACCGTGCTGCACTTGGATTAAGTGAAGTGACAGATGCCATTACTATTGTCGTATCAGAGGAAACTGGTGCCATTAGTATTACACTAAATGGTAATTTGCATCGAAATCTTTCTTTAGAGGAATTCGAGGAACTGTTACGTAAAATGTGGTTTGGATCAGCACAGGAATCAAATGCAGCCTCTAAGTTAACTTGGAGGGGGAAAAAGAATGGATAAAATGATGGATAGCCCATGGGTGTTACGAATCATCGCACTATTTTTAGCATTGTTGTTATTTTTCTCCGTGCGTACCGAATTATCTCCTACAAATAAAACAATAACGAGTGAGCAAACAGAGGTAATTCGTGATGTACCGGTAGATGTTTTTTATGACGATAAGAATCTCATTGTAACAGGGATACCAAAGACAGTAGATGTTACAATAAAAGGTCCAATGCCACTTGTTATTCAAACAAAGGCAACGAAAGATTTTTCTGTATTTGTGGATTTGAGTAAATTACTTATAGGTAAGCATAATGTTAAACTACAATACGAAAATATTTCTGATAAGTTGCAAGTTACATTAGACCCTGCGACTGTAAATGTAAACATTGAAGAAAAGGTCACACAAGAGTTTCGTGTTGACCCTGAGATGAGTAATCGTTTAATTGAAGAAGGATATATTTTAAACGGCATGACTGCTAATCCAGCTACGGTGTATGTTACAGGTGCCAAAAGTGCAATTGAAAGCATTAGCTATGTAAAAGCTACTGTAACAGGTGAACAAGGCTTGAAAGAACCGTTCTCACAGGTAGCGGCCGTTAAAGTACTAGATCGCGATTTAAATAAGTTAGACGTGACGATTGAACCGGGAACTGTGAAGGTACAAGTAGATATTGGAGCATACAGCAGAGAGTTACCTGTTGTGCTGAAGGAAATAGGGAAAGCGGCGAATGATATTACCGTCAACCAATTAACATTAAGTCCTACAAAGGTGAGGGTATACGGTAGAAAATCTATCATAGATGCTTTAGCAGCAATACCACTAGAGGTTGACCTGTCAAAAATTACAGAATCAAAAACTTATGAATTTGATGTAAAATTACCAGAAGGTGTGACAAAAATATCTGAACCAAAAATAAAAGTCAAAGCAGATATTACGAAGGTAGAGCAGGAAAAAACAACAACAACGACTACTCCTCCTACTCCTCCTACACCTACTCCTTCGAACCCTTCGGAGGATTCTAGCACTCCTTCTGAGAACGATACGTCACCTACTGAGAAAACAGAAGATATTGATTCTTAAACAAGAACTGACTATAATTTTATTTTGATTCAGTAGAGATTTCGTTCTCTATCGGTAAGGGTACTCATTTTCGGATTAGAAACATTAACAAGAAAAAGTTGCTCAGGCTAAAATCAAAATACCCTATGCTAAATTTATCTGTGCCGATTTACAAGTCCAGATAAATTACATGGGGGCATAAATTAATAGTTACCAAGGAATGAACGAAAATAGACTTTTCCAAAAGTAAGCAGACGAGCGGTCTAGTTGTCAGTGTAGACAAGCGTGACTACCGTCTTGCATTGAAGGAGAGAATAATCAAAATGGGTAAATATTTTGGAACAGATGGCGTCCGTGGCGTCGCGAATAGTGAATTAACACCGGAGCTTGCATTTAAACTTGGCCGCGTAGGTGGCTACGTTTTAACGAAAGATGCAACTGACCGTCCAAAGGTTTTAATCGGTCGTGACACACGTATTTCAGGTGAAATGCTTGAAGGTGCACTTGTAGCTGGTCTTTTATCAATCGGGGTAGAGGTAATGCGTCTTGGTGTTATTTCGACACCAGGTGTGGCTTACCTTACTCGAATTATGAGCGCAAATGCAGGCGTCATGATTTCAGCTTCACATAACCCAGTTGCTGACAATGGTATTAAATTTTTCGGTCCTGATGGCTTTAAGCTAACAGATGCACAAGAAGCCGAAATCGAAGCAATATTAGATGCGCAAGAAGATACATTGCCACGTCCAATCGGGGCTGATTTAGGTTCTGTGAGCGACTACTTCGAGGGTGGACAAAAATATATTCAATACTTAAAACAAACAGTGACTGAAGAATTTGATGGCATCCATGTAGCATTAGATTGTGCCCATGGTGCTACGTCTTCACTAGCTACACACCTATTTGCAGATTTAGAAGCGGATATCTCAACGATGGGTGCCTCACCAACAGGCTTAAACATTAATGACGGTGTCGGCTCAACACATCCAGAAGGATTAGCTAAATTTGTCACAGAAAAGGGTGCTGATGTTGGTTTAGCATTTGATGGCGATGGTGATCGTTTAATTGCAGTAGATGAAAATGGTAAAATTGTTGATGGTGATCAAATTATGTTCATCATTGGGAAGCATTTGAATGCAGTTGGTCGCTTGAAAAAGCAAACAATCGTTTCGACGGTTATGAGTAACATGGGCTTCTATAAAGCTGTTGAAGATAATAACATGCATAGTGTACAAACAGCTGTAGGTGATCGTTATGTCGTGGAAGAAATGCGTGCTAATGATTATAATCTAGGTGGCGAGCAATCTGGTCATATTGTTTTCTTAGACTTTAACACAACTGGTGATGGCTTATTAACTGGTATTCAGATTGTCAACATTATGAAATCTACAGGTAAAAAACTGTCAGAGCTTGCTTCTGAAATGAAAATTTTCCCACAGCGTTTAGTCAACGTACGTGTAACAGACAAGCATGCTGTGACGGAAAATGCAAAAGTTGCTGCAGTGATTGCTGAGGTAGAAGCAGATATGGCTAGTAACGGTCGCGTGTTAGTGCGTCCTTCTGGTACTGAGCCTCTTGTACGAGTAATGGTGGAAGCAGCGACAGAGGAAGACTGCGAACATTACGTAGAGCGTATAGCAGATGTTGTACGTACTGAAATGGGCTTAACAGAATAAATAGTAACTCTTCAATAGTGGGTGATAAACACCTACTGAATGAAGAGTCAACTCGATTTCCTTTAATAGGAGGTCGAGTTTTTCTTTTTTATTGAAAGCTCTGCCAACGGAAAAATGAATGTTTTCGAAGAGAATGGGAACAGTAGTACAGAGTCACAATGACAAGGAGTGTTGTATTAACAATGGCTAAAATTGCTACAGTGATTACCAATATGTTTGAGGATGCTGAATATACGAGTCCTAAAGGAGCATTAGAAGCGGCAGGTCATGAACTAATAACGATTGATACGACAGCAGGCATTGAGGTAGAAGGTAAGAATGGAGAGAAAGTAAAGATTGATAAAGGGATCGATGAGGTAAATGCTTCAGAATTTGATGCATTGTTCATCCCTGGTGGTTTTTCTCCTGATATATTACGTGTAGATGATCGTATTGTGGCATTTGCAAAGGAGTTTATGGACGATATGAAACCAACCTTTGCTATTTGTCATGGACCTCAATTACTCATAACAGCAAAAACATTAAATGGTCGTGACGCAACTGGCTACAAATCAATTCGAGTAGATTTAGAAAATGCAGGTGCGATATTCCATGACGAAGAAGTGTTTGTTTGCCAAAAACAATTAGTAACGAGTCGCACACCGGAGGATCTACCAGCATTTAATCGAGAAATTGTAAAATTATTGGAGAGTAAAGAAGGCTAAGCATAAAAGGCACAAGTGAATTTACCTGTGCCTTTTATGTTAAAATCAATTACAACAATCCTACTTTTTTTTCAACGATATAATAGCATTGGTAATTTGCCCAAGTCCGATACCAATGATAATGCCAACACCAGCGCCGATTGCAGTGTCAATCCAGCCTCTGTCAAAAAAAGCTTCATATCCACCGCCAGATAGAAAACCACATAATCCGCCGATACCTAATCCTAAAAACAGGAAGCCACCATAAAATAACCCGATCGCCTCATAATCTGCGGGATCACGATTTTCGTAATATTGCTGGAAGCGTTCATTTAAATCCTCAGATTGCTCAGAGTTACTAGCGAATTTCAATTCCTCGCTAGCCCTATTAAAAGCTTCCTGCTCCGTAAAACCTTGTGACATCAAATCATTCATATAATCGCTCATATATAGTATCATGTCGTCTTGCGCCTCTCGTCCCTGATCGGAACGCCCTTTAAACTTGGACAGCTGCTGATCGATTTTACGTTTAGTTTGCCCACTTTTCTTGCGCAACTTTTCCATATAAGTCATTTCAGCGTCCTGCAAATAATTCTGGGATTGTTCTTTCGAAAAACGATTAATTCTCTCCTGCATTTCACGACTAAAGCTCATGCTTGTTCCCTCCATTATTTCTTAAAATTTCAATACGACTACTTAAAAAATCCCATTTAGCCCAGAAGGACATCAATTTTTCTCGCCCTTGTTCATTAAGCGTATAAAATTTCCTTGGTGGACCCATTTCAGATGGCTTTTTGACAATATTGACAAGACGATTTCTTTCTAACCGCATAAGTAACGCATAAACAGTGCCTTCAGCTATGCCCTCGAACCCCATTTGCGTGAGATATTTGACAATCTCATAACCATAAATTTCACCACGGCTGATGATTTCTAATACAATACCTTCTAAAACTCCTTTGAGCATTTCACTCAGATTATCCACGATCTCACCCCCAGGCTTAGCTTTACCTGTACTAAGCGTTGCTAAGTACTGTATATAGTATTGCTAAGTAGTGGCTTTGTCAAGCGATTAAAAAATGGGATTTTCGTTCAGATGCATATTTATTTTTGGATCAATTTATCTTCGGCTCGTGCAGGCCTAAGCACAAAGCCGATTCCGGACGCAATTATGCCGAGGTATAATTGAATAAGAATTTCAAGATAATGCTTTATAGCAGATTATTTGTCTACTTTCGTCACTAAAAAGTAGGATAAATAGGTGTTTTTTATAACGAAAATTTGACGTATAGCATATGATTGAGTATGATGGAGAAGTTGAATATGAGGTCCGACCTTATCATTTAACGAGAGCGTATAAGGAGGGAAGAAAGCGCAAAATCGGAAAACAATTATAGCGCCTGAGCTGGAGAAATTGGACGAAACTATCTTCAGCAGACGAGGTGGAGGTTTATCGAAAATTCGGCGGATACCTCCCAATCGACATACCCGATTGTCATTTTTCATTTTGAAAGCATTTGAGTGATTGAATGTACAGAAAATGAAAAAGGTATAGTTAAAGCAATAGATAAATCGAGCAACCTCATGTATCGAATGGTTATTATTCAGATGGCTGAATGAGTGCTAAGCATGTGTATGTATTAATTGCGCTTATTTTTTAAAAAAATAAGCATAGCTTTTACATTCACAAAAAAATCGATAGGTTGAGGTCTAGTTTGTCATTGCGTCAAATTGACAATATCGGAGGACAAGAAATTTATGTGTGGAATTGTAGGATATATTGGTGAATCAGATGCAAAGGAAATCTTATTAAAAGGTTTAGAGAAACTAGAGTACCGTGGCTATGACTCAGCGGGTATTGCAGTACGTAACGAAGATGGTGTAACAGTCTTCAAAGAAAAGGGGCGTATTGCAGATTTACGTGACGCAGTGGACGAGGACGTTGCTGCAAAAGTGGGTATTGGTCATACACGTTGGGCAACTCATGGTGTGCCAAACCGTTTGAATGCACACCCTCACCAAAGTACGTCTGGACGCTTTACGCTAGTACACAACGGGGTTATTGAAAACTATCATTTATTACAAAAAACATATTTAAAAGGTATTCCGATGAAATCTGATACAGACACAGAGGTCATCGTGCAATTAGTAGAGCTATTTGTGAAAGAAGGTTTAAGTACGGCTGAGGCGTTCCGTAAAACTTTATCTTTATTACATGGCTCTTACGCACTAGCTCTTTTAGATGCAGAAGCGGTTGATACAATTTTCGTTGCGAAAAACAAATCTCCACTTTTAGTAGGTGTTGGTGAAGACTTCAATGTTGTAGCTTCAGATGCGATGGCGATGCTACAGGTAACAGACCAATATGTGGAGCTACACGATAAAGAGGTCGTAATCGTACACAAAGCTAACGTTGAAATTACAAAGTTAGATGGTTCAATAGTAGAGCGTGCACCATATACAGCCGAGCTTGATATGAGCGATATTGAAAAAGGTACGTACCCTCACTATATGCTAAAAGAAATGGATGAGCAGCCAACAGTTATTCGTAAAATCATTCAAGCATACGAAGGTGAGAATGGCGAATTAACAATTGACGCTAATATTTTAGAAGCATTACGAGCAGCAGACCGTTTATATATTATTGCAGCCGGCACAAGCTATCACGCAGGTCTAATCGGTAAGCAATATTTCGAAAAAATGGCTGGTATTCCAGTGGAAGTTCATATTTCAAGTGAGTTCGGCTACAATATGCCGTTACTTTCAGAAAAACCGTTGTTTATCTTTATTACACAATCAGGTGAAACAGCAGATAGCCGTCAAGTACTTGTGAAAATTAAAGAGCTTGGTTACCCAACATTAACAATTACAAACGTACCTGGCTCTACACTATCACGTGAGGCGGACCATACACTTTTATTACATGCAGGCCCAGAAATTGCAGTAGCTTCTACAAAAGCGTATGTAGCGCAAGTAGCTGTACTTGCTCTAACAGCGTATGTAACGGCGAAGGCTAATGGCAAAGGCTTAGAGTTCGATTTAAAACAAGAACTTGCGATTGCAGCAAACGGTATCCAAACAATTATCGATTCAAAAGATGTATTAGAGGATATCGCTGAGGACTACTTAAAAATCGCGCGCAACGCATTCTTCATCGGCCGTAACATGGACTTCTATGTAAGTCTTGAGGGTGCCTTGAAGCTAAAAGAAATCTCTTACATCCAAGCAGAAGGCTTCGCAGGTGGCGAGTTAAAACACGGAACAATTGCCTTAATCGAAGAAGGTACACCAGTGTTTGCCATTGTTACACAAGAAGCAGTAGCATTAAACATCCGTGGTAATGTCAAAGAGGTAGCTGCGCGTGGAGCATACCCATGCATTATTGCAATGGCTGGCGTAGATGAAGACGGTGACCGTTTAATAATCCCTCATGTTCATGAATTATTAACACCACTTGTATCTGTAGTGCCATTACAGTTAATTAGCTATTACGCAGCACTACACCGTCGATGTGATGTGGATAAACCACGTAACTTGGCTAAATCGGTGACTGTTGAGTAACTTTATGCAGCTACAGGCTTCTTTTTGTTGATTTGAAATAAAGTCGTACCGTTTATAAAAAAGATGTACCGTTTAAAATAAAGTTATACCGTTTGTAAAAAAGTTGCACCGTTTTACCCCTTTGGATAATTTTAATCTAAAGGGGTGTTTTTATGTCAAAACGAACTAGAACATCTAAAGTCGAAAAGTGAATTAATTAAGGTCGTGGCTCTGGAGTCGGTGTGGATTATAAACCATGGTTAAACATTCAAGTGTAGATTTGAAATAAAGTTGTACCGTTTGTAAAAAAGATGTACCGTTTAAAATAAAGTTATACCGTTTGTAAAAAAGTTGCACCGTTTTACCCCTTTAGATAATATTAATCTAAAGGGGTGTTTTTATGTCAAAACGAACTAGAACATCTAAAGTAGAAAAGTGGATTAAAGAAGGTCGCGGCTCTGGAGTTGGAGCGGATTATAAACCATGGTTAAACATTCAAGATGTGTCTTCGAAAGGTCGGTCTACACGTTTAAAAGGTATTAAAACAAATAGACAGCATGAATTTCTATCAGATTTGGAACGAAATTACTTTTATTTAACTGAATATTCGGATTCTGTTGTTGATATTCGAGAACAATTTCCTTTATTGCCTTTGGAAGAAACAATTGTCATTAATTGATTCATATCAAGATCTTCACTTCTTAAATCACCAATCAATTCAAACCAAGAATCATTAAATTCTTTAATTCCATCCTCATTAATATCTGTCGGTTCTATAAAAACATCTATAAAGGCTACTTTTTCTTGGCTTAGAATTTCGCCTTGTTGAACATGTATATCTTCTTTATTAATCTTATTACCATTTGTAAAAGCCAGTTTTGTTTTCGAATCTACACCTAATTCTCTTGCCACGGCTCGTACACTTAAATTTTCATTGGCAAGTTCATTTAACCGTTGTTGCCAAGACTCACCAAAAGCCTTTACTCGTCCAATTTTAAAGATGTTCGTTCCCTGCTTTCTTGCATAAATAAATCCACATGAACATGTAAAAGTACCAATTAAATTTTTCGTTTTAAAATCCCTTGTTACGTCTACATCTTGAATAATGAACTGCTCATAATGTGATGCAGCCTTATTTAAGATTCGGTGCTAAAATACTGCGAACTACTTCAACTAAAGGCAAGATATAACTTTGGTTACCTTGCTTAACAATAAAACTTCTTGATACATCTTGATCATTAGTTCCTTGAAATATTAAAGAAAGCTTTTAATGAAAGTTATGGCACTATTGATACAACTAATATTAGCAATGATATTTATAGAAAATACTTAGACCAAATTAGTAAAAATAAGCGGCAATTTATTGACCCCCTATTATTAGACGATTTTGAAGAAGCTAATGAGCAGTTTATTAGAATATTCGAAACGTATAATAATATGTTGATGGAGCAGCATTTGCTAGATTTTGACGATATATTATATTATGCGTATAAACTTTTAACTGAAAAGCCTCAAATAGCAAAATCATATACCAGATTATATAAATATATTTGTGTAGACGAAGCACAAGACTTGAATTTTTCTCAATATGAGGTTTTAAAGGCTCTATGTAAAGATTTTAAAAATATTATGCTTGTTGGAGATCCTAAACAGAATATTTATGAATTTAATGGCTCAAAAAGTGAATATATGATGGAATATTTTCGAAAGGATTTTCAGCCAAAAGAATTTGAAATGCATGAGAATTTCAGGTCTTCAAGAATTATTGTGGAAGCTTCTCGAAGAATAGCTCAAGACTTAAGGCAACCATCTATCTATGAAAACTCATCTGTTTATCCTATAGAAGGGGAACTGATTATTAAAGATTTATTTAATGAGGTAGAAGAAGCACAATGGATTGTTGCAGAAATTAACCAACGTCTGACGAATGGGAACACTTATGATAATAGCGTCTCTCATGAAAATATAGCCATTATAGCTAGGAATAAGTATGTATTGAGCCATATTGAAAAAGAGTTGAAAAATTGTGGTATTCCTTTTAATAACAGAAGTGGAAATGGACTTGAAAGTGAATCTCCAGAAATAAAAATATTTGAATCAGGGCTTAAGCTTATTATTAATGAAAAAGATGCATTGAGTTTTAAAAGAATTTTAAGCCTTTTAGGTGTAAAGAAAAGTCAATATGATATTCAATGTAACTATTTAGAAGTAATTTTTGGTCTAGAGAAAGAAATTAATAATCAAATCGATTTAGATATATTTAAAGTATTAAAAACATCCTGGAAGATAATTATTGAAGATAATGAACGTTTTTCAAAAGCTATAGATTATATAGAAGTTGAGATGAAAAAAATATATAAAGAAGACTCAGAATTATATATGCTTTCGGAAGACATTATTTTATGGAAAAATCATTGGAAAAAGTATTGTAGTCAGACATCCTTCGGTAAGAGATCATTAAGACATTTTAGAAATCAAATAGCGCTAGGAAAGACTCAAAATTACAATAAAACGGGTGTTACATTATTAACAGTTCATATGGCAAAAGGACTTGAATATGACATTGTATTTTTAATGGGATTAAATGAAGGAGTATTTCCAGATTATAGAGCAAATACTTCTCGGAGATATAAAGAAGAGTTAAAGAATATGTTTGTAGCTTTAACTCGGGCTAAAAGAGTATGCTATTTAACCTATCCAAAACAGAAAATGATGCCATGGGGGAAAATTAAGGACCAGGAAGCGTCTAGATTTATTAAATTAATTCAACAATGAATTTAATTTTAATCAATCTTTTTTATAAAATAAATCTCTAGTTTAAATTAATCCACATATTTTGATCAATCTTTGTTCAAAATGTGTGGGTTTCTTCTATCATAAAATCAGCATTTGCAGCACGCTTTTAATCAAACTCTATTTCAAACCCACATCATGAGCATGTCCCGTAAAGGTACGCCCGCTGATAATGCCCCCAACATGACGTCCAATGACTTCTTCCTTGTGTATCCTTTACAATAGCGAGTATTTATTATTTTTAGTAAGTGAATACGACGTCAAAAAATATAGTTCGCACAGATTATGCACTCCACCTGATTTCAACTGGAGCTAGATGAAGATACCGAAGAAATGAAGCTTACTTTAAATATGGATTTTCCTACTAAAATCCATATCCAAATTCCACACCTCTACGTAGCGAAAGACTGCCTAAGCAGTCTTCTCACAAGTTTATCCTACATATGTTAGTTTTTTCGTTGTTTTTAAACACTTCATCAATTGTACCGCCACCAAGACATACTTCGCCGTCATATAAAACAACTGCTTGTCCCGGTGTAATGGCACGAACCGGTTCTTCAAATGTAATATGTGTACAGCCATCTTCTAAAATCTCCACTTCAACCGGAGTATCTGTTTGACGATAACGGAATTTCGCTGTGCAAAAAAATTTACGAGGTAATTTTTTTGTCGAAGTATAGCTCATTTTCACTGCTGTTAATGAAGTAGAATACAATGCATTATGGTGAAAACCTTGACCAACAAGCAATACATTACGTTCTAGGTCTTTTCCAAGAACAAACCATGGCTCACCGTCGCCACCAATACCAAGCCCGTGACGTTGACCAAGTGTATAGTACATTAGCCCGTCATGTTGTCCCATTACCACGCCGTCCATTGTCTCCATTTTTCCAGGTTGTGCTGGTAGGAATTGACTTAGGAACTCTTTAAAGTTACGTTCGCCAATGAAGCAAATGCCTGTTGAATCTTTCTTTTTCGCTGTTGCAAGACCTGCTTCTTCAGCAATTTCACGCACTTCTTTTTTCTCAATATCACCAATTGGGAACATAACATGTTTAAGCTGCTCCTGTGTTAATTGATTTAGGAAATACGTTTGGTCTTTATTTTCATCGACACCACGAAGCATTAATACTTCGCCATCACCACTCCGATCAATACGTGCATAGTGGCCCGTTGCCAGATAATCCGCACCAAGACTCATCGCATGTTCGAGGAAAGCTTTAAACTTAATTTCCTTATTGCACATAACGTCTGGATTTGGTGTGCGTCCTGCTTTATATTCTTCTAAAAAGTATGTGAAAACTTTATCCCAGTATTGCTTTTCAAAATTAACTGCATAATATGGAATACCAATTTGGTTACACACTTTAATAACATCATCATAGTCTTCTGTAGCTGTACAAACACCATTTTCGTCTGTATCATCCCAGTTTTTCATAAAAATCCCGATTACTTCATAGCCTTGTTGTTTTAACAGGTACGCAGCAACCGAAGAATCCACCCCACCTGACATGCCAACAACGACACGTATTTGCGAGGGGTCTTTTGTTTCTTTCATTAAGGTCACCTTTTCTTTTCTTAATTCACCAATCTTTTTTCAATAGCTGTTTTTTTTTCCACTGCCTGTTTTATATCTTCTTCTGTCAAGCCTTAACCGAAGCTAAAACGAATTCAAATACGTAATTTTTCAGCACCTTGTCCACACATTGCCACCAAGACAAGTAACGGGCCAATCGAAGCTTCCGTGCACGACGATCCACTTGATGCACAATTACCCGCCATATTAAGATTTACTAAAAACGATTCAACACATCCCAGCAAAGCTTACGTTGAATGCATGCGGCAACACATTTGCGTATCACCATTAACATGGAATGTAAGTGCTTCTTCTAAGCTTTTACTTCCGTGAATCCATTTCCTTTTCTCTACGCAATTTATCCGGTGTTACATCATTTCCTAGTGGATCGAGTACAGTCATTTTTGAAAAAGTTTCGCGAACTTGTCCGCGAATTTCGCGTAAGTAGTCTTTGCGTAATACTTGTTGCTCAATCCGTTCAGCACTTGTCAAACCTTCTTCACGCTGTTTTTTCGCTAATTCATTAATACGCCCTAAGTTATTTATCATCTTATTTCATCTCTATTCTCTTCATTAATTTTGCTTATAATTTATAGCATGAGTCACTTTTAAAGGTTTTGGTGCAAAAATATCTAAACAACAGCAATTGACCTCTAAAGCATGGACATTATATTCTGCTCCCACTTTTTTACAATAAAGAATAAATAAAATGACATATTTCCTGTACTCAACAGAAAATATGTCACTTACCCTTTATATGCCGAGTCTTCTCTTCTCATCACCTACAGTTGTTTTACCACTATGACCATTATATAAAACAACGTCATCTGGCAATGATAGAATCAAATTTAAACTTTGTATCAAGTCCTGTTCATTTCCACCTTCATACTGAGTGGTTCCAATACTACCTTTAAAGATTGTATCACCAACAAATGCTACTTTATCCTGTGCATTATAATACATAACTTGATCCATTGCATGACCTGGTGTATGTGTCATCGTCACTTTAAAATCTGAATTAGCAGACAGTTCAAACGTTTCACCTGATTGTACATAGTGCACATCATCAACTATGATATGTCTATTGCATAAAGCTGACAAGTTCATTCTCGCATTTTGCATATATTCCCGTCCGAGTTCGTGCATGTAAACAGGGATATTTAATTCATTTCTAATTTTATCGACTGCACCTATGTGATCAAAATGTCCATGTGTTAATAATATTTTTTCGATATGATAACCGTTGGATTCTATCACATGTAATATTTTTTCTGCTTCTGCACCGGGATCAAATAAAAACCCATGTTTCGTATCCTGATCAATATATAAAAATGCATTTGCATAAAATACATCTTTTACTGTTAATTGATGTACAACGCTTCGATTATTAATTACATCCATCAATACCACAGCTCATTCCTGATAAATCATTATTCTGACTATCATCCTGCATTGCTTCTTTTAAAGCCATTTTAAATGTTTCGACATTCTGAGCACCACTCAAAGTGATTTCTCCATTAATCAAGAAGTAAGGTACACCTCGGACTCCCATTAAATGTGCCTGCTTTTCATCTTTACGTACATCACTTTCAAATTCATTGGAATTCAAAACTTTTTCTACTTCATTTTCATCTAGTCCATTTTTTACAGCAATTTCTTTTAGTACATTTTTATCGCTCAACTCTAAATTATCAGTGAAATAGGCTTTGAATAAATCTTTTGCAATCGTTTTGTTTCCCTGTTTTGCTGCATAATGTGTTAAGCGATGAGCATCCATTGTGTTTGTATATCGTGTAGTATAATATTTGAAATCAATACCTTCGTTTTTACCATACTGCTCTATTTGTCTAATTCTTTCTGCCGCCATACTATTAGATAGACCATATTTTTTTGCGAAACGATCTTCTGTATTGGATATGACTTCGTAACTAGCGTTAGGATCTAATTCGAAACTTCTCATTTCAATATTTACTTGATCTTTAATTCCTA
Source organism: Lysinibacillus sp. NPDC093190 (assembly GCF_050280425.1). Classification (NCBI taxonomy): domain Bacteria; kingdom Bacillati; phylum Bacillota; class Bacilli; order Caryophanales; family Bacillaceae; genus Lysinibacillus; species Lysinibacillus sp. NPDC093190. The sequence continues at coordinate 55,067 of NZ_JBNNVG010000027.1, read as the reverse complement.
GCTCATTCATTGCTTTTTCCAATCTTGCTTCTCCAATATAACAGAAGGGACATGCATAATCTGACCATATTTCAATTTTCATTTTTATTACCTCTTTTCAAATTTTGATATTTTTTCTAAATCCTATAGCTTCGTTTCTATAAAGTTTGCTAACTCATGTATCAGTTGCTCATTGCGTTTATAGTATGTCCACTTTCCGATGCGTCTTGCTTCGACCAAACCTGCATGCTGTAAAGTTGATAAATATTGAGATGTAGTAGACTGATTCATCTCAAGCTTATCTCTAATCAGGCTTACACAGACCCCTACTTCATCCATTTCCTCTATCGCTTGTCGCTTTGTATCAAAATGCTTTGTAGGATCTTTTAACCAGTATAATATCTTCAGTCTCGCTTCATTAGATAATGCTTTAAATAAATCAACCTGATCAAATTGAATTTTCGTCACGACTTCACCTCACTATCATTTTTATACACATCATCATATCACGATATTACGATATGTAAATATATATGCTCACGATTTTTTTTCCATGGTGTTATCAAAAAAATAAAAATAGGCTAAAGAAATAATAAATGAGGTAAAAAAATAAAGCATTAACAATTGATCAGAAAGACTTCAGTATTAAAACCATTCAAAAACACCCCTCGAACTCTCGAGAGGTATTTTTGAATTTCCTGCTTGTTGGAGCTATTTTGATAGCAGCTCTTTATGTCGGTTTAAAACAAAGTTGAACTGTTTTGAAAAAGTCGCACCATTTTGAAGAAAGTTTAATCGTTTTAAGCCTATCAAAATCAATAAAATACCGTTATATCAACATTTATATTTAATTTTGATCAAACTTTTTTATAAAAAGTAGTCCCTACAAGTAGAAGAAAACCATCGTTTTAATCAATCTTTATTCAAAACCACGGCTCTTCGTATGCAGTGAAATCAAAAGTTTAGAGAAATTTTTAATCAAACTTTATTCCAAACCAACATCTTTTTGTTGATTTGAAATAAAGTCGTACCGTTTATAAAAAAGATGTACCGTTTAAAATAAAGTTATACCGTTTGTAAAAAAGTTGCACCGTTTTACCCCTTTGGATAATTTTAATCTAAAGGGGTGTTTTTATGTCAAAACGAACTAGAACATCTAAAGTCGAAAAGTGAATTAATTAAGGTCGTGGCTCTGGAGTCGGTGTGGATTATAAACCATGGTTAAACATTCAAGATGTGTCTTCGAGAGGTTGGTCTACACGTTTAAAAGGTATTAAAACAAATAGACAGCATGAATTTCTATCAGATTTAGAACGAAATTACTTTTATTTAATTGAATATTCGGATTCTGTTGTTGATATTCGAGAATTTATCCCATATTCACTGAATGGATATAGTTTCACACTATCCCAGCCAAGACCATAGTTGATAATGTTATCTTCATCCTCCGGCCTACATTCCTTTTTTATATTCCTCTTGCCCCATCGCCTTGACTGCCTTATCAGAGAGGATCCCTTCTCCCTGTCCCATAAATAATTGTGAGAATCGCACCACATCTTCTGCCGTGGAAGAGATTCCTCCCGAACCAATCAAATTCAATGATTCAATGGGAAGCTGCCCTTGGTACATCGGAAAATAAAGTCCAGCCCGCTTATACTGGGATGGCACTTTTAGATATAGCTACGGCTTACATGGTACTTTAAATCTTTTTCCAACATGAAGACAAAAATATTGAAATAGCTTAAATACTGCGCTATTATGGACATGTAAAGTCTTTTATTGGAGTGAATAAATATTATGAAATATTCAAAAGCTACAAATTATGCACTACACACAATGCTTTTTCTTGCAAAGGAAGCACCAAATAAGCCAGTGGGTGTCCAACAATTAGCTGAGATGCAAAATGTATCTCCTACGTATTTGTCTAAAATCCTAACTAAGTTAGTAAAAGAGGGAATGATCAATTCTGTATCGGGCGCCAATGGTGGATATACGCTTAGTCAGGATTGGGAAGATATTTCATTTTTAGATATTATACATGCAATTGAAGGTAAATCGTCTTTGTTTGATTGTTGTTTATATAACGATCCAAAGTGTGTAATAAAAGAAGTAATGTTATCTGCAGAAAAAAAGCTGGAGAATGAGTTAAGAAACAGAAAAATATCGGATATTGTGAAAAAATAATAGTGGATTTAGTCCACCATTATTTTTTGGATAATCAGGGATAATAAAAGTCCTTTAAGTCTGTGATTGAAACTTAACGATTTTACCTTGAACTGAGATCTTCTTGGTTTTCATACTTCTATAAACTTTCAATTGATTATAGCTTAGAATCATTCTGTTTTAAACTTCAATTTAAGCAAGAAGGCATGTTGTAATTTTTAGAAATGGACATTTTAACGAAACAACATGTATTCTAAACAATTCATGGAGGAGAGTTACATTATGGAATTATTTGATTGTGCAATTATAGGTGGAGGTGGGGCTGGTCTAAATGCAGGTTTGATTTTAGGAAGATCTCGTAAAAAAGTCGCATTATTTGATAATGGAACAAATCGGAATCGTGTGACGCAGGAATCACATGGATTTCTTACGCGTGATGGAATTAAACCAGCTGATTTTAAAGAAGTAGCTTTAAATGATGTGAAAAAATACCCGTCAGTTCACTATTATCAAAACACGGTTAAGAATATTACGAAACAACCAAATGGTTTGTTTAAACTTGAGACGTTAGAAGAAGTTGAGTATGTTGCTGAGAGAATAATATTGGCAACAGGTGTTCAAGAGGAATTTCCATCAATTACGGATATTCGGAAATATTATGGTAAAAGTTTATTCAGCTGCCCAACTTGTGATGGGTGGGAATTAAGAGATCAACCTCTAATTATTATTTCTGAAAATGAAGAACATACCCTTTTTAAAGGAAAGCTTATTTATAACTGGTCAAAGGATTTGATGATTGCCACAAATGGTCATGAGCTTTCCGCTCCGACATTGAATGAACTACAAAGAAAAGATATAACTGTCATTACTGAGCCTATTCAAAATCTTCATGGTGAGGATGGTTATTTAAACAAAATAGTGTTTAGTTCTGGGCTTGAAATAGAAAGAGTTGGCGGTTTTATAGTACCTAACTTTGTGCGTCCGAATCAATTTGCAGAGCAGCTAGGTTGTCAATTAAATGAAAATGGTAGCATTATTGTGGATGAAACAGGGAGAACGTCACAGGAAAATGTTTATGCAGCAGGAGAGACAGCTAAATTAGGTCAGTCTTCATTAATAGTTGCTGCTGCTGAAGGATACAAAGCCGCGATGGCAGTTGTCTTCGATAGTACAACTTAAAAAATTTTAGCTCAATTGCAGATATTGAAGGTCTCTAATGTTTGTTGAAAGGGGGATAGAAGTTCTAGATTATACTTTCAAAATTTTTATTTCCACGAAGGAGGAAAAAAATTATGTCAATTGCTCATGTAACAACAAAGCAAGAATTAGGAGAACACTTAAAGACTGAAAAGATTGTGTTAATAAATTTTTGGGCTGAGTGGTGTAGCCCTTGTAAAATGTTCGGAATGGTTCTAAATCAACTTAATGAAGAATGCAGTGATACGGTGAAAATTTTAAGGGTGAACGTTGACAATAGTCCAGAACTTGCAGCGGAATATCAGGTACTTGGGATCCCTCATTCTCGTTTGATTATTCATAATAAATTACATGAACCAATTGTTGGGTATGTTCCATTTGAAAACCTAAAGCAAATTATTGGAGTTTGATTCGTCAAAAAACAGGAGGGAAAAATATGGAAATCTTTGAATGTGCAATTATCGGTGGAGGACCGGCAGGATTAAATGCAGCATTATTGTTAGGTAGAGCGAATCGATTAGTAGCATTGTTTGATACAAATAATGACCACCTTGCATTTGAACTTCAAGAAAGTATTTCAAGAAATGGAAACGCAGCTATTGAATTCATGCAAGCAGCAAAAGAAAAATTAAATCAATATCCAACTATTCATTCCATCGTCAGTCAAAGGGTTAGGGCTATTAAACAATCAGACAATAAGCTTTTTAAAATTTATACAGAAGATGGTGAGAACTTTCTTGCTGAGAAAATTCTTTTGACAGATGGCACTAAAATACAGACAGATATCCCAAATATTAAGCAATATTATAATAAAAGTATTTTTACTTCTTCATATGGATATGGTTGGGAATTAAAGGGTAAAAAATTGATTTATATAAATGAAACAGGTGATGTTGCACGTACTGCTAAAATAATTTTTAACGTATCAAATGATTTAATCGTGGCAACAAACGGTCATGAAATAAAGGAAAATGAAAAGAGAGAACTAGAAAATAAAGGGATAAATGTGATTACCGATAAGATTAAAGAAATGAAAGGACATAATGGGATATTGAGTAGTGTCGTCTTTCAAAATGGGTTAGAAATTGAGCGGGAAGCAGGCTTTATTACCCCATCCACTTATTCAACTAATACCATTGGTAAAGGATTTTCTTGTGATTTAGATGAACAGGAGCTAATCGTTGTTGATCATTTCGGAAGAACATCAGAAAAAAATGTGTATGCAGCCGGTGATGCTGCTCAACCTGCACCAACAGAAATTGTTCTTTCAGAGGCTACGGGAATTCAAGTAGCAATAACAATTAATTCAGATATTTCAATTGAAAAATTTTAAAAAATTTAGCCCTTTTTTTCTCAAAGGGCGGCCTTTACTTAGGCTGGTTTGACGTGATATAGATACCTGGGCGCAAAGTGTGACTTTGAAATAAAGTCACGATGTTTATAAAAAAGATGCGATCTTTAAAATAAAGTCGCGACGTTTATAAAAAAGTTGTAAAACTTTACCTCTTTGTTATTTTTTAGCCAGACCGGTGGAGTATTGATACTAATAAAAAAATTCATGAAACAAAAATTGGAGGGAATTTAGATGGAAAAATATGAATTAGTAAGTGATTATCGAAATAATGAAAGTTTGAAGGAGAGTTTTAATGCCTTAACAATGAAAACATTTGAATTAGATTTTCGAGGCTGGTACAACAGAGGGTATTGGAATGACAAATATATACCGTATTCATTTGTTGATGAAGGTAAGGTTATCTCAAATGCTTCAGTTAATAAAATGTCAATAATTATTGATGGTAAAATGTATAAAGGAATTCAGATTGGTACAGTAATGACTGATGAAAATTATCGCAATAAAGGTTTAGCTAAGCAATTAATGCAGCATATTATGAAAGAATACGAAAATACTTATGATTTCATGTATCTTTTTGCGAATGATACAGTATTGGATTTTTACCCGAAGTTTGGCTTTACACGTCTTCATGAAAGCGAATTTAGCTTAGACCTAGCAAAAAGTTCAATTCAAAGGAGTATAGATGCGAAAGTAAAACAGCTTACTATTGAAAATGATCTTACATTAATTGAAAAGTTTGCGGAAAATCGCCATGTAAACTCAATGATTTTAGATGTTGAGAATAATGAAAGTTTATTAATGTTTTATTTCACATTAGTATTTTATGAAGCCATTTTCTATGTGGAAGATTTAGAAACGATTGTGCTAATGGAGGAAGAAGAAGATACTCTGCATATATTCGATATCATTTCGTTAAATGAACCAGATGTTGAAGCTGTATTAGCAAGCATTGTGAATGAAACAACGAAAAAAGTGATATTTAATTTCACGCCTGGTTTTTCAATAGAGGGCATGACAGCAACCATTATGCCAAATGATGATGATGCTTTATTCGTCTTAACGAAAGAGTCGTTGCTGAAGGGTAACTTTATGTTCCCGTTAACATCACATTGTTAATTGTAGTGAAATATCTATACTGGGAGTATTGATACAGCTTGCGCTTTAGGTTTTTGCCCGAACATAGCGCTATTGCGGAAATGTCGAAAAACTTAAAAGCTCTTGTAGGGATAGAAAAGGATAAGGTACTAACTTTAAAAAGGTTAGTACCTTATCTTAATAAGCATCTCTATAGAATCTAGTCTTTTATTCTATTGAAGAGCGCATGTTTGTTGAAGATCAACAGAAAAAAATCGAACATTTTTATAAAAATTGAACAATACTTCACAAGGAAAGAATCCATTTTGATCAATCTTTTTTCAAAATGGTTTCTTTTTATTTATTGTAAAATGCTGGTTTGTGGGATTTTTATGATCAAACCTTATTTCAAAGCAACACTTTTGTCTGTACACAACTCAATCGTGACGCATACAACTTAGTCGTGATGTAAATTTGTAAAAATCAAAAGAGGTTTATTAACTGTTATTCAACAGTAAGTAAACCTCTTTTTCAATATTGCAATTTACAAGTGAAATTTCTGTATAATTTACCTTTTTAAGAATTTAATTATACTTCAGGGGTGCATGGATAAGAATTTCTAGACACTTTTGTGTGAATTTCATATTTTTTTAACAAGAGACCTAAGGACACTATTGTAAATTGATGTACAAGGACACAAAGTATGCACAGTCACAATTTATTTGTAATTTCGAATTTGTGTGTAAATTGGACATCGTTTAATAAAAGCATCTCCCCGTGAAGCTAACATGACTTCACTATTACACGGGATAATCTCTGTGTAACTCGCTAAGCTGATGAACTATAACTAAACGATTTTACTATATTTACAGTACAGATATTTGGGTGCTAATTCAAGCGACAATAACCCCCTTACTAGATGGAAAGAAGGTTTTGTAAGATGATGCAACAACTTAATCTAATGAATTTAATTTCCCTCTTATATATTTCTCCCGTGCTTCAATATAATCCAATATATACTCGGGTTCCTTATCAAATAAATGGATATCGTCTTTTTTATAAGGATCTTTTTGAATATAAGGTCTTATTAAATTATGCATACCTTGTATTTTTGGTTTCAAATAGTCTACATTAAATTGGTTGTTTAAAATAACTTTTAGCAAGTTTTTGTATTGACGTCGAAATGTTTTTACGTCGAGAATTCTTGCGGTAAGCGTATTAAATCCTTCGATTCGTAAATAGTCTTCCTCCATCACTTTCCCGTTTACATCCCTTCCCCATGTTGCATCGTAATCCCACGGGATGACTTCGAATTGCCTAGTTTCGCTATTTTGGTATAATGCGTAATTATGAACAAAACCATCAAAATTTTGGGTGAAAACAGCGCCAGCCAACCAGCTAAGATACTGATTAACATTGAGGTATTTCACAATTTCATTTTCAAATTCAGCCTTTGGAATGGTATTAATTTCAATAATCATTTTTTGTAAATAAAATTCATCTTGTTCTGTCCCATATTTTAGTTCATAGCCAGCCTTAAGTGATTTCTTTACTTCTTTATCAAGATCACTCATCAACGAAAAGTTAGCATCGCCATCAACCGCATAGAATATTGGTCCTTTCGGTAGTTGTCGATTCTTAAGGAAATACTCATCCACTGATTCTAATTCCAAATAAAGCCCCTCATTTTTCCCATTCAAATTCATATTTACAAATTGGGACTTTGGCGATAAGCACCCTATTTCATTGAAAAAATCGAGCGATAGTTTATTTCTTAATAGAGAAGGATCTTTATATTCTGCGTTGATATGAATTTCTTTGGTATTTCTATACGTACTTGGCTTATTAAACGAAATGTGATACGACTTCTTTCGAAAATCCCGGATATGGGAGCCACGATAGGCGATATCAATATCATACTTTCTTTTGTTAATCGTTAGCTTGGCAGAGATAGGATCGTCACACCATATATCTTTCCGAAGTTCACTTAAATCTAAAGGATGAATAAAAAGATGATATTCAGGTATTATTATGCCGTTAAACATGCGAATTCTTTCCTTTCATTTTTAAATTATTCGTATAAAACAAAATGTAAGATTCCACAAAAAGATATAGAGTTTATATTCTCCTTTCGAAAACTATGCGATTGACTCTAACATCTTTAGTGCAACCTCATATATTACGATTAGGGAAAGAAATGTGCAGAGGCATGGGTTTGATTCTTTTTGAAAAAGGAATCTACCTTCTTTCTCTTATAAAGATGAAAGGAGGTTTGAATATGTCACTTATACAGAATGCAGTAGAAATTGCTAACAACTCAGGGTTAGGTCACTTCATGCACCAGGATCCTATTAGTAACGAACGATGCACGAGCGGGAGACGTCGAACTTCGCGAAAACAGCGACGCACGAGTAGGGTACGTCGAACTTCACGAAAACAGCGACGCACGAGTAGGGTACGTCGAACTTCACGAAAACAGCGACGCACGAGCAGGGTACGTCGAACTTCACGAAAACAGCGACGCACGAGCAGGGTACGTCGAACTTCACGAAAACAGCGACGCACGAGCAGAGTACGTCGAACTTCACGAAAACAGCGACGCACGAGCAGGGTACGTCGAACTTCACGAAAACAGCGACGCACGAGCAGAGTACGTCGAACTTCGCGAAACCAACGACGCACGAGCAGTAACTCCTTTTGGAATGACTTATTTTTTTAAAAACTTCAGTCGATTTTTCGCTATCTGAAGAGTATGTCACTAAATGTTATTCAATGGACTATTGAGTGCGACTGTATATAAAGTTAACTAGTTCTTACTAGTTAACTTTTTCTGTATTATTCCTATCGAAGTCCAAGGTTGAAAGAAAAGTGAAAGGTCAGCTGGGGATGGGTTCCGTCTGATCTCTTCATTTATGTATATTCTTCTGGATGAATTGTTATCGTTGTGCATTACATAACATCTATCAGAATTGTTTAAATTAATGTAGCCTATCCACTTTTCTCGTAAAAACCAAAAATTTAAAAAAAGATTCCTAGAACGGCGTGACCCGTCACGGGATCCTCCTATTCCTTTGTATCTAGGAAAAGCGGGAAACATTTGATGTACTACATTAAAATGCATTGGATTTAACCCTTTTTACCTCCCTTCTTAGGGTATAGTAAAGGATATGTTTAATTAATGAAGAAGCTTAGACTAAGACCCATATTTGAGATCTTTGCATGGTTTGCATGGAACGATTTTGGATTGTTCCGCAAATCGCCACCTATACAACTACTCTCCAATCGCTACTTAAGTAACGCTCAACAGCTTATAATTTATATTCGGCAGTATATTTAACCATAGAAAAACTGCACTTCCTATTGTTAGATAGTGTCTAAACAATAGGGGGGCAGTTCAAGGAAAGAGAGGTTTTTTTGTAAGTTACTTTTGATTAGGTTCTATATAGTAAGGATTTACTGAATAAGGAATTCCCCTACACCTGGGAATTTATTTAATATTTCATTTTTTATCTCACGACCTATATCATGGCCTTGTTTAATGTTTAAATCATGATTAAGTGATAGACGAATGTCTAGAGGTTTATAGTGACCGTGTTCCCTTGCATGGATTTTATCAATTCGTTGTACTTTATAAAAATCATGAATAGTGGCTTCATATCCGTCTAAAAGATCCTAATCCACACTTTTTTCCATTAAAACATCAACAGAAGGTTTAATTAATTCCCTACAGACACTTTTTTGATCAATCTTTATTCCAAATCAACATCTTGTTTCATGGTAATAAAGATATTTAAAAAACAATAAAGTCGATTAAAAAATAATAGAGTTGTTTAAAAAAGGATATATCCTTGCCGCGAAATAGTGATTGTCCTAAGCTAATCCTGATTCTATAATAGTGAATGTAGAATAGTTAAATAACAATTAATGAGGTGGCTTATGAAAAGGCAATGGAACTTAATATTAGCACTAATTGTGGTCTTAATTATTGCGGTTTTTTCAGTTATCAATGTTGACATGGTAACGGTTAATTATGTATTTGGAAAAGCTGAGTGGCCATTGATCCTCGTCATTATTGGGTCAGTCCTTTTGGGAGCCCTATTAGTTGGATTAATTAGTATGATGAAAATTTATCAACTTCAAAGAGCTTTGAAAAAGGCAGGAAGTGAAATAGATCAACATTCTTAAATGTTGATCTATTTCACTAAGAGCTCTATTGTAAAACAACACTTAGAATTAAATAACTTTATTTTAATCCCGTCCTAAAAATCAGGACGGGTTATTTGTATTGTATTTGAGGTTACAAAATTAAGTAACTTTATTGTCACTCTATACTTCTGTAGCTTTGAAATAAAGCCATTCTGTTTACAAAAAAGATGTACCGTTTTTCCCCTTTAGATTATAGTTATCTAAGGGGCGTTTTTTGTCTAAGAGAGCAAGGGCATTGGAAGTCGAAAAGTGGATTAAAGAAGGTCGTGGTACTGGGATAGGTGCAGGTTGGATGGTACTTAACGGGCTCGAATAAGATGGTTTGAAAATCCTGATGGTGGCTCTATAACGGGTAGAGCTTTTGAAAATGCACTTGTTCAAGCAAATAATGACCAAGACTACATGTGGATTGGTGGTTTAAACATGGTTGTTGAGCTGCTTAAACATTTAAATTCTAACAATGCATGGTCAAACTACCCTCAGGTAAACTAGATTTGTTAGTTAATAGTTAATAAAAATATTTAGTTATATATTGAATATTTTTAACTGGATAGAAGTAAAGGGGAAAATATGAGAAAAAAAGTTATTTTATCATTAATGTTAATGACATTTCTTTCTGCTGTAGAAGGAACAATTATTAGTACAGCAATCCCCCGTATAACGAGTGATTTGTCGGGCGTCGAACTTGTTAGCTGGGTATATGCCATTTATATGCTTGCCACAGCTGTTTCGACTCCAATATACGGGAAACTGGCTGATTTATTCGGTCGTAAAAAAGTTTTACTTATCGGAGCTACAATATTCTTAGTCGGCTCTGCACTTTGCGGTGTCGTTGCATCAATGGAACAGCTCATCGCCTTTCGAGCGCTTCAAGGTCTAGGAGCTGGCGCTATTATGCCAATAACAATGACAATCATTGGTGACTTATATAGCGAAGTGAAAGACCGTGCAAAAGCACAGGGCTGGATTAGTGCTGTTTGGGGCGTCTCTGGTGTTATCGGACCATTAGTTGGCGGATTTTTAGTTGATTCTCTTTCTTGGCGCTACATCTTCTTCTTAAACGTTCCATTTGGGATTATCGCTTGCTTAATGATTGTCATTTATTATAAAGAATCTATTAAGCCTGCTAAGCACCATATTGACTATCTTGGTGCAACGGTATTCTCATTAAGTGCAATCGCTCTACTATACGCGTTATTAACAGGTAGCAGTAAGCAAAACTGGGGGGACATTACAATTATTGGCCTCTTAATCTTTGCAGCTGTTTCATTCATTATTTTCTTATTTATTGAGAAAAAATCTCCGGAACCATTAATTCCACTAGCACTTTTCTTTAACCGTACATTATCTACTATAAACATACTAACTCTTATTTCTGGTGCAATGCTTATTAGTGTTACCATGTATCTTCCAATTTGGAGCCAAGGTGTATTAGGGAAAAATGCGACAGACGCCGGACTCATTTTAATGCCACTTCCTGTTATGTGGACATTTGGCACTGTTTTTTCTGGTAAATTAGTTGATAACTTAAAAACGAAACAAATCATTCTACTTGGAGCTAGCATTATTTCAATTGCTGCCTTTTCACTATTTACATTGTCAGCAGATTCGCCAGCATTCCTTATTTATGTTGCAGTTGGATTATTCGGCTTAGGAATGGGGCTTATTGTACCTATTTACATGGTAACAATTCAAGCAGCTGTTCCATCGCATATGCGTGGGACAGCAATTGGCTTAAACACATTTACCAATACGTTTAGTCAAACATTAGGTGCTGCAGTTTTCGGGGCGATTTTCAACACGATGATTCATGCACAAGGCATTAAAAACCTTGATCTTGTATCTTCTAGTGGACATGGAGGAACTACAGCAAACGTAGTAACCGAATCACAAGAAGCATTAGCTTCAAGTGTACATTTCATTTATATGGGTACATTTATATTAGCACTAGTAACTTTAGTAATTGTTTGGTTCTTATTAAAGCCATCCACACAAACTAATGAACACCGATAAATCAACGATGAATAAAATCATGCATAACGAGTAAAAATGGAAAAGAGCCAACCCCTTTGTTTACATGGGTTTGGCTCTTTAGCTAATTTCTTAAAATATGTTAATTAGATGTGTATGAATAATACAAAAGGATGCCTTGTCAATGATACCTTTTTTCCTTTTAGAAAAAGTTCATACATTGTTTTTCTCATTTAACACTGCTATAATTTTGAAACTTTTTATATAAAAGAATAGTTACATGGGAAGGGCAAATTTGCTTAATAGAAAAATCTGGGACAGAATTTTATGCTCCTTGTTAGCGTTTATAATCTTGACTTCATGTTCATTAAACAGAGCAGGTGAAGGTGAAAATAAAGAAATTGAACCTAGAGAGAGGGTTTCTCTAGCATTACCGAACTAGGTAGGATATGGGCGAAACCTAGTGAGGGTCCAAGATAAAAAAGCATTAGATCACTATGAAACTACGCAGGAGCGATACTTCTACGATTTGCTATTAAATTCTGTTGCGAACTTATTTATTTTTCAAGGAGATAAAAAAGGGTTATGGGAAACGGAGTATACGAGTACGTGGTTGAAAAAAGATTACGGAATCAAAGCTCCCTATATTGATACTAGACATAACGAAAAAATCGCGTTATTCCTAAAAAAGGCAGGGGACATCCTTGACATCAAAGAATTCAAAAACTCGACCATCACCTATGCAGATTTTTTAGTCGATCAGGCGGAAAACGGAAACAAAATCGAAGTTCCAAAAGGTGGTTACCTTGTGACCGATTATTATTCTCCTCAGCAGACAAAGAAGACACATACTTCCTTAAATCATGCTTTAGGAGAAATGAATTTCTTACTAGAAACCTATCAACAAACAAAAGAAGAATCCTATTTAGACGTATTTGAATTACAACTATAATATACATGAAAAAACGAAGGCTTCCTCAATGAGATTGAGGAAGCCTTCGTTTATCTTAACAATTTTCAGTGCCGCAATGTAGGGTTGAAATTTTAAGGGAAAGTAGAGGAACAAAATTCATAATAGGCTTATTAACATTTATAGATGGAAGGATAAAAATGGAATAGTCCTAACAAAATCTAATAAAAATTTTACTCATTGTAAACCTGCTGATAAGTACTTGTACAGTCATTGGGGTCGGGTATATAGCCAATAAACAAAGTACAAGCCCCAAGGCAATAGATAAATAAACGCATATTTAGTATGCTCTTTTTAGTTTTGGTTTTTTGTCTATAAAAAGGTTAACATCTTAATTCCTATGGTTCTAGGGCATATTGTATTTTAAATCACGCCAATTACATTTAAAAATACGATAATAATTGCAATCGGTGCTATATAGCGAAGTAAGAATAACCATAATACAAATAATTTATAGCCTTTATTTTTACTTACACCCAGTTCTCTCATTAATACATCTTTCTTCATTTTAAACGGTACGAAGATCGCTACTAATAATACACCGAGCGGCATAAGAACATTACTTACTGTATAGTCTGCAAAATCAAAGATTGTTTTTCCAAACAATTTCACATCGCTTAATACGCCAAATGAAAGCGCCGATGGAATCCCTACAACAAAGATTAGTAAACCGACCATCAATGCCATTTTTTCGCGTTTCCCTTTACCTTTTGTCGTTAAAGAAGCCACGCTAATTTCCAACATCGAAATGGCTGATGTTATCGTTGCAAAGAAAAATAGTAACAAGAAAATAATGAAGAATACTTTCCCAAATGCCATTTTACTGAAAATTGCTGGCAAGACAATAAATAATAGACCTGGTCCTTGAGATGGTTCCATTCCAAATGCGAATACTACCGGGAAAATAGCAAGCCCTGCAAGTAATGTAATCACAAGCGTTAAACCGACGATAGAAAATGCGGAACGTGGTAAACTTTCTTCTTTCGGTAAATATGAGCTATACGTAACCATTACGCCTACACCGACAGATAATGAGAAGAACGATTGCCCCATGGCATATAAAATAATTTCAGATGTAACATTTGAGAAATCAGGCTGTAAGAAGAAGCGAACCCCTTCTCCTGCACCATCTAATGTAAGAGCACGAATAATTAATACAAAGAATAAAACAAATAGTGCTGGCATGAAATACTTATTTACTTTTTCAACACCGTTTTGTACACCTTTACTTACGATAAAAATAGTCATAAGAATAAATAATAGTTGTGATCCAACCGCTAAAAATGGATTGGAAATGATGTCACCAAAAGTGGCTTCGTACGAACCATTTCCTTCCCATAGTCTACCTGTAATGGCATTCCATAAATATAATAAAATCCATCCTCCTACAACACTGTAGAATGAAAGCAATATGAAACATGTGACAATCCCTAATTTACCAACCCACGGCCATAGCGTTTTAGGAGCAATTGTTCTATATGCTTCAACAGCCTCTTTTTGTGTACTTCTTCCAACTACAAATTCTGCTAATAATAACGGTAAACCAATTAATAATGTAAAACCGATGAAAATAAGGAAGAACGCACCGCCGCCTCCAATACCGGCTATATACGGGAACTTCCAAATCGCACCAAGACCTATCGCTGAGCCTGCTGCAGCTAAAATGAAACCTAATTTCGATGTCCATTGCTGTGAATTCATCTCTTTATCTCCTCTCTTTTTCTATTTCTTTGTTTATGACAATTCGGTCCTTTATAATATTGTTCTATCGTGACTCCTTTCTCATACAACCACTTCCTCTCAAAAAAAACGCCCCTACAAAATACGTAGGGACGATAGAATATCGCGGTACCACCCTAGTTATGAAGATACAACAAGAGTAAGACCTAAATAAAAAACGTCCCTACGCAAATACGTAGGGACGATAAAATATCGCGGTACCACCCTAGTTATGAAAATACAACAAGAGTAAGACCCTAAATAAAAAACGTCCCTACGCAAATACGTAGGGACGATAAAATATCGCGGTACCACCCTAGTTATGAAAATACAACAAGAATAAGACCTAAATAAAAAACGTCCCTACGTAAGTACGTAGGGACGATATATATCGCGGTACCACCCTAGTTGTGAAAAAATTCTTCACCACTTTATTTGATAACGGTATTCACTACCGTCTTCCACTTCCTCACAACGTGTGATTTATGAAAGATGCTCCAGGTCGAAATTCATGATAATCTATATACTGATTCGCACCAACCACCAGCTCTCTGATATAGGGAGATTTTCACTACTTAATCCTATCATTGCCCAAATATTAATTTTCCGAATTGATAATATCATTTTTATCACACATTAAAAATAGAGTCAACTAAATTTTTGAATTTTTATGTATCTCATCGTATATATTTATACGGGTTCGGTTCTAACAAATTCACTTATGAAAAGGTCATACCTAGACAAAAAATGAGGATCACTGCAGAGCAGAATCCATTAAAAATTAATAGGACTTAGCTTAATAAAAATGCTACCAAATAAAATCTTTATTAGGCCATCTATTACCAAAAAGACGTCTAGATTTACGTTAGCAATGATTAATCCTATGAATGCATTGATTATTAAAGTGATTGATAGAAAAAGCATTAATTTCCCATGTACTGGAATGAAAGTTAAGAAGTGAACGCCGACTGTTAAAATAATTAATAGCCAGCAAGTTCTATAATCATCTACGAAAAATTGAAGAATGACAAAAACTAAAATAGCCAATAACATAATTGAAAAATTAGACCACTTTTTTTGTTCCGGTGTTCCAGGACCGACTGCTAATTTCTCCCGGGTTTTAGGGCTTAATTGCCAAATCATACCTAGCACATAAACGATGGCAAAAGGCCAAACATTCGGATAGCCGTTATATTTTATTAACAGTAAGAACATTGCTATGCCAGCAATTATTAGCCAAATCCCATTAATCTTTTGTCTAGGATATTTGTAGGCTTGTGTTTCCATGTACCATTCTCCATTCGAATAATAGATTTCTAGAATAATATATCAAACTGAATTACAATTTTTTGTCTTAATTTGTCGAAGTGATAAATAAATAGGTCCAAATAAGTAGGCATTGTTTATATAAAAGTCATACTGTTTTTCGGTTAAAAATGTGGTTCATACGAGATTTTTAATTGTATTTGTACTTTATTTCAAATCCTCAAACTTGTAGAAGTTCGAAGCTACACCTGAAACTGCTACAGATTCATTAGTATTTGGAGCAACACCAGTTGTGGTAACAGATAACAATGTATTTACTGTTGAATACGCTGTAGATGTGATTGCAACAGCAACAACAGCTACTAACTACACACTTGGAGGAATGTACCTTAATTTAGTTATTTGAGTTAAGGGATACATTTCCTTAAAGGCTTTTTAGATAAGAAGTATATGTTTCATGATGTTTAGGAATTCGCTTCAGCGGCTGGTTGAGTCAAGAGTCTCTTCGGGTGGCAAACAAGCTTTTCTTAGTAAAAATTAGTGCACATATAAATATAAAAAAAATCCAAACTAATTTTATGTCAAATTTTTAGGAGGTTACCATGGCTAATTCAAGACACTCGAAACCCGATGATAGATCT
This sequence comes from Lysinibacillus sp. NPDC093190, assembly GCF_050280425.1. NCBI lineage: Bacteria > Bacillati > Bacillota > Bacilli > Caryophanales > Bacillaceae > Lysinibacillus > Lysinibacillus sp. NPDC093190. Next base: position 38,527 of record NZ_JBNNVG010000027.1, on the reverse strand, counting down.
AATAACGTTGAACGAATTCGTGATATCGTTAAGAACACTGAAGAAAAACTGCATGAAGCGGAAATTAGTTTGGAATTTGCAGACCCTATGCAAAGTCAAATGATTAAAGAAAAAAATAAGCGACGCCAACAATCAATTGAAGGATTAAAAGAGGAAATGAAAGATGAAATGGCAGCACGTAAAAAAGGAGAAGTGTAAAATTGGTGACTTAGGAAGAGGAACTAACTTATCTCCATCTTTCTAATGATAAAAAGTGCTTGCCTACAAAAACAGATGGTATTGTATCTGTAAATTTATTAGTCATGTTGAATTATTAGCTTTCAAAAAATTAAATTAAATAAATTAATTCATCTTTTTAATTTATTGACAATTCAAATAAAAGCGCTATAATAATTATCAAGATTTGCATGACGAAAAATTGTTGTTAACAATTTGGAGTATAAGAGTAAAAGTGTTGAAGAGAACTAGTAGTTTTAATGGAACTTACAGAAAGTAGCCGGTTGATGAGAGGCGCAAGGAAAGTTAAAATGAATTCATCTTGGAGCTGCGTACCGAACTTTAGTAGGCTACGACGGGTTTGCATCCGTAATCAATGCAAAGGTATCGCATTTAGCCGTACCTATTGAGAAGAGTTATGTGAGTAGCTCTTAAATTAAGGTGGTAACACGTTCATAACACGTCCTTTAGGTTTATTCCTAAAGGGCGTTTTTTTTATCTTCATTCAGCAGAAGCGGGTGGTAAGATGAACGTGATGTGATTCCTTTTATAGAGGAACCCAGTTTAAGAACGTCACGTCCTGTGGCAATTTATCTGTAGCGAAAGCGAAGCGACAGCTACAATTACGCCAAGGCGAAATTGATTTTTACTCTTATAGAACTTGCAATATTAATTCAATATTAAAGGAGTTGTATTGTATGTTTTTAAAACTGGATGAACAATTAGAGATGATTCAAAAGGGGGTAGGTAAGATCATTTATGAAGGAGAGGTATTGCCTGAAAACATCCCCACCATGTTAATTGAAATAGGAAAAGAATCTGTACTAGATATTATTCCACCATTAATTGCTCAGGGTTATATAAAAAGCAAGAGTGAATTTATGAGATTACTTAAACAAAATGGTGTTTCTTTAAATGGGGAAAAACTTACAGAGGAAGACACTGACATCATATTAATGAATGATGAGATTTTACAAATTGGGGAGAAACGATCTATACGATTTATAAAATAAGGGAACTAAGTAGATTTATTCGCCAATCGATAACTAAACAACTATATCATGATCCTTAAGCAAGTTTTAAAAAAAGAGGCTGGGACAAAAGTATTTTAGCTAAAGTAAAACCCGAACAAATTTGCAAAATACTCATACGGTGTTTTGCAATTGTTCGGGTTTTCTAAATATAGTGCTTATTTTATTTGAAAGTAATTCGGCTTTCGCGAAGAGCTAATTAGTTATGTCCCAGCCTCTTCTCACTTTTATTATTTCCCTAAAACAAATTCAGCAATTTCATCTAAAATCATTTCTTTACCAAGTGGGAAGTAGCCTTTATTGACCGCATCATTTTTAATAATAAATACGTGGTTGTTCTTAACAGCATTCATGTTTTTCCAAATTGTTTCTTCTTGGAATTCTTTTAAGCGCTGAGAACCATCACCAGTTGTAAATACGAATAGGTAATCTGGATTATAGTCAATTAAAGCTTCTTTTTGTACTTGTACTAATGGTTCATCCATTGGCGTACCTGGAACTGCTGGTAATTTTAAATCTTTAAAGAGTACGCTACCGTAACCATAGTCACCATATATACGGAATGCATTTGGATATGCAGCCATTTTCATGAACTTCGCATCACCAGTTTTAGCAACGATTTTATCGTGTAACTTGCTAGCCTTTTCGTCATACTGTTTGAACCATTCTTCTGTTTCTTTTTCTTTATCGAAGATTTTACCTAATTCCTCAAACTTTGGACGCCATTGATCTAATGGAGTTTTTAACATAACAGTCGGTGCAATTTTAGATAGTTGATCATAGATTTTTTCTTGACGATCATTTATAAGAATTAAATCTGGTTTTGCAGCAGCCACTGCTTCGATGTTAATTTTGTCACCCCAAGCAGAGCCGACTGGTTTTACACCTTTTAATTGATCTGCAATATGTGGATCAATTTCTTCTTGAGATGTATTTGCAGTAATGATTGGTTTCATTCCAAAGATTAATAATTCTTCTGTTGAACCACTAAGGTCAGCAATTTTCTTTGGATTAGCAGGGATTTTAATTTCCCCCTTAGCATGCTCTACTGTACGCTCTTCTGTTTTAGCGTCTGTTTTTTCTTCTTCCTTTTTATCAGAAGAACAAGCTGCAAATAGTATAGATGTAATAACTAATACCATTGCTAGTAATGTTAGTTTAAATTTTTTCATATTTTATTTCCTCCTGGATAAATTGTATACGACCCATTTCATTCTAATGGGTGTTCAACTTCTCAGGCTATAATGAGAAGCTCAACGCCCATTAGAATGCTCCTTCCTTTATGCTTTTAGATTATTAATCATTGTTAAATCGTAAGTTAAACAAATCGGCTTACTGTTTACAGGGCATGAAACGATTAGTGCTTCAATTTCAAATACACTCCGAAGTGTCTCACTTGTCATTACTTCATCTGGAGTTCCTTGATGAATCAGTTTACCAGCCTTTAAAGCAATCATATGATCAGAAAAACGAGAAGCATGATTTAAATCATGAATGACCATAACGACTGTACGGCCTTCTTCTTGATTTAATTTTTTCAATAGCTTTAAAATTTCTAGTTGGTGAGCCATATCTAAGTAAGTTGTCGGCTCATCTAATACAAGTAGGTCCGTCCCTTGAGCAAGTGCCATTGCAATCCATACTCGTTGACGTTGGCCACCTGATAAAGCTTCTGCTGAACGGTTTGCAAACTCCGTCATCCCTGTCACCTCAAGTGCCCAATGGATGTAGCGATAATCTTCTTCTTTCAGTGTCCCAAATCCATTTTGGTGTGGAAAGCGGCCATATGAAACAAGTTCAAACACAGTAAGACCCATCGGAACTTCTGCAGTCTGGGGTAAAATCGCCATTTTCTTTGCAATTTCTTTTGTGGTCTGTTTTTCAATTGCCTTCCCATCAAGATAAACGGCCCCTTGTTTTGCCTTTAAAATACGAGAAGCTGTTTTTAACAATGTAGATTTCCCACATCCATTTGGTCCAATAATCGTTGTTATCTTTCCTTCGGGAATCTCCACTGATAATCCGTCTATTATTAATCCTTCATTATAGCCAACGGATACCGAATCAACTGCTAAAGTTACCATCAAAAAAGACTCCTTTTATTTTGTCCTCATAAGTAAATAAATGAAATAGGGTGCACCAATAATAGAAATAACAAGACCTACTGGTATTTCTGAAGTTGTTAGTACACTTCTTGAAATTAAATCTGCAAATAGTAATAAAAAAGTGCCAATTAACGCTGCTGTAGGTAACATAATTTGATGTTTTCCTCCAACAAGACGTCTTGCCAGGTGGGGTGCCATTAATCCGATAAATCCAATGCCACCAGCAACAGCTACCGACGCACCAGCCAAACAAACGGCGATAAATAATAATTTACGTCTTTCCCTCTCTACATTTACACCAAGGCCTACAGCTGCTACATCTCCTAAATTCATTACATTCAATAAATGTGCCTTGCAAAATGCAATGGGTAGAAATATGAGCATCCAAGGTAGTACACTTAATACAAACTTCCAATCGGTTCCCCATAAACTCCCTGCTAACCAAATAGTTGCAAAACGAAAATCATTTGAAGTCATTTTCATTGAGAAGATTAAACTAACAGCACTAAATCCTGCTGCAACTGCAATACCGACAAGAATTAAACGAGTGGATGAAACACCGTTCTTCCAAGCTAATGTATAAATAATAACCGCTGCTAATAAAGCACCAACTAACGCAAATAACGGAAGAATGAATACTGATATTAGCGTACCGGTCCCAACTTTTCCGAAGAAAAAATAGACGAAAACAACAACTGTTAATCCAGCACCAGCATTTATACCAATAATTCCAGGGTCAGCAAGTGGATTTCTAGATAAGCCTTGCATGATAGCCCCTGATACCGCTAGCGCTGAGCCAACTAAAATCGCGATAACCATTCGAGGCATACGAAACTCGAATAAAATGACAGATTGATCTTCGGCCCCTAACCCAATTAACGATTTCAATACATCTATTGGTGGTATTTTAAACGTTCCTGTATTTAAGCTAATTAAGAATACCGACACAATTAGGCAAGGTAAAATGGCTAAAACTGAAATCTTCTTTTTTGTTAAGATACTTTGCCTCATATTTTCCCTCTCCCTTCATTACGAGCTAAGTAAAGGAAGAATGGAACACCTATTAAAGCTGTAATTGCACCAATTGGCGTTTCAAATGGAGGATTGATAACACGAGATAACATATCTGCACATTCTATTAACAAACCACCTAATACTGCTGAACATGGAATGACCCATCTATAATCGGACCCGACGAGAAAACGCGTCATATGTGGGATAATAAGTCCAACGAATCCGACAGAACCTGCCATAGATACGGCTGACCCCGTTAAAACAAGCACAAGTACAGTTCCAATAAATTTAATTAAGGTTGTATTTTGTCCAAGTCCAATCGCAATTTCTTCGCCGAAACTTAAGATGGTAATGTATCTCGACATTATAATTGCTATAACAAGACAAACAAGTCCTATCGGTAGCAACATATCAATACTTACCCATTTCACACCTGAAACGCCTCCTGCATTCCACATGCTCACCTCTTGGGCAAGATTGAAATAAAGTGCAATACTAGAAGATATAGCCCCAAGCAGTGCACTGATCGCTGCACCAGCTAACGCTAACTTCACAGGTGTGAGCCCTCCTGGTGAGGATGCACCCACACCATATACAATACTTGCACCAAATGCGGCACCAATGAATGAGGCAAGAACAAACATTATGTATGGGGAATTAGGGAAAAATGCATACGTAATTGCAATTCCAAATACCGCACCATCTGTAATACCCATTAAAGAAGGTGAGGCAAGAGGGTTTCGTGTCATACCTTGCATAATTGCTCCGGATACCGCTAGAAATGCACCAGCGACTACTCCTCCAAGTGCTCTTGGAATACGAAGCTCCCAAATGACATTATGATGTGTAAGTGAATCATCGAATTGAAAAACAGCTTGCCAGACAGTTTTTAAGCTAATATCTGCCGCCCCAAATGAAATAGACATGCCCATACTTAAAGCTAATAAAATTGTACCTGCTATTAAAATAATAGAAGCAATAAGCGGTCTGCTCTTAATCTTTTTCATATTCGTTTCTTGCTGTTCTATGCTCCTCGCGCTTGCTTCCATCCATTATCATCCTAACTAACAACATATATTCGATGAAATGAGATTCATTCTCAATTACAAATAAAAAAATAAAGGTGTTACCTTAATTGATAATGATTCTCATAATCACTTGTCCTATTCTACATAGCATCCTAAAAGATTGTCAAACATTATTTTTATAAATATATTAATATTGTTCATTTTTACATAGTTGAATTTGCTTATAAGACTTACATTAAGCGGATCTCAAGAGGGGGGGATAGATAGTTAAATTATTTATATAATAATAAATTTGAATAAAGGCTACCAAAATAAAAACAAAAAATGTGTTTATAAAATGTGACTGTTAATCATCCATTTTATTTTCTTGATATAATAATTATGCAAGCCTACCCTCAAATGGTTGTATACTTTGACAGCTTTGTGGCTAATCTTAGAGAAGGAAAACGTACAATAATCCAAGTACTTTAAAGGTTATTCGCTACAAGGGCAATTTAATTTTTAGGTATTGCATAATCCCTTTAATGTAAAGATATTGATGAATAATTTATAAAAATGCAATGAATTGTTATGTCAAATAATAGGGTATAGTATATTTAGAGTTTAACTTCAAAATTGAATTATTTGTTAATTTTTCTCTCATTTTACCATTACCGTGCAAAATAATGGTATGCTATATCACAATAATAGTTTATGGAGGCGGTATTATGTATTACAGTAATGGTAATTATGAGGCTTTCGCACGTCCTAAAAAACCAGTGGGTGTTGATGAGAAATCGGCATATCTTGCTGGCTCGGGGCTAGCTTCACTTTCAGCCGCATGTTTTTTAATTCGTGATGGTCAAATGAAAGGTGAAAATATTCATATTCTCGAAGAACTAGATATTTCAGGAGGTAGCCTTGATGGTATTCTAAATCCGACTAGAGGTTTTATTATTCGTGGTGGCCGGGAAATGGAAGATCATTTTGAATGCCTATGGGATTTATTCCGTTCAATCCCATCTTTAGAAATAGAAAACGCTTCTGTTTTAGATGAATTTTATTGGTTAAATAAAGAGGATCCTAACTATTCAAAATGTAGATTGATGGATAATAGAGGTCAAAGACTTGAGGACGATGGGAAGTTTACATTATCTGATAAAGCATCTGAAGAAATGATTAAATTATTCTTTACTCCTGAAGAGAAATTAGATGATGTAAAAATCACAGATGTTTTCTCTGAAGAGTTCTTTGAATCGAACTTCTGGCTATACTGGTCTACGATGTTTGCTTTTGAAAAATGGCATTCAGCAATGGAAATGCGTCGTTATATTATGCGTTTCATTCATCATGTTGGGGGACTACCTGATTTATCTGCATTAAAATTTACAAAGTATAACCAGTACGAATCTTTAGTACTTCCTATGATTAAATATTTAGAAAGCCATAATGTTGATTTCCAATTTAATACGGTTGTAGAAAATGTTTTAGTTGATAAAGTTGGCGATAAAAAAGTAGCTCATACTTTAGTGTTAAAACAAAATGGTGTGAAAAAGAATATTGAGCTAACAGAAAATGAATTAGTATTTGTTACAAATGGTAGTATCACTGAGAGTACAACTTATGGTGACAATAATACGCCAGCCCCTGTAAGCACTGATTTAGGCGGAAGCTGGTCACTTTGGAAAAACATCGCTTCCCAAGATTCTGAGTTTGGTAAACCAGAAAAATTCTGCGATAATCTTCCAGAAGAAAGTTGGTTTGTTTCAGCAACACTTACTACACTGGATGATCGAGTTGCTCAGTATATTGAAAAAATCAGTAAAAGAGATCCATATGCTGGCAAGGTAGTTACTGGTGGTATTGTAACTGCTACAGATTCTAATTGGATGCTAAGCTATACGTTGAATCGACAACCGCATTTTAAAAATCAACCAAAAGACCAATTAGTAGTTTGGATTTATGGTTTACTCTCTAATAAACCAGGTGATTTTATTAAAAAGAGTATCACGGAATGTTCTGGAATTGAGATCGCACAAGAGTGGTTATACCATATGGGTGTACCTGCAGACGAAATACCGGATATAGCACAAAATTCTTGTAATACAATTCCATGTTACATGCCTTATATAACATCTTACTTCATGCCTAGAGCAATGGGAGATCGCCCTTTAGTTGTCCCTAATGGATCTGCTAACTTAGCCTTCATTGGGAACTTTAGTGAAACAGAAAGGGACACTGTATTCACAACTGAATATTCAGTAAGAACGGCGATGGAAGCAGTTTATCAATTATTAGATATTGATCGAGGCGTTCCAGAAGTATTTGCATCTACTTTTGACATCCGTACTTTATTATCTTCAACTGCCCGTTTACTTGATGGTAAAAAATTAACAGATGTAGATGCTCCATTTATCTTAAAACAAATAGGTAAATTTGGTATTCATAAAACGAAAGACACGATCATCTATGATTTACTGAAAGAAAGTAAATTGATATAGAGCTATGCTAAAAAAGCTGATTCTAATCGAATCAGCTTTTTTACATTAAATAGTGAATTTCTCCATTTCGTCTCTTAAAGCATCAGCAATAGCATTTAGGTCTTTAGCTTTTTCAGAGACAGTCTCGATTCCTTTAAGCTGTTCATGTGCAGAAGCCGAAACTTGCTCTGTTCCTGCAGAAGTTTCTACGGCAGAAGCAGATATGTTTTGAACTGCACTAATGATTTGCTCCTTGCGTTCATCCATCTCATGAGATAAATGTGTCACCTCATGTGCCACTTCACTCGTTTGATCTAGAGCTGTCTTTATTGTATTAAAGATCTCACTAGTATCCTTTGTAGCTTTTGCATTTTGTTCGACAATGCTAAGGCTCATACTAATTTCCTGCACAGCACTTTTAGAAATATCCTGAATTGCTGAGATTTTATTTTTAATATCTTCAGTGGCAATGGATGTCTGTTCCGATAATTTTCGAATTTCATCAGCGACAACCGCGAAACCTTTACCGGCTTCACCGACGCGAGCTGATTCAATGGAAGCGTTTAGAGCTAATAAATTAGTTTGAGTTGCGATATCTGTGATTGTATTAACGATACTTGATATATCAGATGAAGTTTTATCTACTTCTTGAACGATGTTACTTACCTGTTGTGAAGATTCGCGATTCTTCTCTGACCAAATAGAGAGCTGGTTGACAGTTTCTACACCTTGATTACTTAAATGATCAATATCTTCTGTCATGGAAGCGATCTTCTCTGTATGCTCAATAACACGATCAATATTTTCAGATAGTTGATTTAATTGTTCAGCACTTTTTTCTGTATCATGAGCCTGCTCTTCTGTAGCTTTTGCTATTTCATTAATGGCTGAGCTAATTTCATCAGTAGTACGTACCGTATCTTCGGCTATTTGAATAAGAATCTTTGAGGAATCTGATAGCTCGGAGCTAGTTTTATGTATATTGACGGTAACATTCTTTAATGCCGATTGCATGCCAGAGATGCCTTTTGCCATAAGACCAATTTCATCTTGATGATGTAATAGCTTCTCTAATTCTTGATTTTCGGTAAAGTCTAAGCTAGTAGTTTGATGAATGATATTTTCAAGATTCTTAATGGCAGTAACAATGCGACCAATAATCCACCACATTAAAGCACCTATAATGATAAAACTCACTATGCCTGTAATGATCTGATAACCTAGTACAGAGTTTGTAATAGATTGAATACCGCTTTCAGGCACCCCAATATCAATTACTCCATAAAGCTTGCCATCTTTATAAATAGGTTCCATGATGTCATATGTCCAAATACCTTGAACTTCAGCATACCATCTCGTAAATTGTTTTTTTCCGTGCTTAGCCCCATCGATTGTGTATGCATCCTCATATGTTTTTCCTAATTTCCCTTTATCACTATGCGCAACTGCTTCTACATTGGTATCTATGACAATGGCATAAGTCACATTCTCTTGTTGTGCTTTTGACTCCACAAAATCTTGTAAAGATGAGATGGGATCATTCTCGGAATTTAATATAGTTTCAGCTTGCTTAGCAATTTCATAGACCTGTTCATTGGCTTTTTCAATTAAAACTTCTTTACTATTTTTGCCAACAATCCATACACCTAAAACGGAATTAATGACAGATGACAATAACAGCAAACTTAATGTAAAAAACAATAATCGTCGCTTAATACTTTTGTTTTTCAAATAGTTTCCTCCTCTGAGTTTTGTTGGAACTTTATGCCTACAAAAACTCAAATTTTAAGTATAGTATTATGGAATGAAGCAGGAATGTCAATAATAGATAGAGAGACTTGTTGCTTAGTTTGTGACGAAACGAGGTATAAAAGTCCTTTAATTTTTCGATAATTTTATAAAACTTTAAAAAGATCGTAAATACCTATTTCGGGAGAGTAAACAGGTTAATTGTTTTAAATTATTAGTAGGTTGCAATCGACTTTTATTTCGTCGGTGCTTTTTTAGTGTAATAAAATAAAAATCAATGCAACTAACTATCAATCAAAATGCTCTAACGGTAAGTAAGAGAAAAAAGAGGTGATGACATGCAATCCGAGTTTCTTGTAAAAAAAGCAAAGAAGGGCGATGGAGAAGCGTTTATACAATTAATCCGTCAATACGAAATGACACTTTATCGGACAGCCAAACGACTTGGTTTGAAAGATGAGGATATTGCAGACCTTCTACAAGATACGATTCTGACAGCGTTTGAAAAAATAGATTCTCTAAAAGAAGCGAAATAATTTAATACATGGATTTGTCGAATTCTTTTAAATAACTGCTATCGCTTTATGAAGCAGGATCAGCGTACTGTACCACTGGATGTGACGACAATGCATGAACTGCGAATTATTCGAGACGTTATACATATATGTTATGCGCCAGAAAGGAATGTGTATATATTTCTTCATTTCAGGATTCCAATGGATTAAAAACAAACTCTTCGGTATGATATCGTAAAGAGTTTGTTTTTTAAAAAATATGGATTACATTACATATTTTTCAGAACGAGGGGATGAGTTAGCTTGGAAATATCAATTAATAGCTTACAAGAACGTGACGCAGAAGAATTGTATCAGTTCGAAAAGAACAATAGACAATTCTTTGAACAAATGGTACCTAGTCGTGGAGAAGATTATTATAATTTTGAAACGTTCAAAATAAGACATGGAGAGCTTTTAGTAGAACAACAAGAAAATAAATCAAAATTCTACTTAATAAGAGATAACTCAGGCAGTATTATTGGAAGAATTAATTTAGTAGATATAGATATAACGAATGAAATTGCAGAAGTTGGTTATAGAGTGGGTCAAGAATATGGAGGCAAAGGAATAGGAGCTAGAGCCTTAAAACTACTATTGGAAACAGAAATCAGTGTAAAAAAGATTAAAGCAAAAACAACAACAAATAATATTGCTTCTCAAAGGATTCTTGAAAAGAATGGCTTTAAACAAGTGTATATAGATGAAAATGCGTTCAAAATGAATGGGCAAAAGTTGCAGTTTATTGATTACCTTTTGGAACTCTAAAAGCCAAGGCGTCTTCTGTTAGTCTTGATGGATAGTAAAAATCCTAAGAGGGGTGGTTGAAAAACAGTGTTTAAACGAATCATGATACTTTTTTCAATTATTGCAGCGATACTTTTGTTGATCATTACGACAAGTTATATTATTCATCAAATAAAATTATCAAAGGAAGATAAATTATTTACGCCAACAGGGAAAATGGTAGAAGTGAATGGTCATCAAATGCATGTGTACATAGAAGGAAATGGGAAAGAGACGCTTGTATTTATGTCTGGAGGAGGCACAAGCTCGCCTGTTTTAGATTTTAAATCATTATATTCATTGTTAAGTGATAAATATAGAATCATTGTCGTTGAAAAGGCAGGCTATGGATTTAGTGACATTTCAGATTCTGACCGTGATATTGATACTATTTTACAAGAAACAAAAGAAGCTCTATTAAAATCAGGTGTTGAAGGACCATATATTTTAGCCCCTCATTCTATGTCTGGTATTGAAGCATTGTATTGGGCTCAAGTCTACCCGAATGAAGTGAAGGCAATTATAGGATTGGATATGGCTGTTCCTGCTGCATATAAAGATTATGCTATAAATATGCCTCTAGTTCATTTAAGTGCCTTTGCTGCAAATATTGGTTTTACTAGATGGATTCCGTGTCTTTCTGAAAGTGATGCCATAAAATATGGGACTTTGATAGATGAGGAAAAGGAATTGTATAAAGGATTTTTTATCGTAGAACAGCAACTAAAAATATGGTGAATGAAGTTAAGTATATTAAGGCAAATGCTGAAAAGGTAGGAGCGGCTGGAATCCCAAATGTTCCAATGCTTTTGTTCACTTCAAACGGTCAAGGGACAGGTTGGAATGAGGATGCGTGGAATGAATTTCAAAAGGAGTTCATCAGTAGCCATAAAGACGGCACAACATTAATAACATTAGATTGCTCACACTATATACATGATATTGAATTTAAGCGAATAGCGGACGAATCAGAAAAATATATAGAGAGTTTAAATCGTTAGGCTCATCACCAAAACGGAAAGTAACCACACGTTATGGTGATGAACCATAAAAATTACTAATGTTATAGAAAAAAGGAAGTTTTAATCATGAAATATTTATTACAAGTTGATTTTCCAATGAACGGGCCATTCGGTGAAGAAATGTCTGAGGCATTCGTTGATTTAGCGCAAAGTATTAACGAAGAGTCGGGTATGATTTGGAAAATTTGGACTGAGAATGCTGCGACTAAAGAAGCTGGTGGCATATATTTATTTGAAACCAAAACAGATGCTGAGAAATATTTAACTATGCATACAGAACGATTAACAAGTTTCGGTATTACCGATATTCGTGGGAAAATCTTCGAGGTGAATGAAGTATTATCAACAATTAATAATGCTCCAATTAAATAGTTAGCTAAAGCTAATTAGGGTCATAATTGGCAGTATTATCAACTAAATAATTAAAAACAGAGAACATGAGATTGTGATTTAACAATCTCATGTTTTCGTTTTTTGTTTTCAATAATAATTTATTACTTGCAAAATATGTCTGTTGTGTATATATTGTATATAAAGTATATATACAATATTTCAAAAAGGAGTATTTGCCTTAAAGAGCTCAAGGAAATACTTACATTATTGCATACGGAGGGTGAAAGATGGAAAATGTCATTGAATTACAGCATGTTCATAAATCTTTTAAGGGATTTCAGATAAAGGATTTCTCTATTAACGTAAAAAAGGGCTTCGTAACCGGATTTATCGGGGGAAATGGTGCAGGGAAATCTACAACAATCAAATTGATTATGAACTTGCTACAGCAGGATAGTGGTACTGTTTCAGTGTTTGGGATGGATTATAAGAAGCATGAAAAAGAAATAAAGGAACGTATTGGGTTTGTCTATGATGAAAATGTCTTTTATGAATATGTAACGTTAAAGGATATGAAAAGGATTATTAAACCAGCCTATAAAAACTGGGATGATGACGCCTTTCAACGTTATGTTGATCATTTTGAACTACCATTGAACAAAAATATGAAGACCTTTTCAAAGGGAATGAAGATGAAAGCTTCATTAGCCATAGCGCTAGCTCACCATGCAGAATTAATTATTATGGATGAGCCAACTGCGGGGCTCGATCCGATATTTCGTAGAGAGCTACTAAATATTCTACATGAATTAATGCAAGATGAAGATAAAACAATTTTCTTCTCGACACATATAACAACAGATTTAGACCGAATTGCGGATTATATTACCTTTGTTCATAATGGTGAACATATATTCACGAAGGAATTTTATAAGATTGAAGAGGAATATGCCATTGTCAAAGGGGCATTGAATTTATTGGATCAGGAAACGGAACGAGAGTTTGTCGCAATCCGAAAAATGAACACAGGCTTTGAGGCATTAACAGCGGATAAAAATCGTGTGGAGAACATATTTGGGGATTCTGTTATTGTGGAAAAACCAACGCTTGAAGATATTATGTACTATACGAAAAAAGGGTGGTAATGGGATGGTTAATCTAATACTTAAGGATATTTTAATACAAAAGAAAATGATTTTATTTTACATTGCTACTATTATTCTTTATTTATTAATAGATGTGTCCCTAGTGCGTATAGGATTCTTATATAGTTTGGTGTTTATTACCATGTCTTTTTCTTACGATGAAAAAGATAACGCTAATATTTTACTTAATTCACTTCCATATACGAGAAAGGAAATTGTTAGTTCGAGATATATAGGTTCATTGATATATACATCACTAATTATAATCATTACTTATTTAGGTAATTTCTTCTTAAATGGAAAAGAGACATTGTTTTTATGGAAAGATATATTGATAATTATCGGTCTTGTTATGGTCGCTATGTCATTCATACTTCCAATCTGTTATAAATTTAAAACACAATCTTTAATGATTGCTTCAGGTACTTTATTTGGTATATATATGGTAACCATTAAATATTTATTCCCTAGTCTTAATGATACATTAAGAGAACCGATACAAAAGTTCCTGACTTTACAAGAAACTCAAATGTATTTCGTAGCTATCCTTACAATCATTATTTTATATGTTGGATCGTGGCTACTATCTATTCGTATATATACGAGAAAGGCTTTTTGAAATAAAACAGCTTGAGCCCGTTGATGTTGGCTCAAGCTGTTTAAGTACGCTTAAACACAAGGTCCCATATAATAAAATCTGAGTATCGCCGACCTTGGCTTCCGATGCCGATATAACAAATGTCAACATATTCAATAAACCTGAGATAATTTTCGTAAGGAAGAAAATTATACACTAAACAATAGACAATGTAATCTTTATGTGGAAAGACATTATAAATCTAAATTGCTTTTATTTCCCCGGAATGTCCAATCATAAGTACAACTGACGAATAATTAGCGTGTTAAAGAAAAAATGGCTCATGCTAACGGAATAACCAACGTCATCTGTGCTGATCACATAAAAATAAAGAAGAGGTATTTGCATGCAAATTATTATTTCAAACAGCTCAAAAGAGCCGATTTATGAGCAAATTTATATTCAAATTAAAAAACTAATTTTATCAGGTGAATTACAAGAAGGTCAGTCATTGCCATCTATGCGCCAGCTTGCAAAGGATTTAGAAATTAGCGTTATTACAACAAAACGCGCTTATGAAGAGCTAGAGAAAAACGGATTTATTTATTCTATTGTTGGCAAAGGTTCGTTTATCTCCGAACAAAATAAGGAAATGATGAGAGAAAGAAAAATAAAGGTAATCGAAGAAAACCTGTTGATTGCCATTCAAAATGCTAAAGAAATGAACATTGGCTTAGCAGAGCTCAAAGAAATGCTCACATTATTGTATTCGGAGGATGAGTGAAGGAGACAGCAGCTAAATTCGTGTGGCGAATATATTTGGAGATACGGTTATTGTGAAAAAGCCTACGCTCAAAGATAGTATGTATGATACGAAAAAAGGATGGTAATTATATGATTAACCTTATACTTAAGGATGTTTTAATACAAAAGAAAGTAAATTTATTTTACATTGCTACTATAATAATCTACTTATTGGCAGGTATATCCTCCCTAATATTTTTGGGATTTCTTTATAGTGTAATATTTATACTAAATGCTTTCGCTTACGATGAAAAAGACAACGCTAATATTCTGCTCAATTCTCTACCATATACGAG
Organism: Lysinibacillus sp. NPDC093190; assembly: GCF_050280425.1. Classification (NCBI taxonomy): domain Bacteria; kingdom Bacillati; phylum Bacillota; class Bacilli; order Caryophanales; family Bacillaceae; genus Lysinibacillus; species Lysinibacillus sp. NPDC093190. The sequence goes on along the minus strand of NZ_JBNNVG010000027.1, from coordinate 23,408 downwards.
AAAGGAAATTGTCACTTCAAAATATATAGGTTCATTGATATTTACAACAATATTTATATTCATCATTTATATTGGCGATTTCTTCTTAAATGGAAAAGAGGCATTGTTTATATGGAAAGAAATGCTGCTTATTATTGGTCTTGTTATGATCGCTATGTCATTCATGTTTCCATTTTCCTATAAATTTAAAACGCAATATTTATTGATTGCTTCAGGTGCTTTATTTGGTATCTATATGTTAACAATTAAATTTTTTATTCCTAATTTCAATAGTAAATTAGGAGAATTAACGCAGAGATTCTTGGCTTTACAAGAAACACAAATGTATTTCGTAGCTATCCTTACAATCGTTATATTATATATTGGTTCGTGGCTACTATCTATTCGTATATATGAGAGAAAAGCCTTTTAACTTCTTTCAGCAGATCTCTTTTGTAGCGAAAGCAAAGCGTCAGCTACAGAAGTCTCCCACCTCTATAGGTGGTGAGATGAATGCTGGTTTAAGTTACTTTTTCAGCGGGTGTCTAAACATCGGCTGAAATAGAGGAACTCAGTCTAAAAACGCCACGTCCTGTGGCAACGACTGAGTGACCAACTTCGTGTTGGCCTAAAGCCTCCGGCGGATGTCACGGATAATAATAAAACGGCTTGAGCTTAGGCTCAAGCCGTTTTCGTACGCTTAAAAGCAAGCTTCCATAGAACGAAATTCGTGATGACAAGCACGATTAAGTAAATGATTGCCCCATAAGTAGTATGAGAAGTAAGGAAGTAATGCAGTCCCGCTAGAGCACCTAATGGGATAAGCAATATAAGAGTTTTCCAGCTCTGGGCATCGCCAACTTCATTATAGGGCTTTGTGAAAGGAATCTTGCTTCCCATGCCGATGTAACAAATGACGGTGTACATGCAGCTTGTTACTAAAACAATCAGCAAGTCTGGGATAATTCTCGTACCAAAAATGAAGCAGAAAATGATGCTTAGAAAAATATACAATGGAATATACAACTTAATCAAAAATGCTTTTAAGCTACCTTTTTTCAAGTTTGTATAATCTTTGATTGGAAAGACTTTATAGATCCAAGCCGCTTTATATTTTCCTGAATGTCCAAGCATAAGCACAGCTGACGGAATAATTAGCATGCTGAAATAAATATTTAAATAGCCCATGCTAACGGAGTAGTCAACAGCTTCGGACCTTGAAAAAGTAAACATAAAAATAAATGGAATGACAAAAGAAAATCCTAAAGATGGATATACTTTCAGTTTAAACTCTCGCTCCTGTTTCATCATAAGAGAGGCGAAACGGTAGAAAGCTCTTTCTTCATTAGTTCTACAAATGATTGTTAACAAAAGCGTTTTAAGTCGATTGTTCTTCTCTTTTTTCGACTTGCTTGTGTTTAACAGTTTTTGCAGATTACGTTCAAAGGTTGGAATCAGCTTTAGATAAAGCCATATCGAGATGATTGGCATGACGACAGCAAATATACTGAATACCACTGTAAATAAAGAGGTGTCACCGTTTAGCAGTAGTTCATAAGGAGCAGAAAACCACATAGGAATTAGAAAAATACTCCACCAATGAAACACTACCACCATATCAAAATTAACGAATTCAAAGGACCTAATAAGAACTTGATAGCCAATCATCAACATTAATGATAAGCCGATTTGTACATAATTGATGATATCTTTCAGCTTTTCTCCATCAAAGAATCTTAAAATAGTAATATATAAAATAGCGGTTAAAACAACTATAAAAATATTAATTAAAACTAGTAAGAGCACAGTTAAAATAAAGAATATAAATCCTTGGTTATATAGACCCACCATAAGGGGGATGACGGTAAATGCAATAGTTAAATACGTTAAGTAGATGAAAATATGCATAAATTTCGCCGCATTGATCGTTTTAGCAGAGATAGGCTTAGTCGATAGGATACTTCTGTCCCGTACATCCAAAAGTACCGAAGAAAAATCAGAAATCAATGTTGTCATGATGATAAAAATAATCATTGCATAAGCAATACTCATCTGGAAAAGATAGTTTTGACCAAATCCCATAAAAGGAACTAACATAAGTCCCATTAAAACATAAATCCATAAAGATTTGATGTAGCCATATTTTTGCTCTTTCTTGTTTTTATTTGATGCTTGGTTAAATATTGTCGGTACTTTACGCTCATCCATTGTTAGTTTAATATGGAGGATCTTTCTCATGATCTCGTAATCGATGCCCATTTTCACAAAAACAAATTGAATCTTATCAAGTAGTTGAAGCGTTTTGAAATCTTTCATGATCATACCTCTTGTACAATAGAAACGAATTTCTCACCAATTTCCTGATGATCATGGAAGCCAGTCAATTGGTTGAAAATCCTTTCCAGAGTCCCTTCGGTATTGTCTGCCTGTAGTTGGGCAAATGTCCCATCGGCAGCAATTTTCCCATCATTCAGCAGGATGATGCGACTACTGATTTTTTCGACAACATCCATAATATGAGAGGAATAGAATATTGTTTTTCCTTGGGCAGCCAGTTGAATCAAAATCTCTTTAAAGATCATCACACTATTAGCATCTAATCCATTGATCGGTTCATCTAAAAATAACAAATCGGGATTATGTATAAGGCTAGCGATAATTAATAGCTTTTGCCGCATCCCTTTTGAATAAGAAGATATTCTTGCATGATACGCTTCTCCAACACCAAACAATTCCATTAAGGATTTTGATTTATCCGCAGCAATCTCTAACTCAAGGCCATAAAGCTGGCCGATGAAGGTTAAATACTCATAACCAGTTAAATTATCATAAACATCTGCTATTTCTGGTACATAGCCAATTCTCCGTCTATATTCAATGCTGTCTATTCCAATATTCTCTCCGAAAAGCTTAATTTCTCCACTATAATCGCCTTCGATCCCTAAAATGATTTTGACAGTGGTACTTTTACCTGCGCCGTTCGGGCCGATATAACCAATTATTTCTCCTCTTGAGACGTGCAAGTCAATTCCTTTTAATATTTCCTTACTACCATAACTCTTCGTCAAATTCGTAATCGTTAAGATTTCTTCCATGTTGCAACTCCTTTCTGTTGATCCCGCATGAACGGGCAGTAATTTATCTGTACCGAAAGCGAAAGGTACAAGCCCCCCTTCAAAATTTAGCGAAAGAAAGAAGGTATATAAAAGATTAACTGCCCGTAAAAGCCTGATTGATAAAGACTAATAATCGGTGGAGGATGAAGAAAATCCCCCTCCGATTAAAGTTCACTTTATCTTATGTTTAGTGTAATTGATTTAGAGAAAATATCCATAAATATAATGTAATATATAATAAATGGGGTAATATTCCTGTTGTTCTATTTATAATCTAAAGATTACCATTATAAGTTGGAAATTTTGGTTTATTGCAAGGAAATTATATCTTTTTTACTGAGAGGGTTGAGCTTTTAGAGATATATTGAATCTTCTGTATTGTCAGATGAGTCAACTTTTCCCGAAGAGATTAATAGCAAAAAAATTATATAATATGATTAAATTTGGGGTATTGACATATTTATGGTTAGAATTATATATTTATTTCAGCGTAATTTTTGGAATATTCACTATACTATTTCAATCTAACTTGTACCTACAACGTGTTGACATGTAGTTGTGTTGTTGTGGATGAATTTTAAAATCAGTATCAAATGTAAACGTTTACGTAATACAATTGAATGCAGGATTTTTAGAGGGGGAAAATCAATGAAGAAAGTACGCATTGGAGTAATTGGAGCTGGATTAAGGGGAGGTTTAGCTCAATACTGGCATAAGCCTGATGGAGAATCAGAAATTGTTGCTTTAGCTGATATTTCTCAAGAACGTTTAGATAAATTTCAAGAAAAATTTGAAACACCTTTATTTTTAACGAAGGATTATAAGGAATTACTAACAAGAGACGATATTGATGCTATTGCAGTTTTATCACCGGATTATTTACATGAAGAGCATATTATTACTTGTTTAGAAGCAGGAAAGCACGTATATGCTGAAAAACCTTTAGCGATTACAGTGGAGGGCTGTGATCGAATTTTAGATACATGGAAAAAATCAGGGAAGCATCTAATGGTCGGTTTTAATATGCGATATATGGGTATGTATCAAACGATGAAAGGCTTAATCGATTCAGGTGCTATTGGAGAATTAAAAGCCATATGGGTCCGCCACTTTGTTGGCTTTGGTGGTTATTTCTATTATCATGATTGGCACGGTAACTCCAAAAATACAACATCCCTGCTACTGCAAAAAGGCTCGCATGATTTAGATGTGATTCATTGGATTTCTGGAAAACATGCGACGAAAGTATCTGCATTTGGTAGCTTAGATTATTACGGTGGAGATAAACCAAATACGTTAACATGTCCGACATGTGACCAGAAAAAAACATGTCCAGAATATGTCCCACATACATTCACGGAATGTGCGTTCCGTGAAGAAATTGATGTAGAGGATAATAACATGCTCATTATGGAATTAGAGGGTGGCATAAAAGCTTCCTATTTACAATGTCACTTCACCCCAGATTATTCACGAAATTATACATTTATCGGTACGAAAGGGCGCATCGAAAATGATGATGTGAACAATAAAATTTATTTGAAAACGCGTAAATCTAATTCCTGGGAAGAGCTTAGTGATGTTGTTTATGAAATGAAACCCGAGGAAGGAAGCCATGGGGGAGCAGATCCTAAAATTGCGCAAGATTTCGTAGAGCTAATACTTTACAATAAAGAGCCTTTAACAACCCCATTTGCTGGTCGTATGAGCGTAGCAGTTGGCTGTGCAGCAACGGAATCACTCCGTAATGGGGGAAGGGTTGTTGAAATTTCACAGGAATCTACTATTCTACAGCATTGATAAATAGGGGGTGTATGTATGACGCTTTTGGATGAAACAACTGTTGAAGAAAAGCCATCTAAAACAAAGCGTTTGTTCAAAAAGCAATCAAAAGTAAAGAAGAATCACTGGATAGAGTGGAAGAAGTCTATCAGAAAAAATTGGGAGCTTTATTTATTACTAGCCCCTGTCATCCTTTACTTTTTGATTTTCCATTACTATCCATTATACGGTTTGCAAATTGCCTTTAAAGACTTTATTGCTACAAAGGGGATTACTGGTAGCCCATGGGTAGGTTTTAAGCATTTTGAACGCTTCTTTGATAGTTATTATTTTTGGAGATTAATTAAAAATACAGTAGGTATTGGTGTATTTACGCTACTAGTATCTTTCCCTGTACCGATTATTATTGCATTACTGTTAAATGAAGTGAAAAGTCTTCGTTTTAAAAAGTTTATACAGACAATTGTTTATGCACCACATTTTCTATCAACAGTAGTTGTAGTCGGTATGTTGTTACTTTTCTTAAAGTCAGACGGGATGATTAACCAAGTTATCACGTTGTTTGGTGGTACGCCGATTGATTTTATTTCGGAGCCAGCATGGTTTAAGTCAATCTATGTACTATCAGACGTATGGCAAACAATGGGATGGAGTTCCATTATATATATTGCAGCTTTATCGGCGGTTGATCCAGCGCAGCACGAAGCAGCAATGATGGATGGGGCATCAAAATTCCAGAGAATTATTCATATTAACATCCCAGCGATTATGCCAACAATCGTTATCTTATTTATCTTGAACGTAGGATCAGTTATGGCAATTGGGTTTGAGAAAGTATTTTTATTGCAAAATGATCTAAATATGGTGACTTCGGACGTCATTTCAACCTTTGTATATCGAAGCGGGATTTTAGAAGCACAGTATAGCTTTTCAGCGGCTGTAGGTTTATTCAACTCTATCATTAACTTTATCCTTCTCATTATGGTAAACCGAATAGCGAAAAAAGTAAGTGATACAAGCCTATGGTAAGGGAGTGGTGAAATTGAAAGAATCGAAAGGCGATCGAGCGTTTACAATCTTTAATTATATTTTCTTAGCAATTGTTGCGATTATCGTTCTTTACCCATTGCTTTTTGTATTAAGTGCTTCATTAAGTAATCCGCAGTATGTTATCTCAGGTGATATGTGGTTATGGCCGAGGGAATTTACTGTCGAAGCATACAAAAAGGTATTTCAAAATCCAGATATTGTTAATGGATTTATCAATACATTGAAGTACACATTTTTCGGAACAGTATTGAATATTGTGATGACAATTTGTGCAGCCTACCCTCTTTCACGTAGAGATTTGAAAGGTAAAGGTTTCATTATGGCATTTATGGTATTCACGATGTTTTTCAGCGGAGGGTTAATACCAACATACTTATTAATCCGTGACTTAGGCATGATTAATACATTTTGGGTCATGATTATTCCGAATGCTGTTGCTGTATGGAACATTATTATTATGCGGACATTCTTCCAATCGATTCCTCATGAATTAGAGGAATCCGCAATGATTGATGGAGCAGGAAACATTCGAATTTTATGGAGTATTGTACTGCCGCTATCATTCCCTGTTATGGCTGTAATGGTTTTATTTTATGCAGTAGGACATTGGAATTCGTATTTTCAAGCTTTAATTTATTTGCAGGACCAAAGCAAGTTTCCACTCCAACTTATACTTAGACAAATTTTAATTCAAGGACAAGCCGATGATATGATTCAAGCAACTTCAGAAAGCTTTCTAGCTCAAAAACTTAGCGTTGAAGGGTTGAAATATGCTGTTTTAATCGTTGCCAACCTACCAATGCTAATGCTTTATCCGTTCTTACAAAGATATTTTGTAAAAGGTGTCATGATTGGTTCGTTAAAAGGTTAAAGAATAGGAGCGATGTAAATGGCGATGAAAAAGAAACGTGTATATGGTTTGATAGCAACTATGATGTTAGCAGCTAGTATTTTAGGAGCTTGTTCAGATAATAAAGAAAATAAAGCAGATACAAGCGGCAACGCCGACAATGTGAATGCTACGGGGATGCCCATTGTTAAAGAAAAAATTGAAGTAGATGGATTTGCAGCTAAGTTTTTTGCTTCACAAGATTGGAGTAGCTTAATGCTATGGGAAGAATACGAAAAAATGTCTAACATCCATATTAATTGGACAACAGTTCAAACAGAAGTATTAGCAGATAAAAAGAACTTACTTTTAGCAGCAGGGAACTATCCTGAAATTTTCTTTGCATCGGCATTCTCAAGAACTGATTTAATCAAGTATGGTCAGCAAGGCGTATTCATACCATTAAATGATTATATTGATAAATATGCACCGAATTTCAAAAAGCTTTTAGAAGAATACCCGACTGTAAAGCAAGGTATTACGATGGCAGATGGAAATATTTATGGTTTCCCTACAATCTATGATCCAAAGTTTGAATCGCTTCGTGTAGGAGCACCATGGATCAATCAGCAATGGCTAGATAAACTAGGCTTAAAATCACCTGAATCGACAGAAGACTTATATAAAGTACTTAAAGCATTTAAAGAAAACGACCCGAACGGTAACGGTCAGCAGGACGAGCAAGGCTGGGGAACTGGCTATGGAATTAAGCAAATTATTGATTATTTAAGAGGTTCATTTGGCTTGAACAAACAAGGAACGATGAACCCGAACTTAGACTTTAAAGAGGGAACTGAAGATTTCCGCTTCGTTCCAACGACAGACGAATACAAACAATTGATTGAATTTTTAAACAAATTATATAGCGAGGATTTAATCAATAAAGATGTATTCACAACAGAGCCTCAAAAATTCGCGGCAGAAGCAGGTAAAGGGACTTTCGGTATGCTAAGTGAAGTAGATCCGAAAGAATTGTTCAAATTAGATGGTTATGTAGGTGCGCATGTATTAGAAGGCCCTAATGGAGATCGTCAATATACAGCGATGTCTAACGGTCTTGGTAATTTAGGAATGTTTGTTTTAACAGATAAAGCGAAAAACCCTGAAGCGATGGTACGGTGGATTGACCATTTATATGGTGATGAGGGAACAAAAATGTTCTTCATGGGCTTTAAGGGTGTAACATACGAGGAAGATGCGGCGGGTAATGTAAAGTATGTAGATAACATTACCAACAACCCTAATGGTAAGAACTTAGATCAAGCAATAAGTGACTACCTAACATGGCCTGGTGGTTACTACCCTGGAATCGTTACACAAAAATATTTCCAAGGGGCAGAAGCTAAAGAAAATTCAATTAACAATGCTAAGCAAGTAATGCCATATGCATTGAAAGATGAAGACATTATTCCAGGTTTGAACTTCACATTAGAGGAAAATGATCAAGTGTCAGCTATTTTAACAGACATTCAAACATATGTGGATGAGATGACAGCAAGCTTTATTACAGGTAAGACAAGCTTCGACAAATGGGATGACTATAAGAAAACAATTGAGAAGATGGGCTTAGAGAAATATATGGAAGTAGCTCAAGCAGCATATGACCGAACAAAATAATAAAGTGTAACTTCATACAGTCGGTGTCACCCCATTGAATGATAAAAGAACACAAGCTAAAACACTCACTTCCTATGAAAACGCTTGTGTGACCAACAACCTATTGTCTCGAACTAATTGGACATTTACTGGCAGTTGAGCTTCAATTTATCCGTTTTGGATTACTCATTCTTTTGATGCGGATGCCTTACTGCCAGTTAATGCGGGAGAAGAATGAGACATGCGCGGCGAATTTAGCCGTGCATGGATTTCTATTGTAGGGAGGCAAAGTAAATGAAATTTGAAGGATGGAAAGGGAAATTATACTGGACAGTTGAGTTAATAACATTGTTAGCAGTGTTACAGTTAATGTGGATTGGCTTAACCTTACTTGGACTTGTTTTATTCGGAATTACTCCCGCAACTGTTGCGATGTTTACAACATTACGTAAAAGGTTGCAAGGGGAGGACGATTTAAAACTACTTATCAAAACATATTGGAAGACATATAAAATAGAGTTTATTTCATCAAATAAAATAGGCATTATCATTTTAGGTATCGGCTACTTTTTAACAATTAATTTCCAAATAATTTCATCGTTTCATGGGATGACAGGTTTACTATTGCTTACCTTATTTGTGACGATTAGTATTCTATTTTGCATTATGGTATTGAATATTTTTCAAATTTACGCTCATTATGAGCTACCCCCCATCCGTTACTTTGCTGTTTCGATATTATTTAGCGTAGCATATCCACTTCAAATGATTGGCTCTATTGTAGGGATTGCCGTATTGTATCGCATTTTTAGTTGGATTCCAGGATTATTGCCGTTTTTCGGCGTTAGTTTAACAGCTTTATTTTTATCTTGGATGTCATCGCATATTTTCACAAAGAAAACGGAAGCTGAAGCACAAATAAAAGCAGAACATTATCCCAATGAAGGGGTGACTTCATGAACAAGACATGGATCATTCATGCCAATATTGTGATGGAAGATGGCATTTTAGCGAATGGTTTTTTACAAATGGTAGACGGGAAAATTACAGTAATTGATCAAATGAATAATTGCCCCCCATTGATATCGGCTGACAATATTATTAATTGTCAGCAACAAGGCTATATTATCCCCGGGATGATTGATATACATGTACATGGTGCTCTAGGGCATGACTTTATGGATGGCGCCTCTGCTAATTATGCAATAATCGCAAAATATTTAGCAAGCGAAGGTGTAACAGCCTTTTTAGCAACAACGACGACAAGCCCTATGTCAGAAATTGAAGCTGCTATCGAAGCACTTGCGTTTTATAACAAAGAACAGCCTACTGCGGTAGCTGAAATGTTAGGAATTCACCTAGAAGGTCCATTTATCAATCGCTCAAAAAAGGGAGCGCAGCCAGAGGAATCAATCTTAAAACCAAATGCTAGGCAATTTAATGATTTATATGACAAGTCAGATCAATTAATTCGCCTGGTCACATTTGCACCAGAGGAAGATGTGAATTTTGATTTACTTCGGGCATTGAAAAGTAAAGATGTGATTGCATCTATTGGTCACTCCGACGCTAACTATGATATGACTATCCGTGCCATAAGAGAAGGTATTACACATGCAACCCATCTATTTAATGGAATGAGAGGCATTCATCATCGCGATCCAGGTGTTGTGGGGGCAGTGCTATTAGAAGATGATGTCTATGTTGAACTGATTCCAGATAATATACATTTTCATAAAGATTTGCTGTTGATGATTCGTAAAATGAAAGGTTTGAATCGCATGCTTGTCATTACTGATGGTATGCGTGCAAAGGGAATGCCAGACGGTATTTATACATTAGGTAGCGAAGAAGTAGAAGTGTTTGATAATCGCTGTATTCAACGTAAAACAGGCTCCTTAGCAGGAAGTGTGTTGAATATGAATACAGCAAGAAAAAACATAGAAGAGTGGCTGGCACTTTCACTAATCGAACAAGTTCGTCTTGTTTCTCTAAATCAAGCAATCCATTTAGGAGTTTCCAATCGTAAAGGCTCTCTCGCTGTAGGGAAAGATGCAGATGTTGTTTGGCTTAATGCTGAGGGAGAAATAGAGAAAACCTTTTGTTTAGGGAATCTTGCCTTTGAAAAGAATTGATATATCGATAGGCATCTTTTTGATTAGATGATATATTGATAACAAAACCTAGGAGAAGGATGAGTAGAAGATGAAACCGTTAGATCAAGCTAGTGTAATCCCGCTATATCATCAATTGAAACAAAGATTATCTGCTAAGATTCAATCGGGTGAGTGGAAGCCAGAGGATAAAATTGATTCTGAAAATCAATTGATGGAGATGTTTCGCGTCAGTCGAAATACTGCAAAGAAAGCAATCGAAGAATTAGTACAAGAAGGCAAACTATACCGTATTCAAGGGAAAGGCACTTTTGTTGCGAAGCCAAGGTTTGAACAATCGCTTGGTGGTTTTTATAGTTTTAGTCGTGTGCTTCAAGAAAAAGGTCTAAATCCAAGAGATGAAGTGCTTGAAATTCAGGAAGTATTCCCTTCAACAAAGGTAAGACACAGTCTTGAATTAGGAGAAGATGAACAAGTCATTGAAATGAAGCGCTTACGTTTTGCAGATAATGAACCAATTGTTTTAGAATCATCATTTTTACCTAAAAGTATCATCAAGGATAGTGAAATATTGCATGAGGTTAGTTCTTCCTCCTTGTATAGCCTATTAGCGCAACGTTTTGACATTATCGTTGTGAGGGCAAAAGAAGCTTTCGAACCTGTTCTCATTAGTAGAGATGAGGCGCATTTGTTGAAAACGGAGGCAGGAAAACCCGCTTTATTACTAGAACGTACTGCATTTGATACTTCAGGAAAGCCAGTCGAATTTTGCATTTCAATAGTAAGAGGTGATCGCTGCAGGTTTTATACAGAACTAAACTAAACTCATAGTTACTCTCTATGAGTTTCATAGTGTTAAAGAACAAAATGGCCAAGGTAATCTTTGTGAATGCTGGCATTTTAAATGTGGGTGATTTCTGTTTCTCTGACTACTCGCTGAGGGTCGAGCTCTTTCTCCGCTTACGTTACTTCTGACACTTCGCTTTCGCACAGAAAAAACATTTGTCTTGGATGCTACGTAAGTATTACGCTTTTACACAAACGTGAAGAGTTCCGTTTATCGTTTAATAAATGAAGTATCATGCTAGAAGATACATGCTAAGTGTAGTGTTTGATTTGAGTGCAAGACTGAGCGACCCCTTGGCAATCACAGAGATGATCCTGTAACAAACTTATAGAGGAACGAAGGCTAAAAGTATTCGTGTCCTGTGATAACGCCTTCGTGACCAACATCCTTTTGGCTTAAAAGGCTAATTGGACGCCCTTGGAAAGTGCTCAGTCAGAACGGAAATCAACCCATTTGTTTTGTCGGTGAGTTCATAATTGTTTTTTAACAATGTCACATCAATTATCTGAATTTTTATACTATAAATTATACCAACAACCCATTGAGGGAGGAACTCGATTATGCCATTAGTGACGACGAAAGAAATGTTAGAAGACGCTTATAGAAATAATTATGCAATTGGTGCTTTCGGGGCGCATAATTTGGAAATTATTAAAGCGGTTATTGCAGGGGCAGAGAAAGTTGGTGCACCTGTTATTTTACAAACGACTTCAAGCACTTATAAATATGTAGAAATGCATTATATGATTGCGCTTGTTAAAACAGCTGCTGAACAAGCAAAAGTACCAGTAGCCCTACATTTGGATCACGGTGAGTCATATAAAGTTGTAATGGAATGTTTACGAGCAGGCTATACGTCGGTGATGATTGATGGTTCTACATTACCTTTTGAGGAAAATATTAATCTTGTGAAAAAAGTTGTAGATGCTGCAAGTGCGATTCATGTGCCTGTCGAAGCAGAGCTTGGAACAATTGGTGGTGTAGAAGATGATGTAACGGTTGACGAGAAAAATGCCTTTTTCACTGATCCTAAACTAGCTGAACGCTTTGTGAATGAAACAGGTATCCAATCGTTCGCGCCAGCTTTTGGCACAGCACACGGTAAGTATAAGCAAGAACCACAGCTACAATTCGAACTACTGCAGGAAATTCATCGTGCTACAAATGTGCCGTTAGTAATGCATGGTGCATCAGGTGTACCAGAAGAAAGCGTACGTAAATCTTTAAATTGCGGTATTGCAAAAGTGAATTTTTCAACAGAGCTAAAAGATTTATTTGCCGAGCAATTAAGAGCCTTCTTTATAGAAAATCCGACTGAAAATGATCCAAGAAAGTATTTTCTTCCTGCACGAGAGGCACTAATTGAGTTAGTAGAGCAAAAGATTGTGATGCTACAAAAATGATTACGACGATAACTTTAAATGCTGCCATTGATCAAGTATATGAAATGAATTCTTTAATGCTTGGTGAGACAAATCGTGTATTGCAGAAGTTGCAGCAAGGTGGAGGAAAAGGCATTAATGTTGCACGCGTCATTCAAACGCTGGGTGGTGAAGTGTTCATTGGTGGTTTCGTTGGTGGACTAAATGGGGAAAAAATAAAGGCACTTTTAAAGGAAGAGAAAATGCAAACAGGGTTTATTCAAATAGAGGGCGAAAGTCGAATTTGTCTAACCGTTTCAAATAAGCAAACGAAGGAAATGACCGAGCTTTTAGAAGACGGGCCAACGATTCATCAGCATGAATGGCAAGAAATGCTGAATTGGATTGAAACCCAAGCGGAGAGTTCTGAATATTTCGTGCTCTCAGGAAGTCTACCTAAGGGTGTACCGATAGCTGCTTATGCAATGATTATTCGATTATTAAAACAAAAAGGTGTTCGGGTTGCTCTCGATACGAGCGGAGAAGCCTTGATGCAAGGTGTAGAGGCAATACCCTTTGTCATTAAACCTAATGAGGATGAAGTTGTCCAATTGATAGGAAAGCAAGTAGTTGCACAGAATGACTTAATTCAAGCTGGTAAAAAACTACAAGAATTAGGGATTGAGCATGTTTGTTTTTCATCGGGCGAGAAAGGTGCTTTATTCGTAAATCCTTCAGGGGTATACCAAATAAATGCACCGAGGATTAATGTTGTAAATACAGTTGGTAGCGGTGATGCCTTTTTAGGAGGACTTGTTTATAAACTTTCACTAGGTGCTGACTATATAGAGGCATATAAATGGGCTGTTGCATGTGGCTCGGCAAATGCGGGCGAAAAAGAAATTGGAAGGGTACAAAAGGAGACTGTTGAAAGCCTTATAAAAGAGCTACAAATAACTAAAATTAAAGAGAGATAGGGGTTTTACTGATGCACACATATAATGAAATTATGAAACAAGCTCAACAATTAGTTAAAACAAAAGAGTTTGTTCAGTCGCTTACATTCAATGAAGATGCTGTAGACATAGTTCTTTTCACAGGATGTGGGACATCATTTTATTTAGCAATTGCAGCTGCACGTTATTACCAATCGGCTACAGGAGAAGTAGCAGTAGCAGTCCCAGCATCTGAGTTATTTTTACACACGGATACCCATATTCTATCAAATAAAAAGTATAATATTATCGGTATTTCACGCTCAGGAACAACTTCTGAAATTATTATGGCATTAGAGCATTTGAACGGAGCAGAGAATATACGTACAATGGCAGTTACGTGTAATGGTGATACACCAATGGCTGAAGTAGCAGATGAAGTGATTGCCTTAAACGATATTTCAGAAAAAAGTGTTGTAATGACGCAATCATTTTCTAATATGTTATATGCGCTTCAACTATACGCGGCAAAGATTAGTCAACGTGTTGAATTGATGAACCAATTAGAAAAAATCCCTGCACTTGTTACAACAGCATTAGGCAATGGGGAGCAGTTAAAGCAGGTGACAGAGGATTTAACGAAAAAGCGCTTTATCTTTTTAGGGTCAGGTGCTTATAACGGATTAGCTAAAGAAGCAACATTAAAGCTAAAGGAAATGACACAAACAGAATGTGAAAGCTATTCGAATTTAGAATTCCGCCACGGTCCAATTTCTATTGTAGATAAAAAGACTGTCGTTATTTTATTTACACAAAACGAAACGAAGGACTTTGATCAGGCGTTAATAAAGGATATTCAAAAACTTGGTGGTTTTGTTGGTGTAATTGGTATAGCTTCAGCAGACTTGGAAGCAGATTTAATCATTAGACTTTCAGAAGAAATAGATGACTTGAATCGCCTTGTTGAAGTAGTTCCGTATTTCCAATTGTTAGCGTATCAACGTGCAATATTCAAAGGCTATGACCCAGATAAACCGCGTAATTTAACGCAAGTCGTAAGCCTTTAAATAAAAATGGAACACTTCACTCAGTGAGGACTTCTTCATCCTCCATTTAATAATAAAGAGGTAAAAGTTACTGTGTAATTAACGTCCTGTTGTCCCGAATCAATAGGGCACTACTGGTAGTTAATTCAGGATAAGGAAATCGGTGGTGAAAAGATGAGTTACATTTTAGTAGCAGACGTAGGTGGAACAAAATTAGCAGCGGCTTTATTCGATATAAATCAGCAATTGTTGAGCACAAAAGAAGTGGCTAGTGATAAAACAAATCGAGAAGCATTATTTGCTTGTCTGCTTGATAGCTTTGCACAGCTATGTGCAGAAAAGGAAGTTACCTTTAATGAAATTTCAAAGGTATGTATTGGTGTGCCTGGTATCGTTGATATTGAAAAAGGTATCGCGGTTTATCAAAATAATATACCTTGGGGGAACTTTCCGATTTGTGCGCGTTTAACTGAAGTGTTCCCATATGCTCATATTAAAATGGACAACGATGTGTATATAGCAACATGGGGAGAATATCGAGCTAGAGAGTTCTCCAAAGAAACAATGGTATATGTTACATTAAGTACCGGTATTTCTTGCTGTACGGTTGTCAATGGTGAATTTTTAAGGGGAACCGGATTAGCTGGTGAAATTGGCTATAGTATTGTCGATAATGACGGAACTACATTAGAAGAAAGTGTAGCTGGGCCAGCCATCGAAAAATTAGGAAGAGAGCTACTCGGTGATTCTGAGATATTATTGAAGGATATTATGGAACTTTATTACAATGGGAATTCTATCGTCGATAAGATTTTGGAGCCATTAGTCCAATCCGTAGAGAAACAGTTGCAGCAAATGATTTTACTGCTTGATCCACATTGTATCGTTTTAGGGGGAGGCTTTTTTAATCATCATCTTAAAATCATTGACTATATTAAAGAAGCGATTCAGCAGCGTTTTGTAGGGACACCTTTTGCAGGGAAAGAACAAATCATTGAAAGCAGCATTCATAAAGGTGAAGCGGGTCTTTACGGAGCAGCGATAAAATAACAAAAGGCAGTAAACAAATGAGCGTTTGTTTGCTGCCTTTTTCTATTAATAATTTTAAAGGATACGAAGGTAAAATTTCCGCAGGAAGGGAAGCGGATTTTTAAACTTTAACCTTAACGAATGCGTTTCTCTGTTTCTAAGTCAAAAAAATGAACACGTGACATGTCAAATAGTAGATTTGCGACCTGACCTTGTGTAATTTTTGTATCGGAATTCACTCGCGCGATATAAGGCTGACCATTTAATTGCGTATGTAACATCAGCTCAGCACCTGTTAATTCTGATACTTCAATATTCGCCTCAACTGCTGTAAAGAACGGTTCGGGAATTACAGAAGATTTTTCATAAATATGCTCTGGTCGGATGCCAAGAAACAGCTCTTTTTGTAAATAACCTCGTTCTTTTAATAATTTACTTTTTTCTGTTGGAATAGTTAGCGTAATATCATCAATCTGAATCCCATTTCCTTGGAATATTCCTTTAAAGAAGTTCATTGATGGTGAGCCGATAAAGCCGCCAACAAATTTGTTCTCTGGTGTTCCATATACTTCTTCAGGTGTCCCGATTTGTTGAACTATACCATCCTTCATTACAACGAGACGAGTTGCCATTGTCATCGCTTCTGTCTGATCGTGTGTTACATAAATAGTAGTCGTTTTTAATCGTTGGTGAAGCTTTGTAATTTCAGCGCGCATTTGTACGCGAAGCTTTGCATCTAAATTGGACAGAGGCTCGTCCATTAAGAAAATATTTGCATCGCGGACGATTGCTCGACCAAGTGCTACACGTTGCCTCTGCCCACCTGATAGAGCTTTCGGCTTGCGATCTAAATACTTTTCTAAATCGAGAATTGCAGCTGCATTGTGGACACGCTCTTTTATTTCCTGCTTAGAAAACTTGCGAAGCTTTAAGCCAAATGCCATATTATCATATACTGTCATATGTGGATATAGTGCATAGTTTTGGAAAACCATCGCAATATCTCGATCCTTAGAAGGTACATTGTTCATTTTCTTGCCATCTATTAAAAAATCACCAGACGAAATTTCCTCTAAGCCGGCAATCATTCGTAATGTTGTCGATTTCCCACAACCGGAAGGCCCAACAAGTGCAATAAACTCCCGATCTTGAATCGCTAAATTAAAGTCAGATACAGCTGTTACACCGCCATCATATGTTTTAATAATATTTTTAAGTATGATTTTTTCCATGTTTGTAAGCCCCTTTGTTCGTTTTTTTAAGTGTATAAAAAGTGCGGGGGAAAACTAAATGTTTAAAATGCATAATTTTCAGTTATTATTTTTGTGCATTTTGTAATTTTGATCGAAGAAAGCTAGCAATATAGACGAGTATAGCGCCGTCTAGATTTTTTGTAGAAATATTTGTTGTTTCTTGAAATTTTGCTAAACGGTAATTAAGCGTATTACGATGAATATGTAGTTTCTTTGATGTCAAAGAAATATTTAAACCACATTCGTAAAATGTCTTGACTGTATCAAGCAACTCCCTATCAGACTGCAAAGGTATTAAAATTTGTTCTTCTATAAATTTCAATATGGAAGCAGGCATTTGTTGCGTTAATAAAATAGGGAATATCGTTTCAAATGAATAAAACTGTTCAGCATTTTTATAATGTAAGCATTCCTCGAACCATTGAGCTTCCCGTTGGAACTTACTTGGGAATTGCTTATTTATTTCATAAGCTTCGCCTTGATACAAATGAATTTGAACGAAAAAATCTGTTTCAATTGTGCGAATAAGTGCAATGAAATCTTCCTTTTTATTAATCGAACTATCCATAGCCTCAATTAATAGAAAGCAATTTGTGGCAACCTGAAGTACTACCGTATCTTGCTGGAAAAAATTCAAAACAGCTTCTTTTAATTCTTCAGCAGGAGGATTATCATTTAAAAAGATTAGCTGAATAACGCGGGCTTTGCTATATGATAGCTTAGATGGTATGTCACCGTTCAAATATAAAAATTCATACCAAATTTCTGATGGTTGAGATATTGTAGAAGTAATCTCAGTATAAAAAACAGTGAGCCAGTGGTAGTCACGCTGTGAAACCTCTTGCTTTGAAACAGAAAACCATTCATTTGCTTGTTGATGGTAGAAATAATAAAAGTCATACATTAACTCAGTTGGCTTTGTTCGATAATGACGGTAAGTAGAAAACAATGCTTTGAGATTTAAGTTCATTAGATAACTCCTTCCTTTTACTATAACCATTAGACGTACAACGAGTGTTCAAAAACCTTTACGGTGATACTCTTTCCTATAATATTCTGTAACCAAATATGAACTGCTCCCTTACAAGCGGACAGTGGAAATAATAAAAACATTTTAAGCGGTTTGAGCGCTGTATTCCAATGGGCTTAAGCCGTTTAGTCCTTTTTTGGGAATGTTCTTTTTTTGTTGTTGACGTACAGTGTAGCCATTTACAATAAGCAGCACGAGATATACTAGCCATTTCAGTGTAACATTTTGTATTTCAATGAACATTAGGAAGTGTCAAAACTAATAGAAGGAGAGATGTTATCTATATTCGGAAGAAAGATTGATAACATTCTTGGAGGGGTATCCCATATAATGAAGAGATAGAATATTTAGTTTTTGGACAGATGCAAAATGGAGGCGTAAAATGCTAATCAAATCAAATGAACAATTGCTAGTTGTATTAGATAATTTATTACGTGAACCGCAAAATTTTTGGGATGGATTGTATGATCAAACATTTAAAAAGGTACCTTTTTTTGTTAATAAACCTGATAAAAATCTAGTAAGCAATTTTGAAAAGGGATTTGGCCAAATAGAGTTTTAGAGTTAGGTTGTGGCGCAGGATGAAATGCCATTTACTTAGCAAAGCAAGGCTGTTCAGTTGTTGGTGTTGATATATCGGATCATGCATTACAATGGGCACAAAAAAGGGTTGATGAAGCAAACGTAAATGTAGATTTCATTTGTGCTAATATTTTTGAACTGAATCTACAAGAAGAGAGCTTTGATTTTATTTATGATTCAGGCTGTTTTTACCACATAGCCCCTCATCGTCGTGTGACGTATATTGAATTGATTCACAAATTATTAAAGCCTAATGGTTACTTCGCTTTATGCTCATTTGAGGAACATGGTGCATATGGTGGTTCTGCCATCTCAGATGAAGAAGTTTTAATCCTCAATTATAATTAGCCTATTATAGGTGCAATTCTTCATTTTGAAGGATTGCATTTTTTCGAGCTAGAAAACCATACCACAAGGAAGGGAAAATCCCTATACTGTGGACCTTTTGAGACGGATACAGTTATGCAAAAATAAAGCAAGGGGGTCAAGGAAGTGTTTAATGATTTTAAGCTTATAGGTAATCGTCCGGTTTATATTCAATTAAAAGATTATTTAAAAGAAATGATTATGAAGGGACACTTGCTGGAGCATCAGAAGCTTCCATCTACCCGTGAACTTAGTAAATTATTATCGATCAGTAGAAATACGGTACTGAATGCATATGCAGATTTAGAGCAAGAGGGCATGATCTATGCAGAGAAAGGAAAAGGGAATTTTGTAGGGAAAGTCGAAACGTTGAAAGCTTCCACTGTCGAATTTAATTGGAAGGAGAGGCTGAATAACGTTACCTTGTTGGCTGATGAATTAGATTTAAGGAAGCAAGATATTCACTGGGAAAAAGGGATGATTTCCTTCAATAGTGTTGCCCCCGAAGAAAAGCTTTTTGATGTTGAAAATTTTAAAAGAGCCTTTCTGACCCGGATGTCCCTTGAAGGAGATGTCGTTTTGAATTACGGATACGCAAAGGGTTATAAACCTTTAATCGAGTACCTTCTTCACTATATGGAAGTGAAAGGTGTAGATATCTCCAACAAGGATATTTTGATTACGAATGGCTTTACCGAGGGATTGGATATTTTATTATCTTCCTTAGCAAAAAAATCTGGGCGTGTCATTTGCGAAAATCCAACTCATCATGCGGCATTGAAGCTTTTTCGCTTACATGGATTTGATATCCACGGAATCGACATGAAGGATGACGGTATCGATATTGAACAAGTTGAGAAAAGCTTATCGGAAAAGGAATTTGATTTTGCCTACTTAATCCCGTCCTATCATAATCCGACAGGTATTGTTACATCCTCTGAAAAAAGAGCTGAAATTATTAGGCTTTTTTCACAATATCAAATTCCGATTGTGGAGGATGGCTTTAATGAGGAATTACGTTATTCAGGCTCACATTTAGCACCGTTAATGACCTTTATTGGAGCGGGTAACAATGTTATCTATATTAGTAGCTTTTCCAAAATTCTTTTTCCGGGATTACGTGTTGGGTGGATATTAGCAGATAAGGAACTCATCCACTGTTTGGAAAGTATGAAAAGAGCCCGTACAATTCATACATCGACATTAGATCAGGCAGTACTTTATCAATATTTACAGGATGGTTATTTTGAAAAATATTTAAAAAAGGCCAAGTTCGTATATAAGAAAAAATATGAGCTAGCACGTCAAGCCTGCTATCAATACATTCCTTTTAAAAGAATGACAGGAGATGGTGGACTTCATCTCTTTATTGAGCTAGAAAAAGGAATGAGTGCTCGTACACTATTGGAAAAGTGCTATCAAAAAGGAGTCGTCTTTTATCCTGGTGACGTTTTTTACAGCAATGACGAAGGTAGTAACACCTTTCGATTAGGATTTTCTCGGCTCAAAGAAGAGGATATTGTCCGTGGTATTAAGATTATTGGTGATACTTTGAAAAATGAAATGGGGAGTTGAACATATGAAAGTTGGCGTTATTATGGGGGGCGTTTCCTCAGAAAAGCAAGTCTCTATTATGACAGGGGAAGAAATGATCACTCATTTAGATAAGAGTAAATACGAAGCGGTAGCTATTAAAGTAAATGACAAGGCAGAGCTTATTGAAAAGGTGAGAAATATCGATATTGCTTTATTAGCACTACATGGCAAGTTTGGAGAGGATGGCACGATTCAAGGTGTACTAGAAACTATGGGCGTTCCATATACAGGTAGTGGTATACTTTCAAGCAGTATTTGTATGGATAAAAATATTTCGAAAAAAATTCTACGTTATGAGGGCATTGAAACACCGGATTGGCTTCATCTTTCGAATATCAATGAGCTTCAGTTCGATGAATTAGACAAAATGGGGTATCCGTTAGTAGTAAAACCTAATTCGGGTGGTTCCAGTGTAGGGGTAAAAATAGTACACGATAAGGATGCCTTACTAACAGCAGTTGCGGAAGTATTCAAATGGGATGCAGAAATCATTATTGAAAAATATATAAAGGGTGAAGAGATAACATGCTCCATTTTGGACGGGGAGCTATTACCGGTTATTTCAATTCGCCATACAGCGCAGTTCTTTGACTATAAAGCGAAATATGAGGATGCCGCTACGATAGAGGAGGTAGTAGAACTTCCGCCTGCCATACATGAACGTGTTGCTGAAGCCGCAAAAGCCTGCTATAGCGCATTAAAATGTAGTGTTTATGCCAGAATCGATATGATGATCAAGGATGGAATCCCATATGTCATGGAGGTTAACACATTGCCTGGGATGACAAAAAACAGCCTACTCCCAAAAAGTGCATCCTCGGCAGGAATTACTTATACAAAACTTTTAGATAGGATTATTGAAATTTCCTTGGCTCATCGGATGCTCCCAGGGAAGCGCCCAGCCGGAACGGAAATCAACCCTACGTTATGATGGGCTAAAGTATGTTCAATAGAAAAAACACCTCTATGTTGATTTTTAAAGGGATAATCCCCATTTTCAACAAAAGGTGTTTTTTCAGTTTAGATGAGCCTCACTAAGCCTTAGATAATTCAATAAATCCATGTCCAAAAACATCTCGTACATCATGAATAGCAATAAAGGCATCCGCGTCTATGTCTTTGACGATTTTCTTTAGTTTTACAACTTCCTGTTTACTAATGACAATATACAGAATTTCTTTTTGCTCCTTCGTATAATAGCCATGGCCTGATAGGACCGTCACGCCTCGATTCATAAAACCATTCACATGACTTGCAATCTCTTCTGGCTTTTTCGAAATAATAGTAACGGCCTTTTTCGGGTTTACACCTTCAATAACAAACTCCATCACCTTTGTTCCGACATAAAGCATAATGACAGTAAGCATTAATGCTTCTGCTCCGATAATAAAGTAAGATGAAAAAGCAACTATTAAATCAAAAAACAATAAACCGTAACTAATACTCCAGCCTAAATATTTGTTCGTCATTCTAGCTAAGATTGTTGAACCGGCTGTTGTTCCACCAACTCTTATAATTAGGCCTATACCAACTCCAGCAAACACCCCGCCAAAAATAGCATTCACAATAATTTCATTTGAAGAAATCGACCACGATTCTGTTAAATGTAAAAACAGTGAATGAAGGGATACTGCAATAATCGTATAAATAGTCGTTTGCCTACTTAAAAATTTATAGCCAACTACTAATAAAGCTGCGTTTAGCGCAAAGCTCACAATACTTGGCGACCATCCAAATAAATAATAGGAGATAATCGTTAAACCTGTTACGCCACCTTCACCTAAATCATTAGGTATAACAAATAAGTTTACAGCCAGTGCAAAAAGCAGCGCCCCGATCGTAATCATTAAAAAATCCATAATGAACTTCTTCATATATACACCACCAGAACAAATTGATTTTTTCCTAAATACATACTATATCAAGTTCTAAACATTTTATATACTTTTTGGAATGTTCGTTTATGATAAATATCTATAATTGTTAGTATGTCCTTAATTAGAGCAAAAGTCGAATTGAAAAAAATAGTTCATGAAGCTGCTATTAAATAGTTATGTGGAATCACACTGAAATCAGCTTATAATATATACTATATCCGAAACTTAAAGTTTGAAGTTAAAGTTATTTAAAAGATAATCTTTCAAAACTAGGGTGTGAAATAATTGGGGAAGATTTAAAGAACAAATAATAAGGGGTGTTAGAAGCAGTTATGGATCAATCGTTAGCAATTCGTAATATTAAAATGAGTTTGAGAATATTAAATGTATTATTAATATCTACTATAGTAATCATTTCTTCATTTATCTTATTACTTTTTGGTTTATTCGTTGTAGCTTTAACAGTCTCTGGTGAGAAGATTAGTAAACTAGTTTTAGATTCTAACATTGACATTTCTTTTAAAATTAATGGAATAACTGTTTTTTTTAATAAAGATATAATGAATAATTTTGTTTATGATAAAAGTGAAACAATCGTATTAATTTTACTCTTGATGATCTTTGCTTTGATTTTTATGTCAATTTTTATTTTACTATGGAAATTTGTTAAATCAGTGATTGTTGGGGATGTATTTACTCTTAGAAATAGTAAAAGAATAGAGTTAGTGGGGTATAGTTTATTAATTTTGAGTTTTTTAAGTAATACGGTTCAAGCATACTTATTTTCAACGGTATTACATATGTTTTTAAACAATAATGAATTAGACAATATTGAATGGATTCAATCCGTTTCTTTTAGATTTTTTGATATGATGATTTGTCAAATTAAGTGCAACAATTGCTCATTAAAAGCCTCGTTTGCAGTTTTCCAACCAAGACATTTTCTTGGTCGGTTGTTGA